>NZ_JBEXCR010000014.1:0-304464 GCF_040605375.1 Nonomuraea sp. NPDC005650
CAAGCAATAACCGTCAATAATGACGGGGATATGCATGTGTTACTCATGCACTGGCTTTTAACACACTGTTGAGTTCTCAAGAAACGGACGCGTACATCTTCGCTCAAGTCTCTCGACTTTCGCTCGGAGGCGTGCCTCGCGTTTTCCTAAAATTTACCGAGCTGTTCGGCATCCGTCAAATCCAAGGGATTTACTGGGTACCACTCAGACTTGCTTAGGATGGTGCACCCCGGTTGTCCCAGGGCAACCCTCGTAACTTACCGTGTCATCCAGAGCCTGTCGAATCAACCGATTTTCCGGTGATCTCAAGCGCGCCAGACGACGACCCAGGCTCCGAGCGCGCCGAAGCGGCTCCGCCAAGTGGCTCGTCATTTCAAAGGGCTTGCGCAGGGGCCCGTCCGCCGTGATCGGCGTCCGGCTCACTCCCGGCGCGAACTGAAAGACTAGGTCGCGATCGGCGACACGTCAAATCGCCTCGCCAGAGGGCGTGTCACGGCCATCCCGCCGAATGGCGGACACCCAGTGGCGGGCACCCCACATCCCCCGCCCTCGACCCCGCCCAGCGACACAACCGGCCTGCCTTCACTGGCGTCACAGTTCCAGGGTTGCGCGGGCGATCGCCTCGTTGCATCGGGCCAGCAGGCTCCGCAGCTGCTCCCGCTCCTCCGCACTGAACTCGCTCGCGATCGCCCGTTCGATCACTGTGGCCCGCTCGTCCGCCGCCGTCAGCGCCGCGTGCCCGGCCTCGGTCAGCCGGGTCTCCAGAACGTTGCGGTGCCACGGGTGCGATGAGCGTTCGACGAAGCCGCGTTCCTCCAGGTTCTTGAGGACGACGGTCATGGCCTGGGGTGTGACCAGGCACGCTCTCGCCAGCGCCGCGCCCGAGATGCCGGGGTTGCCGACCAGCGCGAGCAGCGTCGCGTACTGGGGAACGGTCAGTCCCGCCGGCCGGACGGCGGCCTGCTTGGCCGCGATCAGGGTCTGCTCCGCGCGCTTGATGTCCAGACCGAGGCGTTCGTCTACAGGCATCCCCATGGCAGGAATAGTACAACATTGATAGGTATCAAAGCTTTGATAACCTCGTACGTATCTACGCTTTGGAGGAGAGACGTGATCATTCCCGACAGCCACTTGGACCTGCTGGAGCGCCCGCTGTTCGCCCACCTGGCGACGATCGGGGCCGACGGGGCGCCCAACGTGAACCCGGTCTGGACGATCTGGGATGGGGAGTACTTGCGCTTCACGACCACCACGGATCGCATGAAGTACCGAAATGTCGTGCAACATCCGCAGATAGCGGTCTCTATCAACGATCCTGAGCAGCCGTACCGCTACCTGGAGATCCGTGGCGTGGTCGAACGGGTGGACCCCGACCCCTCGGGTGACTTCTTCGACGTGCTGGCCAATCGGTACGGGCTGGAATACGAGCGGCCGGTTGGGGATGCCGAGCGGCGGGTGGTGATTGTTATGAAGCCGACACGCGTCACTCGGCAATGACCGCGTCGGTCCCGGCGACGCCATCCCCGGGTGTCTCTCAGGTGCCGTAAGGGTTCTCTTCTCAAGGGGCGCTGTCCGTAGGTGCTCGGCGCGGATGAGGGGATGGCTGGTGGGCTCGGCACAGGGGCACGGGGAGGGGGCGCACTGCTGTCTTGGACGTGCCCGGCGGGCCGCGGTTGCCAGGAAGGCGCCGTGCTTGAAGCGCTGCACGGCTGCTGTGTGAGCGGCAGGCGTTGCTCAACGCAGATAGCCGTACGGGTGGATCCGGTGCCGATGCTCGGGCGGGCGGTTTTGGCGTGGATGGCCGGGCTGGAGAACGCCGACGTGGACGGCTCGGGTGGATGAATCCGGCGCGGAGGCCGGACGGGGAAACCCGACTCGGACGGCCGAGCGGGGTGGACCCGGCCCAGGCAGCCGGACGGAAGAACCAGCACGCGGACGGCCAGCGGAGCGGCCTGACGGAGACGGCTGAGCGGGTGGTTCCGATGCGGATGGCCGCACGGGTGGGTTCGATGCGGACGGCCGGGCGGGAGAACCCCGGCGCGGGCGGCCGGACGGAAGAGCCTCCACGCAGGCGGGTCGGATCGGTTCTGGGGTGAGACGTTCGTGGGACCGTGATCGCGCAAGGGCCGGCTGGGTGTCCCGGCCGGGCTCCCCCGCAGTCCTGCATAAGGGGCGAACGCGAATAATCCCAACCTTCACCCGCGTATCCTGCCCCGGTGACCACTGCCGCCACGCTCGCTCCCCCCGCCCGCCCCGCCAAACGCCCCCGTACAGGCGCCACCCCGTGGTGGATGTCCGTGGTCGCCGGCATCGCGGCATTCACGGGTACGGGGTCCGCCACCCTGAACGGCGACGAACTGGCCACCATCAGCGCCGCCTCCCGTTCGCTGTCCGGGATGTGGGAGCTGGCGCGGCACATCGACGGTCACTTCCTCCCGTACTACCTGTTCATGCACTTGTGGGTGAAGGCGGGCACGGCGGAGCTGTGGTTGCGGCTGCCGTCGGCGGTGGGGATCGGCGTGGCCGCCTGGTTTCTCGTCGATCTGGGGCGGCGGCTGCACAGCACGCGAGCAGGGGTGATCGCGGCCGCCATCTTCGCGATACTGCCCTCGGTGTCCTACTTCGGGGCCTTCGCCAGGTCGTACGCGTTCGCCGCGGCCGCGGTGGTGTTCTCGTTCTGGGCGCTGCATCGGGCCGTGGAGCGCTCCGAGGCCAGGCGGTGGGTGGTGTACGGGGTCGCGGTGGCCCTCGTGTGCTCCACCCACCTGTTCGCCGTACTGGTGCTGCCCGCCCACCTGCTGCTGGCACGGCGGGCCTGGGTGGTGCCGATGCTGGCGGCCATGGCCGTCGGGAGCGTGCCCGCCGCGGTGCTGGGGCTGGTGGGGTTCGGGGAGCGGCACGCGATCAGCTGGATCCCGCAGCGTGGGCCGGAGGTGTGGCTCAAATTCCCGAAGATGGCGGCGGGTGCGACCGGGCTGGGCGTGATGTTGTTCGTCTTGGCGCTGGCCGGTGCGGTGCTGCTGTGGAGGACCTCGCGGGGGGACGCGCAACCGGTGGCAGTGCGCGGGAGCGCGGACCCAAGAGCGTCGCGCGGGGACGCGGAACCGTTTACGCCGCACGGGAGCGCGGAATCGGTGGCGCCGGGTGAAGGCGCGGGACCGGTGGTGGGCAGGGTGTGGGTGTTCGCGCTGGTGGGATGGCTGGTGTTGCCCCCGGTGCTGCTGCTCGCCGTGTCGCAGCTCGTGACGCCCGTCTACGTGGATCGGTACCTGTTCGTGACCGCCCCCGCGCTGGCGCTGCTGGCCGGGCTCGCCGTGGCGGCGCTCCCCCGGTTCCAGGTGGTGGCCGCGGTCGTGGTGGTGCTGCTCGGGTGCGCGCTGTCCGTCCAGGAGCACATCACGGTACGTGAGGAGAACGGACGTTTCGAGAACATCCCCTGGGCCCTGCGCGTGATCAAGGCCGAACCCGACGACGCGATCGTGTACGGCCAGAGCCAGCTCCGCACCGGATTCGAGTACTACGCGGACTCCTTGATGCCCGTCGATGTGCTCAAGAGCGGTGAGGAGCCCTCGTCCGACGGGTTCGGGTACCCGGAACGGGCCGACGCGGCGGCGGCGCTGGACGGGCGCGAGCGGGTGTGGGTGGTGTGGCGCGGGAGCAAGCAGTCGGGCCTCGACGGCGACGCGGTTCCGCGGGTCGGCGAAGTGGTGAAGGCGGGGTTCAAGCTGAGCCTGGCCAAGCACTCGGCCGAGCTGCCGGGGCTGACGGTGGCGCTGTTCGTCCGGCGATGATCGGATGACGGTGATCGGATGACGGTGATCGGATGACGGTGATCGGATGACGGTGATCGGATGACGGTGATCGGATGACGGTGATCGGATGACGCGAAAGCGAGCCCTTCCCCCAACAAGAAAGCGGGCCCTCCCCAGCAAGAAAGCGGGCCCTTCCCCGACGAACAGGGAAGGGCCCGCTTCGGTGTACGGAGGTCAGCCGACCTCGACCCCGCCGATCGACTTCTTGCCGCGCCGGAGCACCATGAACCGCCCGTGCAGCAGGTCCTCCGAACCCGGCACGTACGCCTCGTCGGTGATCTTGACGTTGTTGAGGTACGCCCCGCCCTCCTTCACCGCCCGCCTGGCCGCCGACTTCGACTCCACCAGGCCGCTGTCGGCCAGGAGGTCCACGAACGGCGCCCCGACCTCCGGGATCACGGCCTTCGGCACTTCGGCCAGCGCCGCACCCAGCGTGGAGGCGGGCAGGTCTTCCAGCGCGCCCTGGCCGAAGAGCGCCTTCGAGGCCGCCACGACCGCGTCGAGCTCCTGCTTGCCGTGGAGCAGCTCGGTGAGGTCCTCGGCGAGCGTCCGCTGCGCCTCGCGGGCGAAGGGGCGCTCGGCGACGGCCTTCTCCAGGGCCTCGATCTCCTCGCGGCTCTTGAACGTGAAGACCTTGAGGTAGTGGATCACGTCACGGTCGTCGGAGTTGAGGAAGTACTGGTAGAAGGCGTACGGCGAGGTCATCTCCGGGTCGAGCCAGAGGGCGCCGCCCGCCGTCTTGCCGAACTTGGTGCCGTCGGCCTTCGTGATCAGCGGCAGGGTGAGCGCGTGGACGTGCGCGCCCTCGATGCGGCGGACCAGGTCGGCGCCGGCCGTGATGTTGCCCCACTGGTCGCTGCCGCCGATCTGCAGCGTGCAGTCGTAGCGGCGGAACAGCTCCAGGTAGTCGTTGGCCTGCAGGATCTGGTAGCTGAACTCGGTGTAGCTCAGCCCCTCCCCCTGCAGGCGCGCGGAGACGGACTCCCTGGCGAGCATGCGGTTGACCGGGAAGTGCTTGCCGATGTCGCGCAGGAAGCCGATGGCGCTCAGCTCGCCGGTCCAGTCGAGGTTGCTGACCATGCGGGCGGCGTTCGGCTGGACGTCGAAGTCGAGGAAACGCCCGACCTGTCCGCGCAGGCGCTCCACCCATTCCGCCACGACCTCGGCGGCGTTGAGCGAGCGCTCGCTGTTGCGCCCGCTCGGGTCGCCGATCAGGCCGGTGGCGCCGCCGACCAGGCCGATCGGGCGGTGCCCGGCGAGCTGGAGGCGGCGCAGCGTGAGCAGCGGCACGAAGTGGCCGACGTGCAAGGAGGGGGCGGTGGGGTCAAAACCGGAATAGACCGTGATCGGGCCCTTGGCCATGGACGCGCGCAGGGCGTCGAGGTCGGTGGACTGAGCGATAAGCCCTCGCCACGCGAGGTCATCGAGAATGTCGGTCACGGGTGCCGGCTTTCCGTTGAGACGTTGGACATGTTGGACGTTAGGTATGACAAGCGTGCCCGATCGCGTGGGCGAACCGCCACTTGGATACGCTCTGTCTCCATGTGGAGGGTCCGTCGCGAGCTGGCCGTTTTCAAGATTTTAGGGGCTCTGGCGTGTGCTGGGCTCGCCGTCTACTGGTGGGCCTCCGGAGATGTCCGCGGCGTGATCCTGGCCGTCCCGGCAACCGTGCTGGTCGGAGCGATGGGGCTGCGTGATCTGATCGCCCCCGTACGGCTGGCGGCCGACCAGAGCGGCATCACCGTGGTGCACGGGTTCGCGGGCAGGCGGCACGTGCCATGGGAGGCGATCCGGGACATCAAGGTCGACGTGGGCAGGCGCTGGGGGCGGCGGAGCGAGATCCTGGAGATCGACACCGGCGACCACCTGCACATCTTCAGCCGTCACGACTTGGACGCCCCTCCGACCGAGGTGGCCGCGGCGTTGCGGCGGCGGGGTACGTGAGCGCGGTAGGGCGACACGGTCGGGTCGCCGTCGATCCAGAACCGCCACGGCGTGTCCTTGGCGGTCGAGATGCCGGTACGCGGACCTGAGCTGACCGACTCCACCCCCGCCGGGATGCCTTCCAGGACCGCCGCGGCCCCATGGGGCACGCCGGTCAACCGGCGGCCGGAGGCGATGGGCGCCGGCGCGATCGCGTCGAGGCCGTTGTGCTCGCGCAGCAGGCCGAGGACCACGGCCAGTCTGGCCGGGCCGCGCGCGAGGTCCCGGTCGGGGATCGCCCTGCCGTTGCCGGAGCGCCGGGCGCGGGCCTCGTCGATGCCCGCCACCACCTCGCCGGCCCGCAGCAGCACGGCCGAGCCGAAGCCTTCCGGCAGGCACACCAGGTTCGCGCAGAAGTGCATGCCGTACGTGAAGTACACGTACAGGTGCCCCGGCGGGCCGAACATCACGGCGTTGCGCGGCGTCCTGCCCCGGTAGGTGTGCGCCGCCGGGTCCTCACCGGGGCCGCCGTACGCCTCGACCTCGGTCAGGCGCACGGCGACCGGGCCGTGCGCGAGCACGCGCCCGAGCAGCTCGGGCGCCACCTCGTGCGACGGCCGGTCGAAGAACCCCCGCGGCAGCGCGGCGGAGCTCAGCTCCCCGCTGCCCATGCCGCCTGCGTGTCGACCGCCTCCCGCAGCGAGACGAGCTGGTCGCGGACGCGGTCGGGCGCGGTGCCGCCGTGGGCCTTGCGCGCGGCCAGGGCGCCGGGCACGTTGAGCACGTCGCGCACGTCGGGCGTCAGGTGCGCGGACACCTTGACCAGCTCCTCGTCGGTGAGGTCGCCGAGGTCCTTGTCGTTGACCTGGCACCACACCACCAGGTGGCCGACCGCCTCGTGGGCCTCGCGGAAGGGGACCCCGCGGCGTACGAGCAGCTCGGCCAGGTCGGTGGCCAGCGCGAACCCGTCGGGCGCCGAGGACTCCATGCGGGCGGTGTTGACCCGCATGGTCGCGACCAGACCGGCCACCGCGGGCAGGACCAGCAGCAGCGTGTCGACGGCGTCGAAGACGGGCTCCTTGTCCTCCTGCAGGTCGCGGTTGTAGGTCAGCGGCAGGCCCTTGAGCGTGGTCAGCAGCGACATCAGGTTGCCGATCAGGCGGCCGGACTTGCCGCGGGCCAGCTCGGCGACGTCGGGGTTCTTCTTCTGGGGCATGATCGACGAGCCGGTGGAGTAGGCGTCGTCCATCTCGATCCAGCGGAACTCCTGCGAGGCCCACAGGACGATCTCCTCGCCCAGCCGCGACAGGTGCACGCCGATCATGGCCGCGTCGAACAGGAACTCCGCCGCGAAGTCACGGTCGGAGACGGCGTCCATCGAGTTGGGCGCGGCGGCCGCGAAGCCGAGCTCCTCGGCCACGGCCTGCGGGTCGAGCGGCAGCGACGAGCCCGCCAGCGCGCCGGCTCCGAGCGGGGAGATCGCGGCGCGCTTGTCCCAGTCGGTGAGCCGGTCGATGTCGCGGGCGAAGGCGTGCACGTGGGCCAGGAGCTGGTGGCCGAACGACACCGGCTGCGCGTGCTGCAGGTGTGTCATGCCGGGTGCGGCCGTCTCGGCGTGCTGCTCTGCCTGGGCCATGAGCGCCGTCTCCAGCTCGACCAAGCGGGAGACGATCGTGCGGGCGTGATCGCGCAGATAGAGGCGCAGGTCGGTGGCGATCTGGTCGTTGCGCGAGCGCCCCGCGCGGAGCTTGCCGCCCAGCGAGCCGAGCCGCTCCAGCAGGCCGCGCTCCAGCGCCGTGTGCACGTCCTCGTCGGCGACCGTCGGCCGGAACTCGCCCGCCTTGCAGGCCCGCTCCAGGTCGTCGAGCGCGTCGATCATGCGCTCGAGCTCCTCGTCGCTCAGCAGCTCCGCCCGGTGCAGCACGCGGGCGTGCGCCCTGGACGCGGCCAGGTCGTACGGCACGAGCCGCCAGTCGAAGTGCACGCTCACCGACAGCCGGGCCAGCGCGTCGGACGGGCCGCTCTCGAAGCGACCGCCCCACAGCCGCATCGGCTTGCCATCACTCACCGTTATCTCCTTCGTGTCCCCCGCGACCATAGTGCAAGTCACCCCTTCTTGGCGTCTCGTGCGGCGGCGATCTTGGTGCGGCCCGAGACAGTGGCCGGCCCGCCGTACAGGATCATGCGGATCTCGGCTCGGCGGCGCGCTAGGCGCGCCGGTCGGCCACCTTCAGCAGCGCGTCCGCGACGGCCTGGCCGCCGGCTGGGTCGCGGCTGATGACGAGAATCGTGTCGTCTCCGGCGACGGTGCCGAGGATCGACTCCCAGTCGGCGTGGTCGATGGCGGAGGCCAGGAACTGGGCCGCGCCCGGCGGAGTGCGTACGATGATCAAGTTGGCCGACGCCTCGGCGCCGACCAGCAGCTCCTCCGCGATGCGGTGCAGCCGCGCGGCCGGGCTCTCGCCGGTGCCCAGCCGGGTGAGCGGGATCCGGGCCCCGCCCTCGCCGGGCAGGGCGTAGACCAGGGATCCGTCGTCGGCGCGCAGCTTGAGCGCGCCGAGCTCGTCGAGGTCACGCGAGAGCGTGGCCTGGGTGACCTCGACGCCGCTCTCGGCCAGCAGCTTGGCCAGCTCCGGCTGGGAGCGCACGGGCTGCCGCATCAGCAGATCGGTGATCTTCGCCTGCCGCGCCGCCTTGGTCATCGGAATCGTCATGAGCCCTCCGGCCTCATGACGTCATTGCTGTGCTTATCGGTGCCCTCGCTCCGCGAGGGCACCCGTGACACCAGCCAGTGGAGGAGCGCCTTCTGGGCGTGCAGCCGGTTCTCCGCCTGGTCCCACACGACGCTCCTCGGGCCTTCGAGGACCTCGTCGGTGATCTCGTAGTCGCGGTAGGCGGGCAGGCAGTGCAGCACGATCGCGTCGGGTGCGGCGTGCTCGAGCAGCTCGGAGTTCACCTGGTACGGCATGAGCGCGGCGACCCGCTCCTCCTTGCCGTCCTGGCCCATCGACACCCACGTGTCGGTGGCGATCACGTGCGTGCCCTGGGTGGCGGCCACCGGGTCGGACAGCGCTATCACCGAGCCGCCCGTCGTGGCGGCGATGGCGGCGGCCTGGTCGAGGATGACCGCGTCGGGCTGGTAGGCGGCCGGGGCCGCGATCCGTACGTGCATGCCGGCGGTGGCCCCGCCGAGCAGGTAGGAGTGGGCCATGTTGTTGGCGCCGTCGCCCAGGTAGGTGAGCGTGACCCCGGCGGTCCGGCCCAGCCTCTCCTGAACGGTCTGCAGGTCGGCCAGGATCTGGCAGGGGTGGAACTCGTCGGTGAGCGCGTTGACGACCGGCACCCGGGAGTGCGCGGCCATCTCCTCGATGAGCTCCTGCCCGGTGGTGCGCCACACGATGGCGGAGACCTGCCGGTCGAGCACCCGGGCGATGTCGGCGGTGGGCTCGCCGCGGCCCATGAGGACCGAGACGTTGTCCACGACCAGCGGCAGGCCGCCGAGCTCGCCGATGCCGGTGTGGAAGGAGACGCGGGTGCGGGCCGACGGCTTGTCGAACAGGACCGCGACCGTCTGCGGGCCCTCGAACGGGCGGTAGCCGAAGCGGTCCTTCTTCATGGCCGCGGCGAGGTCGAGCACCTCCGCCTGCTCGGCGGGCGTGAGGTCGTCGTCGCGCAGGAAGTGTCTGATTTGCGCCGAGTCCGCGCCGTGTCGCACGGTCACTTGGCCGCCTCCGTGAGGATCGCCGGGTACGCGGCCACGAGCGTGTCGATCTCCTGCGCCGTGACCACCAGCGGCGGCGCGAGGCGCACGGCGTCCGGCTGGAGGGCGTTGACCAGGAAGCCGGCACCCTGGGCGGCCTTCTGGACCTCGGCCGCGCGCGGCTCGGTCAGCACGGTGGCCAGCCAGAGGCCGCGCCCGCGCACGCCCTTCAGCAGCGGGTGCCGGACCGACTCCAGGCCGGAGCGCAGCCGCGCGGAGGCCGACTTGACGTGGTCGAGGTCGAGGTTGCCGAGCACGGCCAGGGCCGCGGCGCACGCGACCGGGTTGCCGCCGAACGTCGAGCCGTGGTCGCCCTTGGCGAACAGCTTGCCCGCGTCGCCGAACCCGATGCACGCGCCGATCGGCAGCCCGCCGCCCAGACCCTTGGCCAGGGTCAGGATGTCGGGCGTGACGCCGTCGGCCTGGTGCGCGAACCAGTGGCCGGTGCGGCCGATCGCGGACTGGATCTCGTCGGCGACCAGGAGGGCGCCGGTGGAGTCGCAGATCTCGCGGGCCGCCTCGAAGTAGCCCTCGGGCGGCGGCACGACGCCGGCCTCGCCCTGGGTGGGCTCCAGGAAGACCGCGATGCAGTCGCCGGTCACGGCCTCCTTGAGCGCATCGGCGTCGCCGTACGGGACGAAGCGCACGTCGACGGGGAACGGGCCGAACTGGTCGCGGATCGACGGCTTGCCGGTCAGCGACAGCGCGCCGATCGTGCGGCCGTGGAAGCCGTTCTCGGCGGCCACGAAGTAGGAGCGGCCCTCGCGCCTGCCGTACTTGAGGGCGAGCTTGTAGGCGGCCTCGTTCGCCTCGGTGCCCGAGTTGGCGAAGAAGACCTTGCCCGGGGCGTTCAGCAGGGTGAGGAGCTTCTCGGCGAGCAGCACCTCGGGCTCGTGCAGGAACAGGTTGCTGGTGTGCGCGATCGTGGCGACCTGCTTGGAGACGGCCTCGACCAGGGCGGGGTGGGCGTGACCGAGCGAGCTGGTCGCGATGCCGCCGATGAAGTCGAGGTATTCGTTGCCGTCCACGTCCCAGACGCGAGTGCCCTCGCCTCGTGCCAGCGCCACCGGCGGCACGCCGTAGTTGGGCATGAAGGCCGTCTCGAACCTTTTGTACAGGTTCATGCGGCCGACTCCGTCGTCCGCATGAACCTAAGGCTGCTGTACTTATCGATTCGCTCGCTCATCCGGGCATCACCATCGTTCCGATTCCCTCATTGGTGAATATCTCAAGCAGCAGTGAGTGCGGCACGCGCCCGTCGAGCACGTGGGCCTGCGGGACGCCGCCCTGGACCGCGGTCAGGCAGGCCTCCATCTTGGGGACCATGCCGCTGGACAGCGTCGGCATCAGCGTCTCCAGCTCGCCGGCGCTGAGCTGGTCGATCACGTCGGTGTCGTCGGGCCAGTTGGCGTACAGGCCCTCGACGTCGGTGAGGACGATCAGTTTCTGCGCCTCGAGCGCCACGGCCAGCGCGGCCGCGGCAGTGTCGGCGTTCACGTTGTAGATCTCCCCGTCGTCCCCGCGCGCCACGCTGGAGACGATCGGAATGCGGCCGTTGTCGATCAGAGCCCCCACCGCGCCCGGATCGACCTTGATGATCTCGCCGACCTGGCCGATGTCCACGGGCTCGCCGTCCACGATCGCGTGCTTGCGCACGGCCGTGAACAGGTGGGCGTCCTCGCCGGACATGCCGACGGCGAACGGGCCGTGCCGGTTGACCAGGCCCACGATGTCGCGGTTGACCTGGCCGACCAGGACCATCCTGACGACCTCCATGGCCTCCGGCGTGGTGACCCGCAGCCCGGCGGTGAACGTGGACTCGATGCCCAGCCTGGCGAGCGCGCTGCTGATCTGCGGCCCGCCGCCGTGCACGACGACCGGGCGCAGGCCCGCGTGCTGCAGGAAGACGACGTCCTCGGCGAAGCCGGACTTGAGCGACTCGTCGGTCATGGCGTTGCCGCCGTACTTGATGACGACGGTCGCGCCGTGGAAGCGGGTGAGCCAGGGCAGCGCCTCGATCAACGACTCGGCCTTGGCCTGCGCGCTGAGGGTCCTCATGAGGAGTACGCCGAGTTCTCGTGGACGTACTCGGCCGTCAGGTCCGTGGTGTGCACGGTCGCGGTGTGCGGGCCCGCCGACAGGTCGATCGTGATCGTCACGTCCCTGGGGCGCATGTCCACCTTGGAGCGGTCGTCGCCGACCGCGCCGCCGCGGCAGATCCAGATGCCGTTGATGGCCACGTTGAGGCGGTCGGGCTCGAACACCGCGTCGGTGGTGCCGACGGCGGCCAGGACGCGGCCCCAGTTGGGGTCCTCGCCGTGGATGGCGCACTTGAGCAGGTTGGAACGGGAGACCGTGCGGCCGACCTTGACCGCGTCGTCCTCCGAGTCGGCGCCGATGACCTCGATGGCGATGGCCTTGGAGGCGCCCTCGGCGTCGACCAGGAGCTGCCTGGCCAGGTCGGCGCAGACCTCGTGGACCTTCTGCCCGAACTCGGCGAGGTCCGGCTTGACCCCGGCGGCGCCGCTGGCCAGCAGGAGCACGGTGTCGTTGGTGGACATGCAGCCGTCGGTGTCGAGGCGGTCGAACGTCCTGGCCGTGGCCCCGCGCAGCGCGGCGTCGAGCTCCTCGCTGGTGAGGTCGGCGTCCGTGGTGATCACGCACAGCATCGTGGCCAGCGCGGGGGCGAGCATGCCCGCGCCCTTGGCCATGCCGCCGACCATGTAGCCGCTGCCGCGCCGGAAGGAGATCTTGGAGACGGTGTCCGTGGTGCGGATGGCGTCGGCGGCGGCCAGGCCGCCGTCGCGCGAGAGCTGGGTGGAGACGGTCTCGACACCGGTCAGCAGCGCGTCCATCGGCAGCCGCTCGCCGATCAGGCCGGTGGAGCAGACCGCGACCTCGCCCGCGGAGTCCTGGAGCACCTCGGCCACCTTCTCGGCGGTGGCGTGGGTGTCCTGGAAGCCCTCGGGGCCGGTGCAGGCGTTGGCGCCGCCGGAGTTGAGCACGACCGCGCGCAGCCGTCCGCCCGCCAGGACCTGCTGCGACCACAGCACGGGGGCGGCCTTCACGCGGTTGGCGGTGAAGACGCCCGCGGCGGCCCTGCTGGGCCCGTCGTTGACGACGAGGGCCAGGTCACGCGAGCCGCCGGACTTGATCCCGGCGGCGATGCCCGCGGCCCGAAAACCGAGTGGTGCGGTTACGCTCACGCCGCCTCCTTCGTCGGCAACGCAAGCGTAGGACGCCCGTGCCCATTGGTTCGTTCGCTGCGCTCTCTCACGGTGCGACTCCTGTCAGGGGAAGGCCGAACTCTTCGGGGAGGCCGAGTGCGAGGTTCACGCTCTGGACGGCGCCTCCGGCCGTGCCCTTGGTGAGATTGTCGATGGCGATGACGGCGACCACGCGGCCCGCGCGCTCGTCGAGCGTCACCTGCAGGGCGGCGGTGTTGGCGCCGTAGGTCATGGACGTGGCCGGCCACGTGCCCTCGGGCAGCAGCTTGACGAACGGCTCCGCCTTCAGCGCGGCCTCGTACGCCGTCCGCAGCGACTCCTTGGTGAGGCCGGGCGCGGCCGGAGCGGTGCAGGTGGCGAGGATGCCACGGCTCATGGGGGCCAGCGTCGGGGTGAACGAGACGCGGACCGAGGTCCCGGCCACGGCCGACAGGCCCTGCTCCATCTCGGGCGTGTGCCGGTGGACGCCGCCCACGCCGTACGCGCTGACCGAGCCCATGACCTCGCTGCCGAGCAGGTTGGGCTTGAGCGACTTGCCGGCGCCGCTGGTGCCGCTGGCGGCCACGACGACCACGTCCGGCTCGGCCAGGCCCGCGGCGAACGCGGGCGACAGGGCCAGCAGGACCGAGGTCGGGTAGCAGCCGGGGACCGCGATGCGCCTGGCCGTCTTGAGGATCTCCCGCTGGCCGGGCAGCTCGGGCAGCCCGTACGGCCAGGACCCGGCGTGCTCGCCGCCGTAGAACTCCTGCCAGGCGGCCGGGTCGGTGAGCCGGTGGTCGGCGCCGCAGTCGACGACGATCGTCTCCGCGTCGAGCTGGGCGGCGACGGCGGCCGAGTGGCCGTGCGGCAGGGCGAGGAAGACGACGTCATGCCCGGCCAGCGTGTCGGCGGCGGTGTCCTCGATGACCCGCTCGGCCAGCTGGGGCAGGTGCGGTTGGTGGGCGCCGAGGCGGCTGCCCGCGCTGGACGCCGCGGTGAGCGCGCCGATTTCGAATTCGGGGTGACCGAGGAGGAGGCGGAGCAGCTCTCCCCCCGCGTAGCCGCTGGCCCCCGCGACAGCTGCCCTCATTCAGCCCTCTCTTCTGTATATTCATGCATCATTGCTCATGACCTTACTGTGAAGATAATGCACTTCACGGGATGGACATGCAAGCTGGAGGCGTCCAGATGACCACATGGTGAGACGGGGAGTGTTCCCAGTCGGCTGCAGGTGAATGCCCAGCGGGGGCGGCGACGATGGGGCGCATGAGCGACTTCTTGCCCGATGTGCAGTTCGTTACCCCTGGCGGGAGAGACCCGGGGCGGCTGGGGCGGATCGTCCTCGTTCTGCTCTGGCTGACGGCGTGCCTGGCGCCGGCGGCGTTCGCGATCGGCGATCTGGAGCTGGCCGCGGGGCGGACCGGCACGCCGGGGACGCTGCGGGTGGCCTCGTGCGCGGCGCTGGGCCAGGGCCGGTACGACTGCCGGGGGATCTTCACGCCCGACTCCGGCGGCGCCGCCGTGGCCGTGGCCGCCTCACCGGACTCCGAGGCGGGCGAGGTGACGCGGGCCCGGCTCTCGCCGGAGGGCGACCGCGCGGTGCCGGCCGGGACGAAGGGGGTCCTGGCGGCCTTGACGTTGCCGGCGGTCGGGTTCGGGGGGCTGGGCTTCCTGCCGTACGTGATCATGTGCTGGGCGGGCGCGCGCAGGGGTCGGCGGGCCGCCGTGACCGGGGGGTTCCTGGTCACGGCGGCCGGAGCCACGCTGACGGTGATCGGGATGGCGGCCGCTTACTCCTGAAGGGTCATCGCAGGAAGGCGGCGGCCACGCCCGCGTCCACCGGGATGTGCAGGCCGGTGGTGTGGGTGAGGTCGTCGCCGGTGAGGGCGAAGACGGCGGCGGCCACGTGCTCGGGCAGGACCTCGCGCTTGAGCAGGGTCCGCTGGGCGTAGAACTCGCCGAGCTTCTCCTCCTCCACGCCGTAGACGGCTGCGCGGTTGGCGCCCCAGCCGGAGGCGAAGATGCCGGAGCCGCGCACCACGCCGTCCGGGTTGATCCCGTTGACGCGGATGCCGTGCGGGCCCAGCTCGGCCGCCAGCAGCCGGACCTGGTGCGCCTGGTCGGCCTTGGCCGCGCCGTAGGCGACGTTGTTCGGGCCGGCGAAGACGGCGTTCTTGGAGGAGATGTAGACGATGTCGCCGCCCAGCGCCTGGTCGATCAGGACCCGGGCGGTCTCGCGCGCCACCAGGAACGAGCCCCTGGCCATCACGTCGTGCTGCAGGTCCCAGTCGTCCAGGGTGGTCTCGAGCAGCGAGCGCGACAGCGACAGGCCGGCGTTGTTGACGACCAGGTCGACGCCGCCGAAGGCCAGCACGGCCGCGCTTACCGCCGCGGCGACCTGCTCCTCCGAGGTGACGTCCACGGCGACCGCCGCCGCCACGTCGGACACCCGGTACGCGGCCGCGCCGAGCTCGGCGGCGATCTTCTCCGCGGCGGCCACGTCGCGGTCGGCGACCACCACGCACGCGCCCTCGGCGGCCAGGCGGCGGGCGGTGGCCGCGCCGATGCCCGAGCCGCCGCCGGTCACCAGCGCGACGCGGGTGGCCAGGGGCTTCGCCTTGGGCATGCGGCGGAGCTTGGCCTCCTCCAGCTCCCAGTACTCGATGCGGAACTTCTCCGACTCGGGGATGGGGGCGTACGTGGAGACGGACTCGGCGCCGCGCATGACGTTGATGGCGTTGACGTAGAACTCGCCGGCCACGCGGGCGGTCTGCTTGTCCTTGCCGAACGAGAACATTCCGACGCCCGGCACCAGCACGATCGCCGGGTCCGCGCCGCGCATGGGCGGCGAGTCCGGGGTGGCGTTGCGGTCGTAGTAGGCGGTGTAGTCCGCGCGGTAGGCGGCGTGCAGCTCGCGCAGCCGTTCGATGGCCTGCTCCAGGGGCGCGTCCGGCGGCAGGTCGAGCACCAGCGGCGCGACCTTGGTCCGCAGGAAGTGGTCGGGGCAGGACGTGCCCAGGGCCGCCAGGCGCGGGTGCTCGGCGCGGGAGACGAAGTCCAGCACCTCGGGCGTGTCGGTGTAGTGGCCGACGACGCGGACGTCGGTGGAGGCCAGGCCGCGGAGGTGCGGGAACAGCGCGGCGGCCCGCGCGTGCCGCTCGGCCTCGGGCAGGGTCGCGTAGATCACCGAGCCGAACGGGTCGGGGCGGCCGTGCTCGGCCAGGTACGCCTCCGCGGTGCGGATGATCTCCAGCGAGCGCGACTCGCACTCCTGCGCCGTGGCGCCCCAGGCGGTGATGCCGTGGCCGCCGAGGATGCAGCCGATGGCCTGCGGGTTGGCCTCCTTGATGGCGGCGATGTCCAGGCCGAGCTGGAAGCCGGGCCGCCGCCACGGCACCCACACCACGCGGTCGCCGAAGACGCGCCCGGTCAGCTCCTCGCCGTCGGCGGCGGTCGCGAGCGCGATCCCGGCGTCGGGGTGCAGGTGGTCGACGTGCGCGGAGTCGACCAGGCCGTGCATGGCGGTGTCGATCGACGGCGCCGCCCCGCCCTTGCCGTGCAGGCAGTAGTCGAACGCGGCGACCATCTCGTCCTCGCGCTCCACGCCCGGGTAGACGTTCACGAGCGCGCGGAGCCGGTCGAGGCGGAGCACGGCGAGCCCGGACTCCTTCAGCGTGCCCAGGTCGCCGCCCGAGCCCTTGACCCAGAGGAGTTCGACGTCCTCACCGGTGACCGGGTCGGGCGCCGCGCCCTTGGCCGAGGTGTTGCCGCCCGCGTAGTTGGTGTTGCGCGGGTCGGCGCCCAGCCGGTGAGAGCGTTCCAGCAGTTCCTTGACGACTTCCATGGTTGGTCAGGCCCCCCAGCCGGCCTGGGTGCCGCCGACACGCTCGGCGGCGATCTTCTCGAAATATCCGGACTTGGCGTACGCGGTCATCGGGTCGGGCGCCAGCCCCGACTCCTCCCGCAGCTCGGCGAGCAGCGGCCGCACGTCGGTGTTGTAGGCGTCCATGAACACGGCGTTCGCGCCCAGCACGTCGCCCTCGGACTGGGCGGCGGCCAGCGCCTCCCGGTCGACCAGCAGCGCCTTGGCGGTGGCCTCCTGGACGTTCATGACCGAGCGGATCTGGCCCGGGATCTTGGGCTCGATGTTGTGGCACTGGTCGAGCATGAACGCCACCCCGGTCGCGGGGTCGAGCCCGCCGCCGCGTACGACCTCGAACATGATGCGGAACAGCTGGAACGGGTCCGCCGCCCCCACCATCAGGTCGTCGTCGGCGTAGAAGCGCGAGTTGAAGTCGAACCCGCCGAGCTTGCCCTCGCGCAGCAGGAACGCCACGATGAACTCGATGTTGGTGCCCGGCGCGTGGTGGCCGGTGTCGACCACGACCTGCGCCTTGGGGCCGAGCTTGACGCAGTGGGCGTACGCGGTGCCCCAGTCGGGCACGTCGGTGGCGTAGAAGGCGGGCTCGAACAGCTTGTACTCCAGCAGGAAGCGCTGGCCCTCGCCGAGCCGCCCGTACACCTCGGCCAGTGACTCGGCCAGGCGGTCCTGGCGGGCCCTGATGTCGTCCTGGCCCGGGTAGTTGATGCCGTCCGAGAACCACAGCTTGAGCGTGTCGGAGCCGGTGGCGTCCATGATGTCCACGCACTCGAGCAGGTGGTCGGTGGCCTTGCGGCGCACCCGCGCGTCCGGGTTGGTGACGCTGCCCAGCATGTAGTCGTCGTCCTGGAAGACGTTGGAGTTGATGGCTCCGATGCCCACGCCCAGCTCGCGGGCGTGCCTGGCCAGGTCGGCGTAGTCGTCCACCTTGTCCCACGGGATGTGCAGGGCGACCGTGGGGGCGATGCCGGTGTAGGCGTGCACCTGGGCGGCGTCGGCGAGCTTCTCGTACGGGTCGCGCGGCACCCCCTTCTGTGCGAACACCTTGAACCGCGTGCCGCTGTTGCCGTAGGCCCAGGACGGCGTCTCGATGTGCTGGGCCCGCAGCGCGGCCTTGATGTCAGTCATTACTCCCCGATCAATCCAGGTGGAACACTTCGTCCAGCGGGTGCATGCCCTCGTCGGGCCGCCCGTCGAGACTCTCGAAGAACGGCGCCATCTCGGCCTGCCAGCGGGCGTTGACCTCGGTCTCGGCCATGGCCTTCCTGGCCGCCTCGAAGTCCTCGGTCTCCAGGTAGCCCACGAGGAGGCCGTCGTCTTTGAGGAAGAGCGAGTAGTTGTGCCAGCCGGTACGCGCGAGCGCCTCTCGCATCTCCGGCCAGACGTCTCGGTGGCGTTCGCGGTACTCCGCCAGCCGCTCTGGGCGGACTTTCAGCAGGAAGCAGACGCGTTGCACTGACACTCCCTTCAAAACGTTTTAATCCTTCGTGCAGGAAACTACGATTCCTGCTGCTCGCTGTCAATGCACCTGGGCCAGGGACCGTGCAGGGTGATCGCGCGGTCACGGTGACACGTTTTAATCCCCGGCCCAGGCGGAGTCGGGGTCAGGTGGGGAGTTTGTCGCCGACGAGGGCCAGATTCTGGATGGCGGCCAGGCCGTACAGGGCCGTGGTGTTGGTGGAGACCCAGGCCGCCTCGTCCGTCGGGTTGAGGGTCGTCGTGACCTTCTCCGACTTCCACGGCAGGTCGGGCGCGTAGCCGTCCCCCGTGGCGAACTCCGTCCACGCCCGCGTCGCGAGGTCGTCGCGCCGCAGCCGGACCGCCGCGTACGCCGTGAGCCGGGAGTGCCCCTGCTTGAGGATGAGGTTGCCGAAGTTCGCGCCCGTCTCGGCGGCCTGCTCGGCCTTGGTGGCGTTGAACAGGCGGCAGTACTGGAGCCAGGCCCGCTCGAACTCCGGCATGTCGACCAGGTCGATGAGCTCGGCGCAGATCTCGACCTGGCCGAACATCGCCGACAGGTGCGACACCGCGACCTTCTTGGCGGCCGGGGCGAACTCGCCGGTGCCGAGGTTGTAGAGGCCCTCGCCCGTGACGAAGCCGTTGGGCATGGCGGCGATGGTCCGCATGGTGGCCTTGAGCTTCTTCTCGGCCACCGGGTCCCCGCCACGCTCCCACTCGGTCAGCCAGGCGGCGGCCAGGCCGCTCCAGTCGGTGCCCAGCCCGATCGCGAGGGCCGAGGGGTCCGGCGTGTACGGCTCCGTGCGGATCTTGCGGAGCGGGTCGATGGCCAGGAACGTCTTGTCGGAGTCCACCAGCGCCCGCATGAGGTCGCCGGTGCGCTCGTCGGCGGTCAGGAAGTAGAAGATGCGCCGGTAGACCGCGGTCGAGATGCGCTGCTGCTTGGCGCTGCACCCCCAGTGCTGCACGTTGTGCCGGCTGCCGAGCCCGGCCCAGGGCCCGAGGTGGTAGACGTCCACCTCGCCGGTGTGCCGGGTCATCGCCTCGGCGAAGCGGAACACGTCGGCGCGGCCCGAGCGCAGGTACGCGTACCAGAGCCACAGGTCGGGCGAGAGCTCCGAGTTGTCCCAGGCGTAACCGCCGACGTCGTAGCGCCACACGTGCCGGTCCTCGTCGAACGTGTGCATGATGTCGCCGTAGTCCCAGAACCCGTACCAGTGCCGCTGCTCGACCTGCTTCGTGTAGTAGTCGAAGAGGAAGTCGAGGTGGTCCTCGATGGTCTTCCTGCCGGGCGTCGACCGGTCGACCGGGCTGAACAGGCCGCCGAACACCTTGGCGGCGGCCAGGTGCGCGGGCGGCGCGACGATCAGGGGCGGCGTGCGTACGGCGTCGGCCATCGCCCCGAGCCGGGCGGCGTCCGGGGTGGCGGCCAGCGCCCAGAACGTCAGCTCGCTGGTCCGCGCGATCCCGAGCGGCGTGCCGAAGCCGGGCTCGTAGTCCTCGTACGTGATGTTGAGGCCCTCGATCTGCTCCGGGTAGGTGTCCTGGCCCATGCCGTCGTGGTAGAAGCGGGTGTCCATCGGCCCGGCCTCCGGCGACCAGAGCCAGAGGGTGACCTCGGCCTCCTCCGTGGCGGCCCCGCGGATGTCGAGCTGGGTGGGGTGCCGCTGCCAGAAGTCCCGCAGGCCGAACGCGAACCCGCCGCTCGGCCCGCCCACGTACCCGAGCCCCGAGGCCCGCCGGCCCTGGTCGACGGCGACCCAGCCGTACCCCTTCTTGGTGCGCTTCTTGAGCGTGAAGCCCTCGGCGGAGAGCTGGGCGAGCGTGTAGTCGCCCCAGTCGGGGATGAGCTGGACGCGGCTGCTGACGCGGGTGTCCCAGGTGGCGATGTCCGGCAGCCGCTGCCCGGCCACCTGCGCCTTCCGCACGGCCGCGCCGGGGTCGCGGCGCAGCCCCGTGATGCCCTTGACGGCCTCGGTGAGCAGGCCGTGCCCGTCGCCGACGAAGCGGATGTGCCGGTTGTACGGCTCGTCCCGCATCGGGACGCGGAAGCGCACGCCGAGCCCGGCGACGAAGTCGTGCTGCCCGTCGCGGTCGAACACGAACGTGTGCGTCATCCGCACGCTCTCCGCGCCCGCGTAGAAGTAGAGCCGGATCGTGAACGGCAGCCACGACCGGCCCTTCTTGGAGGTGTGGCGGCCCTCGATCCGCACGACCGCGCGCACCGGGCCGGCCTGCTCGACCTCCACCTTCGAGATGTCGCTCAGGTAGGAGTCGACCTCGACCGTGCGGTCGTCATCGTCGTCGATCTTGCTCTGGCGGAGGTTGACGAGCTGCCCCTTGCGGGCGATCTCCGTCTCGCCGCGCCAGATCTGGCTGATCAGCTCGCTGCCGCTCTTGCGGACGCGGGCGCGGATCACGCCGGTGTCCACGTCCACGTACTGCTTCTCGTCCTTGACGGTGACCGGCCTGGCGGGCGCGGCGACTGTGGCCGCAACTGGGCCGGGCCGCAGCGTGTACGTCTCGGCCGCGGCCGCCTCGGGGCCGATCGCGTGGGCCGTCCACTTCAGCGACCCGTCCGGCCAGTACGCCAGCGGCCACGTCTGCACCGGCACGGCGGCCCCGCCGTCCGCGGTGAGCGCGAACGCCTGCTCCTTGGCCACCGCGCCCTTCGGCCACGGAACGCCCCAGGTGGTGCCGGGCGCCTCGGCGGGCCTGTCCTCCAGCCAGCGCAGGGGGACGTCGGGGACGGCCAGCGCGGCCAGCGCGGGCGACTCCAGGGCCGAGGCCAGCGGGACGGCGGCGCCGGCGACGGCTAACCCCTTCAGGGCGTCGCGGCGTGAGATCTGCTCGGACACAGTGCACCTCCAGGCGGGAAGGGGCGCGCGCCCCTTCGGGGGGGTTGATCGGTGGTACCGCTCCCAGGGGAAGCGCTTTCCAGAGCCGCACGCCGGGGCGCCCGCGGGCCTCCGCACCGGGACGCCCGCGAGCGCCCGGCGTCAGGCGATGATCACGCGGACGTCGCCCGCCGCCACCGTGACCGGGTCGCCGCCGGGCGGGGTCACGACCGCGTCCTCGCCCGTGTGGTTGACGGCGAACAGGTAGGAGCGGCCGTCGGCATGCGAGCGCCGTACGACCTCCACCCCGGCGGGGGCGGCGGCGACGGGCTCGACGCCCGCCTCCGTCGTGACGGCGGCGATGACATCGGCCAGGCCGTCGTCGTCGAGCCGGGTGGTGAGGTAGTGCGCGAACCCGTCGCCCCACTCGTTGCGGGTCCAGGCGGGCTCCCCGGTGGCGTACGCGTCGAGGACCTTCGCGCCGGTGACGTGCGCCACCTCGCTCCAGGCGGTCCCCGACGCGCCCGAGGCCAGCGGGATCGGCCCGTCGAGCGGGAAGAACTCCTCCACGCTCACCCCGAGCAGGTCGCGCCACGCCCCGGGGTAGCCCCCGAGCCGCACCCGGTCGTGCTCGTCCACGATCCCGCTGTACGGGCCCACGAGCGCGACCCCGCCCCGCTCCACGAACCGCGCGAGGTTGGCCGCCCCCGCGTCACTCACCAGGTAGAGCGCGGGCACCAGCACCAGGCGGTAGCCGGTCAGGTCGCCCTCGGGGTGGGCCAGGTCGCAGGTGACGCCGGCCCGCCAGAGCGCGGCGTGCCAGCGCTTGGCCTCCTCCACCGGGTCCATGTCCACGGAGGGCTGGGCGGGGTGGTCCTGGGCCCAGACGCTGGAGTGGTCGATGAGGATCGCGACGTCGGCGCTGACGGTGCTGCCCGCCACATCGGCGAGCCCGGCCAGCTCGGCGCCGAGCGCGGTCATCTCCCGCCAGATCTTGGTCCCGGTGCCCGCGTGCGGCAGCATCGCCGAGTGCCACTTCTCGGCGCCGGCGCGCGAGGCCCGCCACTGGAAGTACATGATCCCGTCCGCTCCCCTGGCCAGGTGGGTCAGGGAGTTGCGGCGCAGCTCGCCGGGGGCCTTGGCGCGGTTGCGCGACTGCCAGTTGACCGCGCTGGTCGAGTGCTCCATCAGCAGCCAGGGCCGCCCGCCGTTGAGCGAGCGGGCGTAGTCGGCGGCGAAGGCCAGATCGATGTGCGGCTCCGCGCGGGCGCCGATCAGGTAGTGGTCGGTGGAGACGACGTCCATCTCGGCGGCGAAGGCCCAGCAGTCCATGTCCCAGTGCGCGCCCGCCATCAGGTTGGTGGTCGCGGGCACGTCCGGGGTGATCTTCCTGAGCAGGTCGCGCTCGGCGGTGTAGAGCTCGATGAGCGCGTCGGAGCTGAAGCGGCGGAAGTCGAGCTGCTGGCCGGGGTTGGGGAAGGTGGGGGTGGCGCGCGGCGGCAGGATCTGGGCCCAGTCGCCGTAGCGCTGGGACCAGAACGCGGTGCCCCACGCGTCGTTGAGCGCGTCGAGCGAGGCGTAGTGAGAGCGCAGCCAGGCGCGGAAGGCCGCCGCCGAGGTGTCGCAGAAGCAGCGCGCGTTGTGGCAGCCGTACTCGTTGTGCACGTGCCACAGGGCCAGCGCCGGGTGGTCCCGGTAGCGCGTGGCCACCTGCTCGGCGATGCGCAGCGCCTTCTCGCGGTAGATCGGCGAGCTGGGGCAGAAGCCCTGCCTGCTGCCGTACGTCAGCCGCCGCCCGTCGGCGTCGACCGGCAGCGCCTCCGGGTAGGTGTCCCCGAACCAGGGCGGCGGGGCGGCGGTCGGCGTGGACAGGTTGGCCTTGATCCCGTTCGTGGCCAGCAGGTCCATAACGCGGTCGAACCAGCCGAAGTCGAACACTCCCTCGGCCGGCTCCAGCAGCGACCAGGAGAAGATGCCGACGCTGACCCGGTTGACGCCGGCCTCGCGCATCAGCGCGACGTCCTGCTCCCACGTCTCCTCGGGCCACTGCTCTGGATTCCAGTCCCCGCCATAGGCGATGACGTCCGGCATGAAACCTGCCTTTCGCAAGTCTGTTAGCGCTCACAGCGTGTTACGTCAGCGTTTACGGGGGATTAAAACGTTCCTCAAGCGCGTCGCACAAGGCCCGGCTCGCCCCCGACGACGGGTTCGTGCTGATCAACCGGGGTGATTGCGCAGGCAGGCCGGTCAGATCCGGATGTGACCCGTGATGCTGGTGTTATCTGAACGTTATGAATAGCGGGGAAAACAGCCCCTGTGCGCGTCTCGATACAAACGTTTTACTAGATGCGCGACGCAACTTCCCCCACACCAGACGCGGAAACGCGGTTCCACCGGTGCCGCGACTGGCGCCCCACTCGTTAGTACGTTTTAATTGGTCCCCATGGCCATGGTCAGCATCAAGGACGTCGCAGCCCACGCCGGCGTGTCCCCGGGCACGGTCTCCAACGTACTGAACCGGCCCGGAAAAGTCGCACCCGCGACCCGGGAGCGGGTGGAGGCGGCGATCAACGAGCTGGGGTTCGTCCGGCACGGCTCGGCCTCGACGCTGCGCGCCGGGCACAGCAGGACGATCGGCCTGAGCGTGATCGACATCGGCAACCCGTTCTTCACCGAGGTCGCGGCCGGGGTCGAGGACGTGGCCAGCGAGCTCGGCTACGCGGTGATCCTGGGCAACTCGGCGGGCTCGCAGGACAAGGAGGACCGCAACCTGCGGGTGCTGGCCGAGCACCGGGTGCGCGGCGTGCTGATCACCCCCTCCGGCGAGGACCCCGGCCGGCTCGACCGGCTGCGCGAGCGCGGCATCAGCGTCGTCCTGGTCGACCACCCGGCGCACCGGCCCGACCAGTGCGCGGTGGCCGTGGACGACGTCGCGGGCGGCCGGGCCGCGGTCGCCCACCTGCTGGCCAGGGGCGCGCGCCGCGTCGTCTACGTGACGGGCCCGATGACGATCAGGCAGTGCGTGGAGCGCTGGGAGGGCGCGAAGGCCGCGATGCGGGCCGCCGGGCTCGACCCCGAAGACCTGAAGGTGACCGAGGCCGCCACGATGACGGCCCGCGCGGGCGAGAAGGCCGCCGCCGACCTGATCGAGGGCGACCTGCCCGAGGCCGTGTTCTGCGCCAACGACCTGCTCGCGCTCGGCGTGCTGCGCGCGCTGCTGCGGGCGGGCGTGCGGGTGCCTGAGGACGTGGCGCTGATGGGCTACGACGACATCGACTTCGCCGCTGCCTCCACCGTGTCGCTCAGCTCGATGCGGCAGCCCACCTACCAGCTCGGCCGGATCGCCACCGAGCTGCTGCTGGACGAGTGCGACAACCCGGACACGCACGCGCACCAGCACATCATGTTCCAGCCGGAGCTCGTCGCCAGGGAGTCCACACAATGAGCCGCCGTTTCGCCGCCGTCGACCTCGGGGCCTCCAGCGGCCGGGTGATGCTGGCCGACCTCTCCGACGGGCTGGAGCTGACCGAGGTCCGCCGCTTCCCCAACGAGCCGGTGACCGAGGCGGGCCGCCTCCACTGGGACATCACCGGCCTGTATTCGGAGATCATCGCCGGCCTGCGCGAGGCGGGCCCGGTGTCGTCCATCGGCGTCGACTCGTGGGCGGTCGACTACGGGCTGCTCGACGAGTCGTACCGGCTGATGGGCAACCCGGTGCACTATCGCGACGACCGCACG
Organism: Nonomuraea sp. NPDC005650; assembly: GCF_040605375.1. Lineage (NCBI taxonomy): Bacteria > Bacillati > Actinomycetota > Actinomycetes > Streptosporangiales > Streptosporangiaceae > Nonomuraea > Nonomuraea sp. NPDC005650. The sequence continues at coordinate 24,615 of NZ_JBEXCR010000014.1, forward strand.
CGGGGGGTGGCCGCGCGGGTGGCCGAGTCGGTCGGGGCGGAGACGCTGTACGACGTGTCCGGGCTGCAGGTGCTGCCGTTCAACACGATCTACCAGCTGCTCGCCGACCCGCTCGACGGGGCGGTGACGATGCTGCTGATCCCCGACCTGATCGGCTACTGGCTCACCGGCGAGGTGGGCGCGGAGGTGACCAACGCCTCGACGACGGGGCTGCTCGACGTGCGCACCAGGTCGTGGGCGTTCCCCCTGATCAAGCAGCTCGGGCTGCCGGCCGGGCTGTTCCCGCCGCTGCGGCAGCCCGGCGAGACGGTCGGCGGGCTGCGGCGGCACGTGGCCGACGTGATCGGCTGGTCGGCGCCCGTCACGGCGGTCGGCTCGCACGACACCGCCTCGGCCGTGGCCGCCGTGCCCGCCTCCGGGCCGGCGTTCGCCTACATCTCGTGCGGCACCTGGTCGCTGGCCGGGGTGGAGCTGCCCGAGCCCATCGTGACGCCCGAGAGCCGGGCCGCGAACTTCACCAACGAGGCCGGCATCGACGGCACCGTCCGCTATCTGCGCAACGTCATGGGGCTGTGGCTGCTGCAGGAGTGCCTGCGGGCCTGGCCCGGCTCCGACCTGGGCGAGCTGCTGAGGGCGGCGGCGGGCGAGCGGCCGTTCGCGGCCGTGGTCAACCCGGACGAGCCGGCGTTCCTGCCGCCGGGCGACATGCCGGCCAGGATCGCCGCCGAGTGCCGCCGCACGGAGCAGGAGCCCCCGTCGTCCCCGGCCGCGTACGTGCGATGCGTGCTGGAGAGCCTGGCGCTCGGGCACCGGCTGGCCGTGCGGCAGGCGATGGAGCTGTCCGGGCGCGACGTCGAGGTCGTCCACCTGGTGGGCGGCGGGTCGCGCAACGAGCTGCTGTGCCAGCTCACCGCCGACGCCTGCGGGCTGCCGGTGGTGGCCGGGCCCGCGGAGGCGACCGCGTTGGGCAACGTGCTCGTGCAGGCGCGGGCGGCGGGGCTCGTCTCGGACCTGGCGGAGATGCGCGCGCTGGTCGCCGCCTCCCAGCCGCTGCGCCGCTACGAGCCCTCCGGCGACCCCCAGGCGTGGGAGCGGGCCGCCGCACGTATCGCCTGAACCCTCCCGACCTGCGGGTTTTCGCCTCCCGGGAGGGGGGCAGGAACCCCGCCAGGGGTTTCGGGGGGCGTCATGGATGTGGGGTGGCCGCTGCTGCGGCAGCTGACCGGCGAGGACCGCAGCGGGCGGGGAGCCGCGGTCAAGTCGGCCAGAACGGCGGCGCTGCGAGCGCGCACCGCCACGGCCGACCGGGTGGTCAAGTCGGTCTGCCCGTACTGCGCGGTGGGCTGCGGCCAGAACGTGTACGTACGCGACGAGCGGGTCGTCCAGATCGAGGGCGACCCCGACTCCCCCATCAGCCGCGGCCGGCTGTGCCCCAAGGGCGCGGCCAGCCTCCAGCTCACCACCGCCTCCGGCCGCCGGCACAAGGCGCTCCACCGCCCGCCGGGCGCGGCCGACTGGCAGGAGATCGACCTCGACACCGCCATGCGCATGGTGGCCGACCGGGTCATCGCCACCAGGCGCGAGACCTGGGAGTGGGAGAAGGACGGCAGGCGCACCGCCAGGACCATGGGCATCGCCAGCCTGGGCGGCGCGACGCTGGACAACGAGGAAAACTACCTCATCAAGAAGCTGCTGACGGCCCTCGGCGTGGTGCAGATCGAGAACCAGGCCCGCATCTGCCACAGCTCCAGCGTGGTCGGGCTCGGCACGTCGTTCGGCCGGGGCGGGGCCACCACGTTCATGCAGGACCTGCAGCACTCCGACTGCGTGGTCATCCAGGGCTCGAACTTCGCCGAGGCGCACCCGGTCGGCTTCCAGTGGGTGATGGAGGCCAAGGCGCGCGGCGCGGTGATCATCCACGTCGACCCGCGCTTCACGCGTACGAGCGCGGTGGCCGACCTGCACGTGCCCATCCGCGCGGGCTCCGACGTGGCCTTCCTCGGCGCCGTCATCAACCACGTGCTGGAGAACGACCTGTACTTCCACGAGTACGTGGTCAACTACACCAACGCGGCCACCATCCTCTCCGAGGACTACCGCGACGCGGAGGACCTCGACGGCGTCTTCTCCGGCTTCGACCCGGAGACCCGCGTCTACGACGACGAGACCTGGCAGTACGAGGGCATGACGGTCGCCCCGGCCTCCGGCGCGCGCGACGAGGACTACGAGCGGCGGGTGGGCAAGCTGCCGCCGGGCCGCTGCGAGATGCTGGGCGCCGCCGGCCTGCCGATGGACGGCGTGCCGCAGCGCGACGAGACGCTGCGCCATCCGCGCTGCGTCATGCAGGTGCTGCGCCACCACTTCGCCCGCTACACGCCGGAGATGGTCGAGCGGGTGTGCGGGGTGCCGCGCGAGCTGTTCCTGCGGGTGTGCCGCCATCTGACGGAAAATTCCGGCCCGGACAAGACCGCCGAGTTCGTGTACGCGGTGGGCTGGACGCAGCACAGCGACGGCTCGCAGTTCATCAGGGCGGCGAGCATCCTGCAGCTGCTGCTCGGCAACATCGGCCGGCCCGGCGGCGGCATCCAGGCGCTGCGCGGGCACGCCAGCATCCAGGGCTCCAGCGACATCCCCACGCTGTTCAACCTGCTGCCGGGCTACATCCCGATGCCGCACGCGCACGAGGATCTGAGCCTGCGCAAGTTCCTGCGCGCCGACGCGCCGCACAAGGGCTGCTGGGCGAACATGCCCGCCTACCTGACCAGCCTGCTCAAGGCGTGGTGGGGCGAGTCCGCCCAGCCGGACAACGACTTCAGGTTCGGCTACCTGCCCAGGCTGACCGGGTCGCACAGCACGTACGACACCGTGCTGGCGCAGCTCGACGGCACCTGCAAGGGTTACTTCCTGCTCGGCGAGAACCCGGCGGTCGGGTCGGCCAACACCCGGATGCAGCGCCTGGGCATGGCCAGGCTCGACTGGCTGGTGGTCCGCGACCTCAACCTGATCGAGAGCGCCACCTGGTGGCGGGACGGCCCGGAGATCGAGACGGAGGAGCTGGTCACCGAGGACATCGGCACCGAGGTGTTCTTCTTCCCCGCGGCCTCGCACACCGAGAAGAACGGCAGCTTCACCAACACCAACCGGCTGATCCAGTGGCACCACCAGGCGGTCGAGCCGGGCGGTGACGCGCGCAGCGACCTGTGGTTCATGTACCACCTGGGGCGGATCATCAGGGAGAAGCTGGCGGGCTCTGCGGACCCGATGGACGCGCCGGTGCTGGAGCTCACCTGGGACTACCCGCTGGAGGGCGAGCTGGCCGAGCCGTCCGCGGCGGCCGTGCTGGCGGAGATCAACGGCTGGGGCTCCGACCGGCGGCCCCTGTCCGGGCCCGGCGAGCTCAAGGACGATGGCTCCACGACGTGCGGCTGCTGGATCTACTGCGGCGTGTACGCCGACGGGGTCAACCAGGCCGCCCGCCGCAAGCCCCACACCGAGCAGGACTGGATCGCCGCCGAATGGGCGTGGGCCTGGCCGGCGAACCGGCGCATCCTCTACAACCGGGCCTCGGCCAGGCCGGACGGCAGCCCGTGGAGCGAGCGCAAGAAGCTCGTCTGGTGGGACGCGGACGCGGGCCGGTGGACCGGGTTCGACGTGCCGGACATCGACGAGGACAAGGACCCCGGCTACCGGGCCCCGCAGGACGCACAGGGCGTGGCGGCGCTGTCGGGCACCGATCCGTTCGTCATGCAGGCCGACGGGAAGGGCTGGCTGTTCGCTCCGTCCGGGGTGATGGACGGGCCGCTGCCGACGCACTACGAGCCGCAGGACTCGCCGGTCGCCAACCCGCTCTACGGCCGCCAGCGCAACCCGGCGCGCAAGGTCTACCCGCACGAGGACAACCGCTACCAGCCGAGCGGCGACGAGCCGGGCGCGTCGGTCTACCCGTACGTGGTGACGACGTACCGGCTGACCGAGCACTTCACGGCGGGCGGGATGAGCCGGCACACGCCGTACCTGGCGGAGCTGCAGCCGGAGATGTTCTGCGAGGTCTCGCCCGAGCTGGCCGCCGAGCGCGGGCTCGTGCACGGCGACTGGGCCACGATCATCACGGCGCGCAACGCCATCGAGGCCAGGGTCCTGGTCACCGACCGGATGCCGTCGCTGCGCCTGAACGGGAAGGTGCTGCACCAGATCGGGCTGCCGTTCCACTACGGGCCCAACGGCCTGGCCAGGGGCGACGCGGCCAACGAGCTGTCGGCGATCGCGCTCGACCCCAACGCCCACATCCAGGAGGTCAAGGCCCTGGCGGCCGACATCCGGCCGGGGCGGCGGCCGCGCGGACCGGCGCTGCCCGAGCTGGTCAGGGCCTATCAGGAGCGCGCGGGCGTCAGCGCCGGCACCGGGACGGAGGCGTGATGGGCCGCGTGGGGTTCTTCACCGACACCAGCATCTGCATCGGCTGCAAGGCGTGCGAGGTGGCCTGCAAGGAGTGGAACGCCGTCCCCGAAGACGGCCTGGCCTTCACCGGCATGTCGTACGACAACACCGTGGGCCTGGGCTCCGACACCTGGCGGCACGTCGCGTTCATCGAGCAGCGGCGCCCGCTCGGCCACCAGGAGCCCGGGGTCGGCGACATGGACTTCCGCTGGCTGATGGCCTCCGACGTGTGCAAGCACTGCACGGAGGCGGCCTGCCTGGACGTGTGCCCGACGGGCTCGCTGTTCCGCACCGAGTTCGGCACGGTCGTGGTGCAGCAGGACATCTGCAACGGGTGCGGCTACTGCGTGTCCGCCTGCCCGTTCGGGGTGATCGGCAAGCGGGAGAGCAGCGGCGTGGCCGCCAAGTGCACCATGTGCTACGACCGGCTGGGCGACGGGCAGGAGCCCGCGTGCGCCAAGACGTGCCCGACGGACTCGATCCAGTTCGGGGACCTCGACGAGCTGCGCGAGCGGGCCGAGCGCCGGCTCGGCCAGGTACGCGCGGCGGGCACGGCCTCCGCCCGCCTGTACGGGCACGACACGGGCGACGGGGTGGGCGGCATGGGGGCGTTCTTCCTCCTGCTGGACGAGCCCGAGGTCTACGGCCTGCCGCCCGATCCCGTGGTGACCACCAGGGACCTGCCGTCGATGTGGCGGCACGTGGGGGTCGCGGCGCTCGCCCTGCTGGCGGGGGTGGCCGCGACGGCGTTTTCCGGATGGAGGAGACGGGGATGAGCAGCCAGACCGACGTGCGGCTGGACGGCTCGGCCGGGCTGCGCACCGAGCGCGAGGCCACGCCGGGCTCGGCGGGCGACCGGCGCGAGCGGCCGGAGCCGGGCCCAGAGAAGGGCCCAGAGAAGGGTTACGACTCCTACTACGGCCGCCCGGTGCTGAACAAGCCGACGTGGCAGGAGCACGACATCGCCGGCTACCTCTTCCTGGGCGGCCTGGCCGGCGCGTCGTCGACGCTGGCGGCCGTCGCCGAGCTCACCGGCAGGCCGCGCCTGGCCAGGGTGGGCAAGGTGGCCGCGCTGGGCGCGCTGGGCGGCTCGCTCTACTCGCTGATCCACGACCTGGGGCGGCCCGAGCGGTTCGTGAACATGCTGCGGGTGTTCAAGGTGACCTCGCCCATGAGCGTCGGCACGTGGATCCTCACGGCGTACGGGCCGCAGGCCGTGTGCGCGGGGGCCGCGGACCTGTCCGGGCGCCTGCCCCGGCTGGGCCGGGCCGCCACGGTCGGGGCGGGGCTGGCGGGGCCCGCGGTGGCCACCTACACCGCCGCGCTGATCTGCGACACCGCCGTGCCCGTCTGGCACGGGGGGTATCGCGAGATGCCGTTCCTGTTCGCCGGCTCGGCCTCGGCCGCGGCGGGCGGGCTCGGGATGCTGGCCGCGCCGCTGGCGGAGGCGGGCCCGGCCCGCCGGCTGGCGGCGCTGGGCGCGGCCGTCGAATGCGTGGCCGCCACCCGGATGGAGCGGCGGCTGGGGCCGCTGGCCGAGCCGCTCAAGCGCAGCTCGCTGCTGCGCGCGGGCGAGGCGCTGTCGCTGGCGGGCGCGCTGGCCGGGGTGACCGCCGGCCGGCGCAGCCGGATCGCGGCCATGGCGGCGGGCGCGGCGCTGCTCGCGGGCTCCGCCTGCACCCGGTTCGGGATCTTCCGTGCCGGGATGGAGTCCGTGAACGACCCCAAGTACACCATTCAGGCACAACGGAGGAAACTCGCATGAGCCGGAAAGTCATCTCCTACCTGCCGTTCGTCGGCATCATGCTGGTCACCTGCACGGCGTCCTGGCTGGCCGGCAGGACCGGCCCCGAGGGCCGGAGCCGGGGACGTACGATCAGCAGATGACCGAAAAGACCGAAACCGCGCCTGGATGGCTCGCACCCGACGAACTCGAGTCGGTGCGAGGCCAGCTGCCCATCCTCTACGTCGACGCCGTGCCGGTGCGGGTCGACGACACCGGCGTGGTCACCCGCGTCGGCCTGCTGCTGCGCATCGCGTCAGACGGCACGGTCAGCCGGGCGCTGGTCTCGGGACGCGTGCTGCACCACGAGCGGATCCGCGACGCGCTCCTGCGCCACCTGGAGAAGGACCTCGGCCCCGTGGCGCTCCCCCACATCCCCGCCTCGCCGCAGCCGTTCACCGTCGCCGAATACTTCCCGACGCCGGGCGTCACCCCCTACCACGACCCCCGCCAGCACGCCGTCTCCCTGGCCTACATCGTCCCCGTCGCGGGTGACTGCCGGCCCCGGCAGGACGCCCTGGACCTGGAGTGGTTCACCCCGGAGGACGCCGCGTCGCCCGCGGTGCAGCAGGAGATGACCGGCGGGCAGGGCGTGCTGCTCAAGCAGGCCCTGGCCCACGTCGGCTGCCTGCCCTGATCAGACGGCCTTCCTGAAGGACAGGGAGCGTCCGCCCGCGTCGAAGCCGGCGCGGGCCGTGATCTGTTCGCCGCTCCCGCTCCCGCGTGGGAGCGGGAAGCCGACCGAGATCGCCGTCCCCGGGTCCACGCGCGGCATCGTGCGGGCCCGGTTGACGGCGCCGGCTCCCTTCAGGCTCAGCTTGACCTCGCGCCACGGCGCCGCCGAGCCGTTGTGCAGCGTCACCACGACCTGGCCGCCGGTGATCTCGGTCTTCAGCCCGTACGGGATGCGCGGGTCCGGCCCGATCGAATCGTCGAGCATGATCATCAGCTCGTCCACCAGCTCCACCCGCTCCGCGGCCAGGTCGCGGCTCTCGGCCGGGTCCTTGGCCAGGTCGTACAGCTCGATCCGGCCCTCGGGGCCGGCGCCCGCGATGTGCGGGGCGAAGCGGACCAGCTTCCACCGGCCGCGGCGGATCGCCTGGGCCTTGCGGGGCCGGTTCCACACCAGGTGGTCGTGCTTGGGGGCGCCCGCGCCGGTGAGCAGGCCGCGGAAGGACAGGCCGTCGAGGTGCGCGGGCACCGGCACCCCGGCCAGGTCGGCGAGGGTCGGCAGCACGTCCCACGAGGCCACCGGCTGCTTGACCACGCGCGGCCGTAACGCGGGTGACCAGGCGATCATCGGCACGCGGATGCCGCCCTCGTAGACGTCGCGTTTGTCCCCGCGCCAGGGCCCGTTGGAGTTGAACAGCTCCGGCGTCACGCCCTTCTCGCTGTGCGGCCCGTTGTCGCTGGTGAACAGCACGAGCGTGTTCTCGGCGAGGCCGGTCGCGCGTAACTCCCGCACCAGCGTGGCCACGTCGGCGTCGAGCCGGGCCACCTGCGCGGCGTGCCGCCGGTTCGGGCCGCTCCACGGCCGGTCCTCGTAGCGCCCCGCGTCGCCGGGGATGACGCTCGGCGAGTGCGGCAGGGTGGTGGGGTAGTAGAGCAGGAACGGGTCGTCGCCGCCGCGCCTGATGAACTCGACGGCCCGCTCGCGGAACAGGTCCGGCGCGTACGACCTGCCGTCGAGGCGCACCTTGGCCCGGTTGTGCCACAGGTACTTCGGGAAGTACTGGTGGGCGTGGGCGTGGCCGATGAAGCCGAAGAACTCGTCGAAGCCGCGCTCGTTCGGGTGCGAGGGCTGCCCCGGCCGCTCGGGGCCGAAGCCCCACTTGCCGAAGCAGGCCGTGCGGTAGCCGGACAGTTGCAGCAGCTCGGCGAAGGTGAGGTCGGCGTCGGTCAGAGAGCGCTGCGGCCCGCCCTCCGGGTTCTCGCGTACGGTGCCGTGGCCCGCGTGCAGCCCGGTGAGCAGCGCGCAGCGCGACGGCGCGCACAGCGGCGCCCCGGAGTAGGCCGTCTCGAAGCGCACGCCCTCGGCCGCCAGCCGGTCCAGGTTCGGGGTGCTGATCAGGCGCTGCCCCTGCACGCCGATCTCGCCCCAGCCCAGGTCGTCGGACAGGATCACGACGATGTTGGGCCGCGACGGCAGGCCCGCCGACGCCATGGCGGGTGTGGGCCCGAGAGCGGGCAGAGTGAGGCCGGCGAGGCTGCCGGCGAGCAGGGTACGGCGGGAGGGCCCGTTGATCACGATCGGCAACCTATCGGAGCCCAGGGCGAACAGGAGACAAATCGCCGGCGAACATCCGTCACCGCGCGTAGCCCCACAGACGGCAGATCTCGCGCAGCTCCTCGGGGATCTCCTCGGCCGCCGGCAGGGGGCGGCCCGCGACGACCGTGCCGGAGCGGATCTTGTCGCGCCAGTCGCCGATGCCCTTGACGAAGCCGCCGTGGTCCTTGTCGCCGTAGGTGAGCATGGCCGGCTCGAACTCCAGCCCCAGGAAGAGGCAGAGCCGCCGCAGCTCGCGCTCGGGGTCGGCGACCAGGTCCTCGTAGCGCAGGGTCAGCCCGTCGAGGTGGGTGCGGGCCTCCTCCAGGTAGGTCATGTAGCTCAGGGTGCGCGGCACGGCCTCCTCCATGGGCCGCTTGACCGGGTCGGCCTCGTGCCAGGACTGCACGATGGACATGGGGTGGCGCAGCAGGAAGATGAAGCGCGCGTCGGGCCAGCAGGTGGCGATGCGCCGCCAGGCGAACACGTTGCTCGGCGTCTTCTCCGCCAGGATCGGCTTGCCGCTGCGGGTCAGCTCCCGGTGGAGCAGCCGGTCCCACACGATGTGCTCGATGTCGCTGTGGGCGTGGCCGAGCGCCTCCATGGCCTGCCGCACGGGCTCGGTGCCGAGGCCGATCGTGACCCGCCTGAAGTGCGTCTCGATGGGGGAATGCATCCGGGAGTGGCTGTTGAGCATGACCCGCAGCAGCGTCGACCCCGACCGCACGGACGACAGCAGGAAGACCGGCTCGCGCAGCAGGCGGTCGTGCACGGGATCTGCGGGCGGCCGCACCTCGTCGCCGGGCAGCCGCTGGAGCACCAGCGGCGGCGGTGGCGGCGGCTTCGGCGGCTGCTTGCGCGGCCGCCGGGTCAACGTGTATCCGGTCAGGCCCTCCAGCGTGGTGTTGGCCCGGTACTTCCAGCTCATGGCCCACAAAGGTAGAGACAGCCCGTGAACCCCAGGTGAATCCGGGCTGTGAACCTCACCCTCGCTTGTGCACGACCCGCTCGTGCACGACCGCGTACGTGTTGCGCAGCGCCGCCATCGACTCGTCGTAGGACGCCTGCGCGACCCCGGTGAACAGGCAGTCCACCACCATGAGCTGGGCGATGCGGCTGCCCAGCGCGCCCGAGCGGAACTTCGTCTCCCTGGCGGCCGTCGTGAGCGTCACGTCGGCGGCCCTGGCCAGCGGCGAGTCGCGGAAGTTCGTGATGGCCACGGTCGAGGCGCCCGACTTGCGGGCGATCGACAGGAACTCGACCGTGTCCACGGTGGCGCCCGTGTGGGAGACGGCGACCGCCACGCAGGCGGGGTCGAGCGTGGCCGCCGACGTCCAGGCCGAGTGGGAGTCGTGCCAGTTGATCGCGGTCCGGCCGATGCGCGACAGCTTCTGCTGCAGGTCGAGCCCCACGAGGGAGCTCGCGCCCACCCCGAAGCTGTCGATCCGCCGGGCCGCCAGCAGCAGCGACACGGCGGCGGCCAGCGCCTCCATGTCCAGCGAGCGGGCCGTGTCGGCGATGGACAGCGTCTCGTTCATCGCCACCTTGGAGACGATGCCCGCCAGGCTGTCGTTGCGGTCGATGTCGCCGGACGCCTCCGGCAGGCTCGACGTGGCCAGCTCCTCGCGCGCCACCGCCCTGGCCAGGTCGATCCTGAGGTCCTTGTAGTGGGCGTAGCCCATGCGCTGGTAGAAGCGCACCACCGAGGTGGTGGAGGTCGCGCAGCGGGCGGCCAGCTCGGCGATCGACAGGTTGGCGGCCCTGGCGGGGTCGCCGACGAACTCCTCCGCGATCCGCCGCTCCGACGGCCGCAGCGCGGGCATGGCGGCCCGGATGCGGATCAGCACGGTCCCGTCTTCCTCGGACATCCTCACCCATCCCCGCAACGGAAAGAAAAGTACCCAAGTGGTAGGGTCTGCGTAATTTTATGACCAACTCCCCCCAGGAGACCAACATGCCCCGTGGCGCAATCTCCGCGGTCGGCATCGCCGCTGCGCTGTCCGTCGCCCTCACCAGCTGCTCGTCATCTTCGTCCTCATCCTCTGGGCCCGCCCCGGGCGCCGGCGGCGCGGCCTCCGGCAAGACCCTCGTGGTCGGCGTGACCACCGACCCGGACACGCTCTTCCCCTGGAAGGCCACCCAGTTCCAGGCCGTGAACGTGCTGCAGAACCTGTACGGGACGCTCACGGAGTTCGACAAGGACCTGAACGTGGTCCCCGGGCTCGCCGAGTCCTGGCAGCCCTCGGACGACGGCAAGAAGCTCACCCTCAAGCTGAGACAGGGCGTCACGTTCGCCGACGGCAGCGCCTTCGACTCCCAGGACGTGAAGTCGTCGCTGGACAAGATCATGGACGAGAAGACGGCGGCCGTGGCCAGGGCGTCGCTGTCGTCGGTGAAGTCGGTCGAGGCGCCCGACGCGGGCACCGTGGTGCTGGAGCTGACCGGGCCCGACGCCGCACTGCCCGCCAACCTGGCCACGGTCAACATGGCGATGCTCTCCTCCGAGGACACCGAGGAGAAGCTCAACACCACGCCGAACGGCACCGGGCCGTTCAAGCTGCAGGGCCGCGTGGCGAGCCAGTCGATCACGCTGGCCAGGAACGACGCGTACTGGGGCGGGGAGAAGCCGAAGGTGGCCGCGGTCGAGTTCCGGGTCATCCCCGACGAGTCGTCCATCGTGTCGGCCATGCAGTCGGGCAACGTGCAGCTCGCGGTCTTCAACGACCCGCTCGTCGCGCAGACCGCGCAGGGCGGCGGCACGATCACCGTGGCCAAGACGCCGCAGCTCAACTACCACGTGCTCCAGCTCAACGCGCAGCACGGCGACCTCAAGGACGTCAACGTGCGCCTGGCGATCCAGTGCGCGATCGACCGCAAGCAGGTGCTCGACACCGCCGCGCTCGGCGAGGGCGAGGTGACCGGGCCGATGACCGCGCCCGCGTTCAAGTCGGACCCGAACAAGCGCCCCTGCCCGGCCCGTGACCTGGCCAAGGCGGCCGAGTATCTGGGCAAGGCGGGCAAGCCCGGCGGGGTGACCGTCAAGACGATCGTCTCCCAGGGCGAGTACGCGACCTCGGTCAACGAGGCCCAGAACCTCAAGGCCCAGCTCGCCGAGGCCAAGATCAACCTGGAGCTGGAGGTGCTGGAGTCGGGCGCGTTCGTGGACCGCTGGGTGGCCGCCGACTTCGACGCGGCCGTGGCGCTCAACGGCGGCCGGCCCGACCCGGACGGCGCCTACGGCCGCTACTTCACCAGCAAGGGCAACCTGAACAAGGTCGCCGGCTACAGCTCGCCCGAGCTGGACAAGCTGTTCGCCGAGGGCAAGGCGACGACCGACCAGGCCGCCCGCAAGGCGATCTACGAGCAGGTCTCGGCGCAGCTGGAGGAGAACGCCCCCTGGATCTGGCTGTTCGCCGGCTACACCTACACCGCCACGACCTCCGGCGTGCAGGGCTTCGTGCCGATGGCCAGCGGCTCGCTGCAGTACCTCCGTACGGCCAGCGTGAGCTGATGCGCGTCCGCAACCGGATCCTGAGCACGGCCGGAACCCTGTTCGGGGTGGCCGTGCTCGTGTTCGTCATGCTGCGGGCGATCCCCGGCGACCGGATCACGGCGGGGCTCGGCACCGAGGCCGCGGCGCTCACGCCCGCCCAGCGGCAGGCCCTGGAGCAGTACTACGGGCTCGACCAGCCGCTGATCACGCAGTTCTTCTCGTGGCTGGGCAACATGTTCACCGGGAACTTCGGCTACTCGGCCCGCCAGCAGCAGAGCGTGCTCGACCTGACCCTGCACTCGCTGCCGGTGACGTTCGAGCTGGCGGTGCTCTCCATCGTGCTGGCGCTGCTGATCGGGGTGCCGCTGGGCACGCTGGCGGCCTCCCGGGCCAACTCCCCCAGGGACGCCCTCGGCCAGCTCGTGAGCCTGGCGGGACTGTCGGTCCCGGCGTTCCTGCTGGCCACCGCGCTGCTGTCGATCTTCGCGGCGTCGTTCGGGTTCAACCCCAACGGGCAGGGCTTCGCCATGCTCCTCGACGATCCGCTGCTCAACCTGCAGCAGATGTTCCTGCCTGCGCTGGTGCTCGGCTTCGGCATCGCGGCGCCGATCCTGCGCACCACCCGGACGGCGGTGCTGGAGGTACGCTCGGACGACTTCGTCCGCACCGCCCGCGCCAAGGGCGTGCCGGAGCGGCGGCTGCAGGTCAGGCACGTGCTGGGCAACGCGCTCGTGCCGATCGTGACCATGACCGGCCTGCAGTTCGGCTACCTGCTCGGCGGCGCGGTCGTGGTGGAGCAGATCTTCTCCGTGCCGGGCGTCGGCAGGCAGGTGCTGCTGGGCATCCAGCAGAAGGAGTACGCCGTCGTGCAGAGCACGGTGCTGGTGATCGCGCTGGCGTTCGTGCTGGTCAACCTGCTGACGGACGCGCTCTACCGGGTGATCGACCCGAGGGTGAGGGCCTCGTGAGGAGGAGTCCCGCCCTGGTGGCGGGGGCGGTGATCCTCGTGCTGCTGGCGATCGTGGCGGCGCTGTCGTACTCCGGGCTGCTGCCCTACGATCCGGTCGCGCAGCACCCGCCCGCGCGGTTCGGCGCGCCGTCCGGCGCGCACCTGTTCGGCACCGACCAGTTCGGCCGGGACGTGTTCTCCCGGGTGGCGGCCGGGGTCGGCAACTCGGCGCTCATCGCGGTCGTCGCCGTGGCGTTCGCGACCGTGGTGGGCACGCTGGGCGGGCTGGTGTCCGGCTTCTACCGCGGCGTCGCCGACGGCGCGATCGGCGGGGTCACGAACGTGCTGTTCGCGTTCCCGCCGCTGCTGCTGGCGCTGTCGCTGGCGTCGGTGCTGGACCGCAACTGGTTCACCATCGCCGTGGCCATCGCCATCGTGTACGTGCCCATCTTCGTCCGCGTCACCCGGGGCCCGGTGCTGTCGCTCAGGGAGATCGAGTACGTGAAGGCGGCCGTCTCGACCGGCATGAGCCGCTGGCAGATCATGCTCCGGCACGTCCTGCCGAACATCACCTCGATCGTCATCGTCCAGGTGGCCCTGTCGCTGTCGTGGGCGGTGCTGACCGAGGCGTCGCTGAGCTTCCTCGGCCTGGGCACGCCGCCGCCGGCGCCGTCGCTGGGCTCGATGATCTTCGAGGCGCGGAGTCTGGTCTTCGTGGCCCCATGGACGCTGATCGCGCCTGGCGCGCTCGTCGTCCTGCTGGTCGTGGGCCTCAACCTGCTCGGCGACGGCCTGCGTGACACCTTCGACCCGCGAGGAAGACGATGAGAATTCTAGGGATGATCTCCGGCACGTCGCACGACGGGATCGACGTGGCCGTGGTGGACTTCGAGCTCGTCGGCGGCCTGCTGGAGGGCCGGGTGGGACACACGGCCAGCACGCCGTACCCGGCGGAGCTGCGGACGCGGCTGATCGCGGCGCTGCCGCCCGCGCAGACGACGCTGGCCGAGATGTGCGTGCTCGACACGCTCATCGGGCAGAGCTTCGCCGACGCCGCGGCGGCGGCGATCGCGCTGGGCGGGCCCGTCGACCTGATCGTCTCGCACGGGCAGACCGTCTTCCACTGGGTGGAGGGCACGCACGCGCTCGGCACGCTGCAGATCGGCCAGCCCGCCTGGATCGCCGAGCGGACCGGCGTCCCGGTGCTGTCGGACGTGCGCATCCGCGACATCACGGCGGGCGGGCACGGGGCGCCGCTGGTGTCGGTGCTGGACGGGCTGCTGCTGCGGGCCCACGAGGGCGGGGCGGCGGCGCTCAACCTGGGCGGCATCGCGAACATGACCGTGGTGCGCGGCGGCGAGCTGTACGCCTACGACATCGGGCCCGCGAACGCGCTGATCGACGCGGTGGTCACGAGCAGGGGGCTGGACGGGCGGGGCTTCGACGCGGACGGGCGGATCGCGGCCTCGGGCCGGGTGGACGAGCGGCTGCTGGAGGTGCTGCTGGAGGAGCCGTACTACGCGCTGGCGGCCCCCAAGAGCACCGGCAAGGAGCTGTTCCACCTCGGCTACGTGGACTCCGCCCTGGCCCGGGCGGACAGCGCGCCAGGGGACGCCGACCTGGTGGCGACGCTGACCGAGCTGACCGTGCGGACGGTGGCCCGGGACGTGCGGGCCGCCGGGGTGGGCGCGCTGGTCGTCTCGGGCGGCGGCTGCCGCAACCCCGTGATCATGGACGGGCTGCGTGCCGCGCTGCCCGGCATGGACGTGGCGCCGTCCGACGACTACGGGGCCCCCTCCGACGACAAGGAAGCCATCGCGTTCGCGCTGATCGGCTGGCTGACCGCGCACGGGCTGCCCGGCACGGCGCCGGGCGGGACCGGCGCCCGCGAGGCCCGCGTCCTCGGCACGCTGACGCCCGGCGCGCGGCCGCTCGCGTTGCCCGCGCCGGTCGCCGAGCCACCGCGCTCGCTGGTGCTGACGCGATGAGCGAGCCCTCGGGCGAGGAGCCGGCGAGCGCACCCGCGGGGGTGGTCATGGCCGCGCGGACGCCGTGGTTCGACCTCACCGAGTGCTCCGGTCACCGGACCGTGCGCTGGGAGGGCGGCGAACGCGCCGGCGAGGCGCCGATGACCCTGGACACCTGCCACGACCTCGCCTCGGTCACGAAGGTCGTGGCCACCACGACCGCGCTCATCCGCCTGGTGTCCGACCGGCTGGTGGACCTGGACGCGCCGCTGAGCGCGTACCTCGCCCGCTCGTACGAGGCGATCACCGTGCGGGACCTGCTCCTGCACCGCGGCGGGCTGTGGGAGTGGTGGCCGCTCTACGTCCAGCCGGAGCAGCCGCCCCCGCGCTACCGCCCCGGCCGCGCCCGCCACTACTCCGACCTCGGCTTCGTCCTGCTCGGCCGGATCGTCGAGGCCGTCACCGGCCTGAGCCTGGACCTGGCCGTGGCCGAGCTGGTCACCGAGCCGCTCGGCCTCGGCTCGACCTCGTACGCCCGCCCGGCGGGCCCCGAGGTGGCCATGAGCGCGCTGGACGACCGGATCGAGATGGACATGCTCGACACCGGGCGGCCCTACCCCGTGCCGTACCGCAGCTCCGACTTCGCGCGCTGGCGGCGCGGGCCCGTGCTCGGCGAGGTCGCCGACGGCAACGCCCACCACGCCTTCGGCGGGGTCGCCGGGCACGCCGGGCTCTTCTCGACCGTGCCGGACCTGCTCGCCTACGGCCTGGCGATGTCCCGGTACCAGGAGTACGACCGGCTGTGGCGGCCCGAGGTGGTCAGGGAGTTCTTCACCCCCGGCCCCGACGCCGGTCAGGCCCTGGGCTTCCGCACGTACGAGCTGCGCCTGTGGGACGAGACCGTCACCGTGCTCGGCCACCCCGGTTACGTCGGCTGCGCGGTCGGCTTCGTGCCCGGCCGTGACATCGCCCTGGCCCTGGCGAGCAACCGCCTGCTCGTCCAGGGCGACCCCACCCCCACCGACACCCTCTGGGCCGGCCTGCTCGAGGCCGCCACGCAACGATCGAGGACCGCATGACCCCGCTCCTGGAGATCCGTGACCTCTCGGTCGCCTTCCGCACCCGCAGGCAGGACGTCACCGTCGTCAAGGGCGTCTCGATGGAGATCCTGCCCGGCCAGACCGTCGCGGTCGTCGGCGAGTCGGGCTCGGGCAAGTCAACCACGGCCGCCGCGGTCAACCGGCTGCTGCCCGACAACGGCCGCGTCACCAGCGGCCGGATCGTGTTCGACGGCCGCGACCTGACCTCGGTCAGCGACCGCGAGATGACCGCGATCCGCGGCGCGGGCATCGGCCTGGTCCCCCAGGACCCCATGTCCAACCTCAACCCGCTCATGCGCGTCGGCGACCAGGTCGCCGAGGCGCTGGAGGTCCACGGCGTGGCCACCGGCAAGGCGGCGCGGGCCCGCGTGCTCGAACTGCTCGACCTGGTCGGCATCCCCGACCCGGCCCGCCGGATCGGGCAGTACCCGCACGAGTTCTCCGGCGGCATGCGGCAGCGCGCGCTGATCGCCATGGGGCTGGCCTGCCGGCCGAAGCTGCTCATCGCCGACGAGCCCACCTCCGCGCTGGACGTGACCGTGCAGCGGCGCATCCTCGACCAGTTGGAGCGGCTCACCGCCGAGATGGGCACGGCCGTCCTGCTCATCACGCACGACCTGGCGCTGGCGGCGGAGCGGGCCGACGTGGTGGCCGTCATGCACGACGGCCGGATCGTCGAGACCGGGCGGGCGGAGGAGATCCTCGCCGAGCCCGGCCACGAGTACACCAGGCGGCTGCTGCGGGCCGTGCCGAGCCTGTCGTCGGTCCGCGTGCCGGAGCCCGCCCAGGAGGCCGGGGACCTGGTCGTGGTCGAGGGCCTGCGCAAGGTGTTCCCGATCAGGGGCACGGGCGAGGAGCTGACCGCGGTGGACGCGGTCTCGTTCCGGATTCCGCGCGGCCGTACCGTGTCGATCGTGGGCGAGTCGGGCTCGGGCAAGTCGACCACCGCGAACCTGCTGCTCGGCCTCGACGACCTCACCTCCGGCAGCATCCGCTTCGACGGCACCGACCTGACGGCGCTCGGCAGGCGGGAGCTGTTCGCCTTCCGCCGGCGGGTCCAGCCGGTGTTCCAGAACCCGTACGCCTCGCTCGACCCCCGCTACCCGGTCGGGAAGTCCATCGCCGAGCCGCTGCGCGTGCACCGCGTCGGCACCCCGGCCGAGCGCAGGAAGGTCGCGGCGGAGCTGCTGGAGAAGGTGTCGCTGCCCGCGTCGACCGCCGACCGGCTGCCGCACGAGCTGTCCGGCGGCCAGCGCCAACGCGTGGCCATCGCCAGGGCGCTGGCGCTCTCGCCCGAGCTGGTCGTGCTGGACGAGGCCGTCTCGGCGCTCGACGTGCTGGTGCAGGCGCAGATCCTGGAGCTGCTCGCCGGCCTGCAGCGCGAGCTGGGGCTGAGCTACCTGTTCATCAGCCACGACCTGGCCGTGGTGCGGATGATCTCGCACGAGGTGCACGTCATGAAGGAGGGGCGGATCGTGGAGAGCGGCACCGCCGAGGACGTCTTCGACCGGCCGTCCGCGGACTACACCCGGGAGCTGCTCGCGGCGATCCCCGGCAGCAGGTAGGTTGGAAATCCAGACTGTCTCGGAGGTGAGCATGCCCAGGGAATGCTCGATCGCCAACGCGCTGGCGGTCGTCGGCGAGCGCTGGAGCCTGCTGGCCATGCGGGAGGTCCTGCTGGGCGTGCGCCGCTTCGACCAGATCGCCCGCAACACCGGCGCCAGCCGCGACATCCTCACCGCCAGGCTGCGCAAGCTGGAGGAGGTCGGGCTGCTGGAGCGCGAGCTGTACGAGTCTCATCCGCCGCGCTACGAGTACGTGCTGACCGAGGCGGGGCGGGCGCTGCACACGGTGCTGCTGTCGCTCATGGACTGGGGCGACCGCTACGTCACGCGGGGCGAGCCGCCGACGGTGTGGCGGCACAGCTGCGGCGAGGCGCTGGAGCCGCTCATGGTGTGCGCGCACTGCCGCGAGCCCGTTCACGTAGAGGACATGTCCGTTATACGCGTACACCAGCCCCAATAGGTCGTCCACCCGTCACAGTGGAGGGGTGAAGATCCTCCTGGTTCAGCCCCCTCACTGGTCCCCCGACGGCCACGCCAACTTCGACGCGATCGAGGAGCTCCTCACCGGGCACTCGGGGGACGTGGCGCTCCTGCCCGAGCTGGTGGGGGCGACCCTGCCGCGGGCCGAATACCTGGCCAGGGTGCGCGCCCTGGCCAAGGGGGCGGGGATGGCGGTCGTGGGCGGATCCCACTACGACGGCCCGGTCAATGGCCCGGTCAACGGCGCCGTCAACCGGGGCGCGGCCTTCGACGCCGGGGGCGGGCTGCTGACCGAGTACGACAAGGTCCACCCCTACGGGCTCGAACTGCGCTCAGGCGTGGTCCCCGGCCTCCCGGGCGACGGCTTCGAGCTGAACGGCCGCCGCCTGCACGTCCTGCTCTGCGCCGACCTGTGGTACTCGGCCAGCCTGGCCGGGCGCGACGGCCTCGACGCGGTGCTGGTGCCGGCCTTCTCGGTCACCCGCTGGGACGGTCCCGCCCCGGCGCGCGAGCTGTGGCAGCACATGACCGTGGCGCGGGCGTACGAGTTCATGACGTACGTGGCCGTGAGCGACTGGCACCACGAGACCACCTACCACGGGCATCCCTGCGCGGGGGTCGCCGGGTTCGCCGACCCCTGCCCGCGGACCCGCGCCGGCTTCTTCACCGGCACGGGCGACGCGCCGGTCGCCGCCCACGACCTGGACTTCGACCGCCTGGACGCCTTCCGCCGCGACCGCGCGGACCGCGGCTTCCGGTAGGGCTGTCCCTACCATGGATTGGGCCGCGCGCAGGTTCGATCCGGCCCGGCCCCGGTCCGTAGCGTTCTTCCCATGAGAGCCCTCCAGCGCAGACTCGCCACCGACACCCGCTACACCCTGCTCGGCCTCCCCCTGGCCCTCGCCTCGTTCAGCGTCACCGTCGTCGGGGTCTCGGCCGGCCTGGGCGCGGCCGTCGCCTTCGTCGGCCTGCCCGTGCTCGCCGCGACCGCCGCCGCCTCCCGGCACCTGGCCGACCTCGAACGCGTCGCGCTGCCCGGCGTGCTCGGCCACCGCGTCGCCCGCCCGCCGTACACGCCCGCCCCCGAGGGCGCGGGCTGGTTCCGCCGCACGATGAACCCCCTGGCCAGCGGGCAGGCGTGGATGGACCTGCTGCACGGGATCATCGCGTTCCCGTTCGCGCTGGTCTCCTTCGTCCTGACCGCCACGTGGTGGATCGGGGCCGCGGCCGGCCTGACCTTCCCCCTCTACGGCTGGGCGATCGCCCGGATCCCGGGCGTCGGCGACGGCGTGCCCGAATGGCTCGGGTTCTACGACGACCCCACGACGTTCGTGATCGTCAACACCGTGGCGGGCGTCCTGTTCGCCCTGACCCTGGTGCCGGTGGTCCGGATGGCCGCCCTGTTCAAGGCGGGCGTGGCGCAGAGCCTGCTCACCCGGGCCGCCTTCCCGCAGGAGCCCGCCGTCACCCAGGAGCAGGCTTGGCTCGCCGGCCGGTGACCCGCCCCGTCCCCACGGCCGCCTGTGTCCCGCCCGAGCGCGGACCAGGCGGCCTCATCCACGTCCGGGGGAGGGCGTGAGGGCGTCGGCGACCTGGCGGGTTACCTGGCGGCCGATGAGGGCCAGGAGCTTGCGCGGGCGGCGCGGCATCAGGTGGGCCAGGCCCAGGTTGCCGCCGCCGGGGACCACGTAGCCGCGGTCGCGGTCGAGCGCGCGCAGAGCCGAGGCGACGACCAGTTCGGGGGCGGCGGGCTTGGCGCCGATGGCCGCCTGCCTGGTGCCGATCTTGTCGAAGAACGGGGTCTCGACCGGCCCCGGCGCGACCGCCAGCACCTTCACGCCGCTGCCGCGCAGCTCGCTCCAGAGCGCGAGGCTGAAGTTGAGCACGAACGTCTTGGACGAGGCGTAGGTCGCGAAGTACGGGGCGACGTTGAAACCGGCCGTGGAGCCCACGTTCACCACGCCGCCGGAGCCGCGGGCGAGCATGCCCGGTAGGAACGCGTGCGTCAGCCCCACCAGCGCGACGACGTTGACCATGAGCTCCTCGTGCTCGCGCTCCGGCGCGATCTGCGCGAAGTGCCCGGCCGTGCCGAAGCCGGCGTTGTTGACGAGCAGCTCGACGGCGATCCCGCGGGCGGCCACCTCCTCGGCGACGCGCGTGGCCGCGTCGGGGGCGGACAGGTCCTGGACGAGCACCTCGGCCCGGACCCCGTGGGCCTGGCGCAGCGCGGCGGCGAGGGTTTCCAGCGCGGGGCCGGACCTGGCGACCAGCACCAGGTCGTGCCCGCGGGCGGCCAGCTGACGCGCGAACTCGGCGCCGATCCCGGAGGAGGCTCCGGTGACAAGTGCGTAAGTCATGAGTTAGAAAGTAGCAGGTTCTAATGGATCTGCAACTTTTCGTCTCAGTTATTGGCTGTACCGTCTCCTTCATGGGAAGACTGCGGGCCGACGCCGAGCGCAGCATGCGCGCGATCATGGCGGCGGCGGAAGACGTGCTCAGCGCCAATCCGGTGGCCACGATGGAGCAGGTCGCCGAGGCGGCGGGCGTGGCCAGGGCCACCGTTCACCGCAGGTTCGCCAGCCGGGAGGCGCTGATCGAGGCCATGGAGGTGGCCGCGTGGCAGGAGATCCAGGAGGCCGTGCACGCCGCCCGCCCGCACACCGCGCCCGCCCAGGTGGCGCTCCACCAGGCCACGGCCAACATCCTGCAGATCAAGCCCGGCTGGCGGTTCACGCTGGCCCGCCAGGTGCCGCTCAGCAAGCGGGCGCAGGCGGTGCAGGCCGAGGTGATGGAGCTGTGCGAGGCGGTGTTCGGCAAGCTGCTGGGCCCGGACGCCGACCTCGTCTGGGCCCGGCAGGTCTATCTCGCGCTGCTGGGGGAGGCCGCGCACGGCTCTCCCCCAGGCTCCGATCCCGACGCGCTGGCCACGAGGGTGATCGACACCCTCATGCACGGCGTTCAGCGCACCGCGTAGGCGCGGATCACCTCCTGCGACAGGGTGTTGCCGTTGACGTCGGAGGCCTTCAGCCGCAGCGAGACGAAGCCGGACGGCGATGCCGCTCCCTGGCGGCCGACCGTCGTCTCGTAGGCCCGGTCTCCCTTGTCACGCAGGCGGGCCGGCTTCCAGGTGGCGCCGTCGTCGTACGACACCTCCAGCGAGACGTCCTTGACCGCGCTCTGCGGCGCGCCCTCCTGGTGGTAGAGCGACAGGCCGAGCCGTTGTGACCTGGCCTGGTTCTTCAGGTCCACGGGCGCGTCGAAGGAGGCCAGCAGCAGCGGGACCACCGTCGTCTCCGTGGTGTGCTCCGAGCCGAACGTCCACACCGCCCGCGTGCGGGTGGACAGCCTGGCCCACTCGGCCTCGTTGGCGACGTCGTACTCGATCCGGTACGTGCCCTGCTCCGGCGGGAGCATCCCCGACCCCGAGGGCAGGTAGTTCGTCTGCAGCAGCAGCTTGTCGCCCTGGTAGAGCCGGAAGTCGGTCTTCAGGCCGTGCTCGAACATGCTGGTGTAGGCGTCGCCGTAGTTGCGGTCGGCGTCCACGAAGCCCTGCATCGAGATGCGCAGCCGGTCGCCGTCCCGGCGCAGCGGGTTGCGCGGGTTGACGCCGGGCAGCACCGGCTGCTTGAACAGCGTCCGGCTGACCCGCTCCCCCACCTCGTAGGGGCGGAACTCCGGCGACGACATCAGGACGCGCGGCGTGTCCGGGTGCGGCCACATGTTGTTGTAGGACCGCTCGGGGCTGCCCGCCGACGTGCTCCACTTCAGCTCGGGGTCGGGGGTGACGTAGTCCGTACGGGTGCGCGGCGTCTTGGCCAGGGGGAGGTTCGTGGAGATGGACGAGGTGTCCCACGGCTCGAAGACGAACCTGGCCTCGTTCATCGTCACGTCGTCGGCCAGCTGGCTGTGGTAGCCGGTCTCGATCCTGGCCAGCGACCTCGTCCTGACCACGTAGGTGAGGGAGTCGCGTACGCGGCCCTTCTCGCGCAGGTAGAGGTCGTAGACGTACGGGCTGGCGACGACGCCCTTGGCCAGGATCGGCACGGGCAGGCGGCGCAGCCGCTCGACCAGCTTCAGCCCCTCCTCGTGCGTCAGGCGCACGGTCGGGACGGCGAGCTTGACCCTGTTACCACCAGTGGTGACGTCGGCCCCCGGCTGGTCGCTGTAGACGGCCACCATCTTCGCCCCGGCGGCCGCGGCGGCGTTGGACTGGGTGGAGACGGGCACGCCGTCGGTGCGGCGGATGACGGCGAGCTTGCCGCGCAGGTCGCGGGCCTTGATCTCCTCGGCGCTGCCCCGGCCCGCGTCCACGGCCATGAGCAGCTTGGTGCCGTCCAGGCGCGGGTACTCGGTGGAGAAGTCGCTGAACTGGACCGGGTCGACGTACTGCGGCTCCAGGTCCAGGCCGGGTGTGGACAGCTCGATCTCGGGGGCCGCCAGCCGCCAGCGGGTGGCGACGGTGAAGACGCCCTTGGTGACCTTCCTGGTGGGCTGGACGAACAGGCGCTCCTCGATCTGCCCGCCGGGCGTGATGGTGGTGCCGCCGCGCAGCGCGGTGCCCTGCTCGCTGGAGCGGTACCACATGAGGGCCCCGGCGGCGCCGGTGTTCCGCTTGGTCTTGTGGTCGGGCGTCTCGATCTTCACCTCGACCGCCTTGCGGGCGTCCAGCACGACCTCGGTGTTCTCCGTGATCTTCATTTCCGGGTCGCCGAGCAGGCTCTCGTTGAGCGGCTTGCCGCCGGCGGTGCTGTCCTGCGTGGCGGGCATGGTGAAGATGTGGCCGAGCACGGAGTAGGTGCCGGGCTTGACCAGCAGGCAGGTGCCGGTGCCGTACTTCTGGTCGGTGCAGGGCTGGGTCGCGTCGCCGGGGAGCAGGCGGCCGACCAGGGTGCCTTCGTCCAGGTTGAGCACGGTGAACCCGCCTCGGCCGGTGCGGCCGTCCCGGGCGATGCCCCGTACGCGGAGCTCGACCCGCTTCTCGTCGACACTGGCGGTCAGCAGAGTGCGGACCGGGCTGCCGCCCGCGACGGCGGCCGTCAGCTCCTGGCGCACCAGCCCGCTCTCGGCGGCCTTGGCCGTGACCGTCACCTCGGCCTTCCCACCGGCGGGCACGGTGAGCTCGGCCGGCTCGACGGTGAACGCGTCGCCGGCCGACAGGTCCAGCTCGGCGGGCGCCTGTCCGAGGTTGTGGTAGCCCACGGTGAGGCTCTTCCGCTCGCCGGTGGTGAGCTTGCCGAAGCTCGCCGAGCCCGTCGAGGCCACGACCGAGCCCTTGAGCGCGGCGGCCACGTCGATGCGGCCCGCGCCCTGCGCGTCCACGGGGATGTCCCCGCCCGGCCTGGCGGTGGTCATGAGCAGCGACTTCAGCTCGTTCGCGGCGATCCCCGGGCGGGCCTGGCGCAGCAGCGCCGCCGCGCCAGCGACGTGCGGGGTGGCCATCGAGGTGCCGGACAGCGTGAGGCTGCCGCCGCCCGCCTTGGCGGCGGTGATGTCCACGCCGGGGGCGGTGACGTCGGGCTTGACGGACAGGTCGGCCACGATCGGGCCCCTGCTGGAGAACGGCGCCAGCGCGTCCTTCTTGTCCACCGCGCCGACGGTCAGCGCCTCGGGGGCGTCGCCGGGGGCGCCCACGCACTGGTCACAGCCGTCGTTGCCGGCGGCGACCACGAACAGGGTGCCGTACTGCCTGCTGAGCTGCGTCACCGCCGCGGTCAGCGGGCCGCCGGGCTCGCGGCTGCCCAGGCTCATGTTGACGACCTCGGCGTGCTTCTCGCCGGCCGCCCACTCCATGCCGTCGATGATCCACGACAGCTGGCCGTAGCCGTCGGCGTCGAGCACGCGGCCGTTGAGCAGCCGCGCGCCGGGCGCGACGCCCTTGCCGACGCCGCCCGCGCCCGTGCCCGCGATGGTGCTGGCGACGTGGGTGCCGTGCCCGTGGGGGTCGCCGGTGACGCTCTGGCCGGTGAAGTCGCGCTGGTCCGCGACCTTGCCCGCGAGGTCGGCGTGCGCGGCGTCCACGCCGGTGTCCAGGACGGCCACGGTCGTGCCGGTGCCGTCGTACCCGGCCGCCCACGCCTCGGGGGCGCCGATCTGCGGCACGCTCTGCTCCAGGTCCGGCTTCACCTTGCGGTCGAGCCAGATCTTCCGCACGCCCGCCAGCGGGCCCGCCGCCCTCAGGCTCGGGGTGGCCAGCTTGGCCAGCTCGGCCCCGAACGCCGCGGCGTCCCGCGTGTCCACCGACACGCCCGCGCCGCCGATGCTCTCCAGCGTGCGGGTCTGCTTGACGGCGGGGACGGCCGACCTCGCGCTGTTGCCCTCGTAGGTGAGGATGAGCGGGATGGCGCCGTCGCCGTAGCCCTGCTCGGCCAGCCCGGTGACGTCGAACAGCGCGGTGTCGAGCCGGTCGGGCACCAGCGCGGCGACGTCGTCGGGGATGACGGTCATGCCGGTGTCGGTCTCCAGCACCTGGAACGTCGGCACCGAGCCGTCCGCCCGCGGCGCGGGGGTGACCGTGACCGCGCGGTGCTCGCCGTCCACGGCCCGCACCTGCACCTGGTCACCGGTGATCAAGGTGATCTCGCCGCCGGCCTGGGCGCTCGTGAACGCCGTCGGCGCTCCGGCCGCTTCGGCGCCCGCGTGGGCGCCGGGTGCCGAGACTAACGATGCGACCATGACCATGGAGACGGCCGCAACCCGCCATCGCCCCATGGACGACCTCCAGAAAATCGGTTAGCACGAATACCGAATTCCTAGCCATCCGGATGGGGCGTTGTCTATGGCATTGGCGTGGCTAGATCCCGACTTGTCGGGAATCCGCCACCGGCGAGCTCAGGTCCTTGCTGAGGTGACCGGCGCGTGCATTGCCGGGCGCGATCAAGTTGCTTAACGTGCTAAAGGCTGATCTTTCGACTTTCCGTGGGGAGCCGCCTGACATGCACGATGACCGAAACCTGGTCGAGGCCCGCCTGCGGCGGGTGCTGGACGAGCGCATCCGCCCGGCCGTCTATCCCGAGTCCGTCCCGCTGGAGGTGGCCGTCTGGCACGCGCCCGGCGAGCCCGTGCCGGTCGCGGAGGGGCTCGCGGCGACGCCCGAGCCGATCGCGCCCGGCACCGCGTGGGGTGCTCCATGGGGCACGAGCTGGTTCACGGTCACCGGCACGGTGCCCGCCGCGTGGGCGGGCAGGACCGTGGAGGCCATCCTCGACCTGGGCTTCAACGAGCACTCGCCGGGCTTCCAGAGCGAGGGCCTGGTCTACCGCCCCGACGGCTCGCCGGTGAAGGGCCTCAACCCGCGCAACCAGTGGGTACGCATCGGCTCCCCCGTCGAAGGCGGCGAGCGGGTGCGCCTGCACATCGAGGCCGCCTCCAACCCGGTCATCCTCGGCCATCCGCCGTTCCAGCCGACGCACCTGGGCGACAAGGAGACGGCCGGCGGCGACCCGCTGTACCGGCTGGCCCGCATGGACCTGGCCGTCTTCGACGAGACCGTGTGGCAGCTCGTGATGGACCTGGAGGTGCTGGGCGAGCTGATGCTGGAGTTGCCCGCCGACGGCACCCGCCGCTGGGAGCTGCTGCGGGCCCTGGACCGCGCGCTGGACGCCGTCGATCTCCAGGACGTCAACGGCACGGCGGCCGCCGCCCGGGCCGAGCTGACCGGCGTGCTGTCGTCACCGGCGGTGCCCTCGGCGCACCGGATCAGCGCCGTCGGCCACGCGCACATCGACTCGGCCTGGCTGTGGCCGCTGCGCGAGACCGTGCGCAAGGTGGCCCGCACCGCCGCGAACATGACCGCGCTCCTGGAGGACGAGCCGGACTTCGTGTTCGCGATGTCGCAGGCACAGCAGTGGGCGTGGATCAAGGAGCACCGCCCCGAGGTGTGGGCGAAGGTGACCAAGGCGGTGGCCGCGGGCCGGTTCGTCCCGGCGGGCGGCATGTGGGTGGAGTCCGACACGAACATGCCCGGCTCCGAGGCGATGGCCCGGCAGTTCGTGCACGGCAAGCGGTTCTTCATCGACGAGTTCGGCGTCGACAACGAGGAGGTGTGGCTGCCGGACACGTTCGGGTTCGCAGCGGGGCTGCCGCAGATCATCAGGGCGGCCGGGTCGAAGCGGCTGCTCACGCAGAAGATCTCGTGGAGCCAGACGAACACGTTCCCGCACCACACGTTCCTGTGGGAGGGCATCGACGGGACGCGGATCTTCACGCACTTCCCGCCGGTGGACACCTACAACTGCTCGATGACCGGCCGCGAGGTGGCGCACGCGGCCCGCAACTTCAAGGACAAGGGCCTCGCGCGGCACTCGCTCGCGCCGACGGGCTGGGGCGACGGGGGCGGCGGCACGACGCGCGAGATGGTCGCCAAGGCGGCCAGGCTGCGCGACCTGGAGGGCTCGCCCGCCGTCACGTGGGAGCCGCCCGCCGACTTCTTCGCCAAGGCCGAGGCCGAGTACCCGAACCCGCCGGTCTGGGTGGGCGAGCTCTACCTGGAGCTGCACCGCGCGACGCTCACCAGCCAGGCCAAGACCAAGCAGGGCAACCGGCGCAGCGAGTCCCTGCTGAGGGAGGCCGAGCTGTGGGCGGCGACCGCGGCGGTGCGCACCGGGGCTTCGTACCCGTACGAGCGGCTCGACCGGATCTGGAAGACGGTGCTGCTGCACCAGTTCCACGACATCCTGCCGGGCTCGTCGATCGCGTGGGTGCACCGGGTGGCGCGCAGGACGTACGAGGCGGTGGCCGCGGAGCTGAACGAGATCATCGACACCGCGCAGCGCGCCCTGGCCGGCGACGGCGATCGTACGGTGGTCTTCAACGGCGCCCCGCACACCCGCCACGGCGTGCCCGCGGGAGGCGCGCGGGTCCTCTCCGGCGGGCGGTGGACGGAGGTGCGCGAGCGCGACGGCGGCGGCTTCGTCCTGGAGAACGACCTGCTCAGGGTGGCGATCGACGCCCGCGGCCTGGTCGTGTCCGCCTACGATCTGACGGCGGGCCGGGAGACCGTCCCGCCCGGCCAGGCGGCGAACCTCCTCCAGCTCCACCCCGACTTCCCCAACAAGTGGGACGCCTGGGACGTGGACGAGTTCTACCGCAACACGGTCACCGACCTGACGGACGCGGACGAGGTGAGCCTCGACGGCGACTCGGTCCGGATCCGGCGCTCGTTCGGGTCGTCCACGGTGACGCAGGTGCTCACGCTGGCCGGCGGGCGGCTGGACATCCTGACCGAGGTCGACTGGCACGAGACGGAGAAGTTCCTCAAGCTGGCGTTCCCGCTGGACGTGCGCGCCGACCGGTACGCCTCCGAGAGCCAGTACGGCCACTCCTACCGCGCCACGCACACCAACACGAGCTGGGAGGCGGCCAAGTTCGAGGCGTGCAACCACCGCTTCGTGCACGTGGAGGAGCCGGGCTGGGGCGTCGCGCTGGTCAACGACTCGACCTACGGCCACGACGTCACCCGGGCCGTGCGCCCGGACTCGGGCACGACCACCACCGTGCGCGTCTCGCTGCTGCGCGCCCCGCGCTTCCCCGACCCGGAGACCGACCAGGGCGTGCACCGGTTCCGGCACGCGCTCGTGCCGGGCGCGACGATCGGCGACGCGGTGCGCGAGGGCCACTTCATCAACCTGCCCGAGCGCCCGGTGACCGGCGCGGCGGCCGAGGTGGAGCCGCTGGTCACGGTGGACGACGACGCCGTGGTGGTGACCGCGGTCAAGCTGGCCGACGACGGGAGCGGCGACGTGATCGTACGCTTCCACGAGTCGAGGGGCGGCCGGGCCCGCGCCACGCTGACGCCGGGCTTCCCGGTCGCCGAGGTCGTGGCCACCGACCTGCTGGAGCGCCCCACGGGCGCGCCGGGGCAGGGGCTGTCGGTGTCGCTGCGCCCGTTCGAGCTGGTCACGCTCCGGCTGAGGCGTGCCTAGTCGCTGAGGAGGGTGCCCAGGCGGGGCGCGTAGGTGGCGTGGAAGACCAGTGAGGCCGCGCCGATCGCGGCGGCGTCGGCCGCGATCGGCGAGGTCTCCACGCGGACCGCGTGCAGCCGCCGGGCCAGCGTCCTGGTCGACACGGCCCGCGCGATCACCTCGCGGTAGAGCTCCCCCACCTCCCTGAGCGCGGGCCCGCCGAGCACGATCAGGTCGATGTCCAGCATGTTCACCACGCTCACGGCAGCGTCGGCCAGCCGGTCCGCCACCCGTTCGATCACCCGCCGCGCCTCGGGCTCCCCCTTGGCGGCGGCCGCGCAGACGGCGGCGTGGGAGGCGCGCCCGCCCATGGCGGCCTCGATGGCGCTCGGGCAGCAGACCGCCTCCACGCAGCCCCGGTTGCCGCAGTAGCATTCGGGCCCGTCGGGCTCGACCGTGATGTGCCCGAACTCGGCCGCGTTCAGCGACCGCCCCCGATACACCTGGTTATCCAGAAATATCCCGCCACCGATGCCCGTCCCCAGGTACAGGTAGGCGAAGCTCGGCGTGGTCCGCGCGATCCCGGCCCACCGCTCCCCGATCGCCGCCGCGGTGGCGTCGTTGTCCACGGTCACCGGGAAGCGCGTGTGCTCGCGCAGCAGCGCCTTGATCGGCACCTGGTCCCATTCGGGCAGCCTGGGCGGCGACACCATCACCCCGTTCGCGTCCAGCGGCCCCGGGCAGGCCAGCCCCACCCCCAGTACCTTGCCGTCCGCCACCCCCGCCTCCCGCAGGATCCGCCGCGCGGCCCTGGCCATCCGCCGGACCACCGCCTCGGGCGCGAGGCCGGGCCGTACGGGCAGGCGCAGCGACTCGACCGGCCGCCCGGCCAGGTCGGCCAGCACGCACGAGATCTCCTTGGGGTCGAAGTGCACCCCGATCGCGTAGCCGGCGTCCGGGGCCACGCGCAGGATCGTCCGCGGCTTGCCCCCGCCCGACGGCACGGACCCGTCCTCGACGACGAGCCCGTCCTCCAGCAGCCTGCGGACGATCACGGACACGGTCTGCGCGGTCAGCCGGGTGCGGGCGGCGATCTGCACCCGGCTGATGCCGTCGGACGCCTGGATCGCCTCCAGGACCACGGCCCGGTTGTAGCTCCCCACCTTGGGCAGGTTCGTGCCCACTCGCATGTGAGCCATGTCACCACAGAGTGTTGACTTAGTAAATCAAAAAGATTTACGTTCTCCGCAAACCCAAGGAAACATGGGGAGCACGTGATGAGACGTACGCTGGCCGGTTCCCTCCTTCTCCTCCTGACAGCCGCCGCCGGATGCGGCGGCGGCACCCCGCAGAACACTTCAGGCGCCAAGGAACTCGAGGTCCTCTACAAGGTCGAGACGACGTGGCCGTATCTGGAGAAGATGCTCGCCACCGCCAAAAAGCAGTACGAGGCCGCCCACCCCGGCGTCACGATCAAGCTCACGCCCGTCCAGGGCAACAACGAGGCGTACTACACGAAGCTGGCGCTGCTCAACCGCTCCCCCGACTCGGCTCCCGACCTCTACTACCACGACACGTTCCAGGTCAACGCGGACGTCGCGGCCGGCAAGCTGGCCCCGCTCGACGACTACCTGGCCAAGTGGCCCGACTGGGGCACCCAGTTCCCCGACTCGGTCAAGCAGGCCGCCAAGGGCGGCGACGGCAAGATCTACGGCGTGCCCATCAGCACGGACACGCGCGGCCTCTGGTACCAGAAGGACGTCTTCGCCAAGGCCGGCCTGCCGGTGCCGTGGGAGCCGAAGACCTGGAACGACGTGCTCACCGCGGCCCGCACGATCAAGCAGAAGCTGCCCGGCGTCATCCCGTTCAGCATGTACGCGACGAAGATCCACGGCGAGGCGGCGACCATGCAGGGCTTCGAGATGCTCCTGTACGGCACCCCCGGCGGCACCCTGTACGACGACGCGCAGAAGAAGTGGGTGGCCGGCGGCAAGAACTTCACCGACGCCCTGACCTTCGTCAACACCGTTTTCCGGGAGGAGCTCGGCCCGAAGCAGGCCGACGCCCACAACCCCAAGCTCGGCGACAAGGTGACCATGGAGTGGTTCCCCGCCGCCAAGCTCGGCATCTCCCTCGACGGGGCGTGGGCCGGCTCGGCCTGGCGGCCGACCGGCACCAAGCCGTGGCCCGAGTGGACGCAGAAGATCGGCTGGACGCCCATGCCGACGCAGAACGGCGAATCGCCCGGCGCGGTCAGCATGTCGGGCGGCTGGGTCATGGCGATGAGCGCGTACACCAAGCACAAGCAGGAGGCGTTCGACTTCATCACGACGGCCACGAACAAGGAGAACTCGATGGCCTACTCGGTCGGCACCGGTGACCTGACCGCCCGCAAGGACGTGGCCGCCGACCCGAAGTACAGCGCCGACAACCCGGCCGTCAAGTTCTGGACCGACCTGGCCTCCGTCACCCACTACCGGCCCGCGTACGAGGTGTACCCGAAGGTCTCGGCCCAGGTCCAGGAGGCCATGGAGGCGGTCGTGACCGGCTCGCAGAGCCCTGAGGAGGCCACCGCAAGCTACGCCAAGGCGCTCCCGGCCGCGGTCGGCGGCCCCGACAAGGTCCTCGCGCGATGACGATCGTGACCGCCCCGCCCCCGCCCGTGACGAGCCGCCCGGTACGCGGCTCGGCACGGCGGGGCGCCCTGCGCTGGCTCCTCCCCCTGGGCCCCGCCCTGGTCCTGCTCGCGCTCTTCCTGGCGGGGCCGATCCTGTGGAGCCTCTACATAGCCTTCACCAACGAGACGCTGACGGGCTCGGCCTCGGTTCACTCGCAGTTCGTGGGCCTGGCCAATTTCGTCAAGCTCTTCGGCGACCCGAACTTCCTGAACTCGTTCCTCCTGACGTTCGTCTTCGTCATCGGCTCGGCGGTCATCGGCCAGAACACGCTGGGCCTGATCATCGCCCTCCTCCAGCGCGGCCGCGGCCGCGTGACCCGCAGCGTCGTCAACGGCGTGGTGATCGCCGCCTGGGTGGTGCCGGAGGTCGTGGCCGCGGCCTGCTGGTACTCGTTCCTGGCCGAGGAGGGCACGCTCAACCGGGTCCTGGGCATCTCCCAGGAGTGGCTCTACACGGCTCCCATGCTGGCGGTGATCCTGGCCAACATCTGGCGCGGCACCGCCTTCTCCATGCTCGTCTACTCGGCCGCCCTCTCGGAGGTGCCCGCCGACCTGGTGGAGGCCGCTGCCGTGGACGGCGCCGGCCCCGGCCGCCGGCTCCTGCACATCACGCTGCCGCTGATCCGCCGCTCCATCATGGCCAACCTCATGCTGATCACGCTGCAGACCCTGGCCAGCTTCGGCCTCATCTACGCCCTGACGGGCGGCGGGCCGGGCACGGCCAGCCAGACGACGCCGCTGTACATGTACGAGCAGGCGTTCCGCTACTTCGAGATCGGCTACGGCTCGGCGATCGCGCTGGTCATGCTGGTCATCGGCGCGCTGTTCTCCCTGGTCTACCTGCGCCTGATCAAGGTGGAGGACGCATGACGAGGCTCGCCGCCCGCGCCGCCGCCCTGCTGTCCCTGGCGCTCATCACCCTGGCCTTCCTGGGCCCGTTCCTGTGGATCGTGGTCGCCTCCTTCCAGCCCGGGGCGAGCCTGACCGCCCAGCCGACGCCCACGTTCTCGCTGGAGAACTTCAAGGCCGTCCTGACCTGGGACACGATCATCCTGCCGCTGATCAACTCGATCGTCATCTCGGGCTCGACGGCGGTGCTGACGGTCCTGGTGGCGGGCCTGGCCGCGTACCCGCTGTCGCGCTACCAGCTCCGCTACCGCCGCCACTTCATGCTGACCCTGCTGTTCACCACGGGCCTGCCTGTGACGGCGATCCTCGTGCCGGTCTACGCGATGTTCTTCCGCTTCAACCTGTACGGCTCCGTGCCGGCCATGGTGCTCTTCCTGACGGCGAGCGCGCTGCCGTTCTCGATCTGGATGATGAAGAACTTCATGGACGGGGTGCCGGTGAACCTGGAGGAGGCCGCCTGGGTGGACGGCGCCGGCTGGTTCCGCTCGCTGACGGCGGTGGTGGGCCCGCTGATGGCCCCGGGGATCGCCGTGGTGGCCATCTTCGTCTTCGTCGGCCAGTGGGGGAACTTCTTCGCCCCCTTCGTCCTGCTGGACACCCCGGAGAAGCAGCCGGCGGCGGTCACGATCTTCACGTTCTTCTCGCAGTACGGGCAGGTGGCCTACGGACAGCTCGCCGCCTTCTCGATTCTCTACACGGCGCCGGCCGTGGTCCTTTACGTGGCCGTCAACAAATACCTCGCCAGCTCCTTCAGCTTCGCCGGTTCGGTGAAGGGCTGACGGTGGCTTACCAGAGGTAGTTGAAAGGCGTACGGTTGAGGCATGGCTGCGACCCCGGACACGGTGCACTGGCGCGGCGTGCACCACCTTGCCCTGGTGACCGCGGACATGGACGCCACCGTGCGATTCTGGCACGGCGTGCTCGACGCCCGCCTCGTCACCACCCTCGCCATCCCCGCGTTCAAGCACTACTTCTTCGAGGTGGCGCCGGGTAACACCGTCGCCTTCTTCGAGTACACCGACCAGCCGCTCGACAGCTTCGCCAAACCCGCCGGCGTGCCGTACCCCAAGGCGGCGCAGTTCGACCACCTGTCGCTGCACCTGCCGGACGAGGACGCGCTCAACCGGCTGCGCGACCGGCTCAAGGCGCACGGCTGCGAGGTCACCGACGTCATCGACCACGGGTTCCTGCGGTCCATCTACTTCAGCGACCCGAACGGGATCGCGATGGAGGCCTCCTGGTGGACCGTCGACCCGACCGGCCGGCCGGTGGACTACTCCGACGAGCGCCTGTTCGCCGACCCCGACCCGGTGCCCGCCGTACGGGAGTTGCGGGAGGAGGGGCGGCTGCGCCGCACGGTCGCCACGCGCCTGGTGGACGGCATCGTCGAGGACCTCCGGCGCGAGGGGATCACGCTGGATCCATGAGCTTCACCAAGGCATCACGTGGGCATCACGTGGGGAAGGTCGACACGTGACCCGCCCCACGTTAGCCTGACCTCAGTTCGCATGTATTGCCACTACATGCGGCGGCCGTTTAGTCGATCATGGCTGTGGTAGCGCCGATCGCTATGACAACGGCAGCAAGTATCACGAGAAACCGTACGGTCCGGGGTGTTGACTTGATCGCATCCCGGACTATGCGTCCGAGCTCTTGCACGATCGTGGTCCCAAAGCCCGATGGATCGCACATCGCAGGTTTCACCTCCTCCCCAAATCGGGCCCCTGACCTGCACCGTCCCTCCTTTCTCAATCTTGGTTCCACGGTGCATGAGGGTCTCTCAATGTGCAAGCAGGCTTCACCTGGTTCTGCGTGAGTGAAAGTAAATTTCAGCCCACGGACGCGACACGACCTGCCGGTCGGAGAACCGGCAGGTCGTGAAGGATTCGGGCCTTTATGCGCAGGTATATCCGGAAGGTGTCTGCGTGTTACCGCTCGGCCGGCTGACCTGGAAGCCGAAGGTCGTGCCGGCGTTCGGGGCCAGGTTGCCGTTGTAGCCGAGGTTCTTGGCGGTGACGGTCTGCCCGCTGACGGTCAGGGTCGCGTTCCACGAGCCGGTCAGCGTGTGCCCGGCGGGCAGGGTGAAGGTGACGGTCCAGCCGGTGATGGCGGAGGTCCCGGTGTTGGTGACGGTCACGGGCTGGACGACGTACCCGGTGGCCCACTGGGTCTGCACGGTCCCGGCGGCCGTGCACCCACCGCCGCCGCCGGGGCCGGCCGTGGTGGTGAAGGTGCCCAGGGCGGAGTTCGCCGAGACGTTCCCGGCTCCGTCACGCGCCCGGACGTACACCTGGTACTGGGTCGAGGGGCTGAGCCCGGTGAGCGAGATCGAGTTGGTCGTGGACTGGCCGAGGAGCTGGTCGGTCGTGCCCTGCTCGCGGTAGACGTCGTACCCGGCCAGCCCGCTCCCGCCGCTGTCGGTGGAGGCGGTCCAGGTGAGCGCGGCCGAGTTCGAGGTGACGTTGCCCGCCGAGGGCGTGCCCGGCGTGGTCGGCGGGGTGGGGTCGGTGGTCGAGCCGCCGGCCAGCGCGTCGTGCACGGCGGTGTACGACGGCTTCTGCTGGTAGCTCTCGTTGTAGATCAGCGCCGCGCCCTGCCCGGAGAAGGTGTCGGGCACCCAGGAGTACTTGTCGGTGAAGCCCCAGATCGTCACGCCGGCGCAGGCGGTCACCGCCAGGCAGGCGTTGACGACGTTGCGGTAGTAGGTGGCCTGCGTGGCGTCCTTGGTGGCGTCTCTCGGCATCACCATGCGCACGTCCAGCTCGGTGATGCGGACCTGGACGCCGAGGGCGGCGAAGCGCTGGAGGTTCTGCTGGAAGTCGCCCGGGAAGCCGTACTGGATCGCGAGGTGCGTCTGGAAGCCCACGCAGTCGACGGGCACGCCCTGCTGGCGCAGCGACGAGACCAGGTTGTAGATCGCGGTGCTCTTGGCGTTGATCCCCTCGGTGTTGTAGTCGTTGATGCACAGCCGCGCGTCGGGGTCGGCGGCGCGGGCGGCCCTGAAGGCGTCGGCGATGTAGCTCTGGCCCAGCGTGTTGTACCAGAACGAGGTACGCAGGTTGCCGCTGTCGTCGAAGACCTCGTTGACCACGTCCCAGGAGACCACGGCCGGGTTGTTCGCGTAGTGGCCGACGACCTGGCTGATGTGGTTCTGCATGGCGCTGCGCATGGCGGTGGCGCTCAGGCCCTGCACCCAGCCCGGGGTCTGGTTGTGCCAGACGAGCGTGTGGCCGTGGACCTGCTGGTTGTTCTGGGTGGCGAAGTTGACGATGGCGTCGGCGCCGGAGAAGTTGAACTGGCCCTGGCTGGGCTCGGTCGAGTCCCACTTCATCGCGTTCTCGGCGGTGACCTGGCTGAACTCGGTGGCGGCGAGGTCGCGGTAGGCGGTCTCGCCGGCGAGCGGGCCGGTGGCGAGCGCCGCCCCGATGAACTTGCCCTTGGCCGCCGCGTGGGTGCGTAACGGCGCGGAGGCGTGGGCCGGGCCGGCCGGCAGGAGGAAGGCTGCGAGCATCCCCACGAGGGCGAGGAGGACTCTGGCGGACGAGGACGAATGCACGGACATCTACCTCCGGAGGCAGGCACTCGATTCCGAAAGCTTTCGATCCCTGACGGATCGCACCGCAGACGGTATTGACATGCGAGATGAGGGTCAATGCCGGCTTGGATCGGGCACTAAACCAGCAGCTAAACGGCAGAAATTATCGGAAGAAAAATGAAACTTTCACGAGCCGGCCACCCCGGCGCCGGGGTCGAATAGGGGCCGTTTCCGCTGCTCTAGCGCAACGTACCTACCGGTCGGTACTGTGATTTATCCAGAATAATCGTCCACCAGCCGGGAGTTCGGCGTATGTCCCCTTCGCATGCCCAGGTCGTGGCCCAGCTCACCGGACCCGGCCAGCTGTTCGAGATCGAGGAGATCGGCGACACCGGGATACGCACCTGGAAACACGCGCCCACCCACTTCCGGGCGTTGCTGGAGATGAGCCGCTACCACGGCGAGAAGGTCTTCCTCGTGTACGAGGACGAGCACATCACGTTCGAGGACCATTTCCGCCGCGCCGCCACCCTCGCCAACCGCCTGGTCGAGGAGTACGGGGTGCGCAAGGGCGACCGGGTGGGCATCGCCATGCGCAACTACCCCGAATGGGTGGTCTCCCTTTCGGCCGCGCTGGCGGCGGGGGCCATCGCCGTGCCGCTCAACGCCTGGTGGACGGAGGCCGAGCTGGCCTACGGCGTGCGGGACTCCGACGCCAAGGTGCTGATCGCGGACGGCGAGCGCGCCGCCCGCCTCGCCTCGACGGGCGTCCCGCTGATCGTCGCCCGGGGCGAGGTCCCCGAGGGCGCGCGCGGCTTCGACGACGTGCTGGGCGAGGTCGCCGCCGACGTCACGCTCCCCGCCGTCGAGCTGGCCCCGGACGATCCCGCCACGATCTTCTACACCTCCGGCACCACCGGCAGCCCGAAGGGGGCGCTGGGCAGCCACCGCAACCTGGGCCAGTCCCCCATGACCGTCGCCTTCGGCCTCATGCGGGCGGTGGCCATGGCGGGCAAGGACGTCGCGGCCGCGGCGGGCACCCGCCGGATCACGCTCCTGACCGTCCCCCTGTTCCACGTCACGGGCTGCTTCTCGGCCCTGACCACCACGATGTTCGCCGGCGGCGGCCTCGTGCTCATGTACAAGTGGGACCCCGAGCAGGCGCTGCGCCTGATCGAGCGGGAGCGCGTGACCGCCATGATCGGGGTGCCCACGAACGCCTGGCAGCTCATGTCCCACCCCGACTTCGGCAAGTACGACCTGTCGTCCCTGACCACCCTCGGGTACGGCGGCGCCCCCGCCCCGCCCAAGCTCCTGGAACGCATCACCCGCAACCTCCCCAACCGCGCCCCCTCCAACGGCTACGGCATGACCGAGACGACGGCCCTGGCCGTCGGCAACGGCGGCGCCGACTACCACGCCAAGCCCGACAGCATCGGCCTGCCCTCGCCCGTCGTGGACGTGCGCGTGGTCGACCCCATGGGCGCCGAGCTGCCGCCCGGCGAGGTGGGCGAGCTGTGCGTACGCGGCCCGAACGTCATCCTGGGCTACTGGAACAAGCCGCAGGCGACGGCGGAGACGTTCGTCAACGGGTGGCTGCACACCGGCGACCTGGCCAAGATCGACGAAGAGGGCTTCGTCTACATCGTGGACCGGGCCAAGGACATGGTGATCAGGGGCGGCGAGAACGTCTACTGCGCGGAGGTCGAGGCGGCCCTGTTCGAGCACCCGGCGGTCGACGACGCGGCGGTGATCGGGGTGCCGCACGACGAGCTCGGGGAGGAGGTCGGCGCGGTCATCCGCCTGGCCCCCGGCACCTCGGTCGCCACCGAGGACCTCCAGTCGTTCCTCAAGGAGCGGATCGCCAAGTTCAAGGTCCCGGCGCACATCTGGTTCCGGGAGGGCGAGCTGCCCCGCAACCCCGGCGGCAAGATCCTCAAGACCCACCTGCGCAGGGAGATCCTGGGCGCGTAACCCCCTTCTTCCCGGCCTCCCCGCGCCCGGCGCCGGGAGGCCTTCGCGTGCCGGGTGACCACCGTCACACAATGAGCATCACCGCAGGTGGAAGCGACTTTCGGCGGTTCCCTTTACGTGCCGGGTAATCGCGGCCCCTACGTCGCGGCTGGCATCTTTCAGGTGTCGAGAAGAAGCCGCCACCAAGGGAGCCCGACAATGAGCACCGCCCTGACCGTCACCGCCGACCGGATGAAGTTCCTGCGCCTCGCGCTGGCCGCCGACGCTGTCGTCACCGGCGGCAACGGGCTGGTCTACCTCGCCTTCGCCGGCCCCGTGAGCGACCTGCTCGGCCCCGGCGCGGGCCTGCTGCGCGGCATCGGCGCCTTCCTGCTGGTGTACGGCGTCGCCGTCGGCCTCCTCGCCGGCCGCCGCGCCGTCAGCCCGGCCGCGACCAGGGCCGTGATCGCCCTGAACATCGTCTGGACCCTCGGCAGCGTCGCCGCCGTCGTCACCGGCGCCGCCGATCTCACCACGATCGGCGCCATCTGGACCATCGCCCAGGCCCTGGTGGTCGGCGTGTTCGCCGAGCTCCAGATCGTCGGCCTCCGCAAGACCCGCAACAACTGACAACCGAAGGAATGACCATGAACCTCATCGAGCGCTACATCGCCGCCTGGAACGAGACCGACGCCGACGCCCGCGCCAAGGCCGTGGCCGAGCTGTGGACCGAGGACGGCACCTACACCGACCCCCTGGCCGACGTGGCGGGCCACGAGGCGATCGCCGCGGTGATCGCGGGCGCCCAGGGCATGTTCGCCGGCCTGGTGTTCACCCCGGGCGAGGTGTACGACGCCCACCACCACATCGCCCGCTTCACCTGGCACCTGGGCCCGGAGGGCGGGGAGCCGGTCGCGATCGGGTTCGACGTGGTGGAGCTGGCAGAAGACGGCCGGATCCGCACGGTCCTCGGCTTCCTGGACAAGGTGCCCGCCGCCTGACCCGCCCCTCGCGCAAGGCCCCTGCCGGTTTCCCGGCGGGGGCCTTCGGCCTGCCGCCACCAGGCGGAAAACGGTTTGCCCCGGTCGTCACCCACAACGGAAAATTGACGCTCGTGCCCACTGGACTGAAGCGCCTCCTGCGTCACATCGCCATCGACGTGAGTCCCCTGCGCGACTCCCGCGACTATCGCCTCCTGTTCGCCTCCGGCGTCATCACGATGTTCGGGACGTTCATCACCATGGTCGCGGTGCCGTACCAGATGAAGGAGCTGACCGACTCCTACCTGGCGGTCGGCCTGGTGAGCCTGGCGGAGTTCGTCCCGATGGTGGTGTGCGGGCTGTGGGGCGGGGCGATCGCCGACGCGCTCGACCGCCGCAAGATCATCGTCCTGAGCGAGCTGGGCCTGCTGGTCACCACGGGCGCGCTCACGGTCAACGCCATGCTCCCCGACCCCCAGATCTGGGTCCTGTACGTGATGGGCGCCGTCTCCACGGGCATCTCCTGCCTGCAGCGGCCCAGCCTGGAGGCCGTGTTCCAGCAGGTGGTCAAGCACGAGCAGCAGGGCGCGGCGGCGGTGCTGTCGAGCATGCGCTGGAACTTCGGCGCCATCGTCGCCCCGGCGCTGGGCGGCCTGCTGGTGACCTCGTTCGGGCCGGCAGCGGCGTACGGCCTCGACACGCTGAGCTTCGTGGTGTCGCTGGTGCTGCTGTGGCGGATCCGGTCGCTGCCGCCGGCCGAGGACGCCGCCCCCGCATCGCTGAAGTCCCTGGTCGAGGGCATGCGGTACGCGATGAGCCGCCCTGACCTGGTGGGCACGTACCTGGTGGACATCGCGGCCATGGTGTTCGCGATGGCCACGTCGCTCTTCCCGTTCCTGGCCGACGAGCTGCGCGCCCCGCAGGCGCTGGGGCTGCTGTACTCGGCGGGGGCGGTGGGCGCGCTGGTCGCCTCGATCACGGGTGGCTGGGCGGCCCGCGTGCAGCGCCAGGGCCTGGGCGTGATCATCGCAGCCACCCTCTGGGGCGTCGCGGTGGCCTCGTCGGCGCTGGCGCCCAACGTCTGGGTGGTGTTCGTCTGCATCGCCTTCGCGGGCGCCGCCGACATGGTCAGCGGCATCTTCCGCATGACGATGTGGAACCAGACGATCCCGCCGGAGCTGCGCGGGCGGCTGGCCGGGATCGAGCTCCTGTCGTACGCGTCCGGCCCGATGCTGGGCAACGCCCGCGCCAGCCTGATGGCCAACTTTGGCGGCACCCGCTATTCCCTCGGGGCGGGCGGCCTGCTGTGCGTGGCCGCCGTGCTCGGCCTGGCCTCCGCACTGCCGAAATTCCGCCGGTACGACGCCAGGACGGACGAGCACGCCCTGGCGGAGAAGGCCCGCAGGGAGGCCACCGCGGTCTAGCTCACCGGTTTTCCGCCTTGGCGAACACCCGCAGCGCCTCGGCGTCGGAGTAGACGTTCGTCACGTAGTCCGCCACCCACTCCTCGATCCCGCCGAACCCGCTCTCCCGCACCAGCCGCTCCCCCACCCGGGCGGCGTCGAGCGGGGTCCTGCGCAGGGTCACGGCCCCGGTGTCACCGTCGAGCAACGCCCAGTCCGCCCCGCTCCGCCCGTACGGCATGCCGACCGACCCCGGGTTCACGACCAGCACCCGGTCGGCCAGCCGCACGAAGGGCATGTGCGTGTTGCCCAGCACCACGGTGGCGGCGTCCTCCCCGGCCAGCACCTCGGCCCACCGCTCCAGCGAGCTGTCCACGAGGATCATCTCCTCGTCGCTGCGCGGCGTCGCGTGCACGAACAACGTGGTCCCCAGCCGCCCCAGCTCGACCACCTGCCGATCGGGCAGCCCGGCCAGCAGCTCGACCTGATCGTCCCGCAACCGCCCGGCCGCCCACTGGGACACGGGATAAGGGCTGGCCTTCCCCCGAACCGCCTCCACCAGCTCCCTGTCGGCGTTCCCGCTGACCCACAGGGCCCGCTCACCGAGCGAGACGAGCACGTCCAGCGTCTGCACCGGCATCGGCCCGGCGGCCATGTCCCCGGTCAACACGATCACCTCGGCCCCGGCCACGCCAGGCTCGGCCAGCACGGCTTCGAGCGCAGGCAACACCCCGTGGATGTCGGACAACACGGCGATACGCATACGCCCACTCTCCCCCACCGAACAGCTCCCCGGGCGCCCGTTCGCGCCCGACGAACGCTCATGCTGCGTATGTGTTCATTCACAGGGCGTGAGCGCATTAGATTGGTAGCGTTGGTCCATGACTGCCGAAGCGGTGATCGTTAAGATGACGCATCCCTCGCTGCCCGACTGGGTGTTTCCTCCGCCTGGAGGGTTCGTCGCCGAGGACCTCGATCACATTCCGGATTTGCCTGCGCACACAGAGTTGATTGATGGAAGCTTGGTCTTCGTGAGCCCTCAGCTTTCCTTCCATGCGCACGTGGTCGATCTCCTCCTCGTCGCCCTACGCCAAGCTGCCCCAGAGGAGCTTCGAGTGCGGCGCGAGATGAGCGTCATCCTCGACCGCAGCCAGCGTCCAGAGCCCGACCTCATGGTCATCAAGGCGGAAGCTGTCGGCACCCTCAAGGACTCTTGCTACAAGGCAGAAGATGTAGTTCTCATCGTCGAGGTCGTCTCTCCCGAGTCCACGGTCCGTGACCGTCACCGA
This sequence comes from Nonomuraea sp. NPDC005650, assembly GCF_040605375.1. Taxonomy (NCBI): domain Bacteria; kingdom Bacillati; phylum Actinomycetota; class Actinomycetes; order Streptosporangiales; family Streptosporangiaceae; genus Nonomuraea; species Nonomuraea sp. NPDC005650. The sequence goes on from NZ_JBEXCR010000014.1 coordinate 65,300, forward strand.
AAGCCGCAGCTCTACGCCGAGGCCGGCATACCTTACTTCTGGCGGATCGAGGAGCACTCCGAGAAAGCCGTCATTTACGTCTATGAGCTGGACCCCGCCACCAGCTCCTACTCCCTCACCGGCATCCACCACGAATGCCTCAAGCTGTCCGTCCCCTTCGACTTGGTCATCGACTTCGCGGAGATCGACCGACTCTGAGCCCGGGCTCAGCCCGCTTCCCACCATCCCCCGTGCCGCTCCACCAGCTCGTCCACCTTGGCCAGCGCGCTCGCGTCCAGCCCCTCGACGACGACCAGCCACTGCGCGTCCGCGGCGTCGTCCTCCCCGGCCAGCGTCTCCCGCACCACCCGCGGCACCCCGAGCGCCGGAAACCACTCCCCGAGGGTCTCCGCGACCCCCTCGGCGTCATCCCGCTCGGCGAACACCAGCAACTGCCTCATGCGACCGCATTCTGCCACCCACGTCATCGAATGCCACACACACGTAAAGTCGCAGGATGATAACTTTGCGTCATGGAAGACGACATCGAAGAGCTACCGTCCTGGGTCAGGCCGCCCCCGGAGGGGTTCGTCGCCGAAGACCTCGACCGCCTGCCCGGGCTGCCCAACCACGCGGAGCTGATCGACGGCAGCCTGGTCTTCTTCGCCTACCAGACCGCCATCCACTCGTGCGCCGTGTATCTCTTCTCGTCCGCTCTCCAGCACTGGGTGCCGGAGGACCTGCGGGTGCGCAGCCGGATGACGATCATCCTGGACGAGGATCAGCGCCCGGAGCCCGACGTCACGATCATCCGTCTCCCCGGCGAAGACGCCCCGGACCGGACCTTCTACTGGGGGAAGGACGTCATCCTCGCCATCGAGGTGGTCTCCCGCGACACCAGGTCCCGTGACAGGAAGCGCAAGCCGCTCCTCTACGCCGAGGCCGGGATCCCGCACTTCTGGCTGGTCGAGACCGAGACCGGCCGGCTGGTCGTCCACGTCCACGAACTGGACCCAGCCGCCGGCGCCTACGTTCTCACCGGTGTCCATCAGGACAGGCTGAAGCTGACCGTCCCCTTCGACCTGGACATCGACCTCACCGACCTAGCATGAAGGGCTGGCACGGTCGCATGCCGTACCAGCCCTGTGAACAGCGGTTCAGGAGCTGCGGAGCTGAGCCCCCACGCGGTCGGTCGCCATCGCCACCGCCGCGTCGCGGGCCGTCGTCGTCTCCTCCACCGTCAGCGTCCGGTCCGCGGCGCGGAAGCGCATCGTGTAGGCGAGCGACTTGTTCCCCTCGCCCACCTGCTCCCCCGCGTACACGTCGAACAGCCGGATCGACTCCAGCAGCTCACCGGCCCCGTCGCGCAGGGCGGCCTCCACGTCGGCCACCGGCGTGAAGTCGGGGACGATCAGCGCGACGTCCTGCGTGGCCACCGGGTAGGCCGACACCGGCGGGGTCTCGACCGGGCCCGGCATGGCGGGCTCCAGGCGCGACAGCTCCAGCTCCATGGCCGCGGTGCGCGGCGGCAGCCCGTACGCCTCGATGACGCGCGGGTGCAGCTCGCCGGCGTGCCCCACCAGCGTGTCGCCCACGTAGAGGGCGGCGCACCGGCCGGGGTGCCAGGGCTCGTGCTGGTCGGCGCTGATGGACAGCTCCAGCCGGGCCTCGGCCGCGACCAGGCGCGCGGCCTGCACCGCGTCGGCCCAGGAGGCGGCTCGACCGCTGCCCCACCAGCCCGACCGCTCGAACTCCCCGGCCAGCACCGCCGCGACCCGCACCGGCTGGTCGGGCAGCGCGGCCTCGATCGAGGCCAGCTCCTCGGCCGTCGGCCGGCGCTCTACGCCGAGCACCGGCGCCACCTCGGGAGCGCCCACGCGCGGCCGGTAGACCGGCCCCATCTCGAACAGCGCCGCGTCCGTGAACCCGCGCCCGGCGTTGCGCACCAGGGTCTTGAGCAGCCCCGGCAGCAGGGTCGTGCGCATCAGCGGCTCGTCCTCCGACAGAGGGTTGGCCAGCCGCATGGCGTTGCGGCGCGCGTCGTCGGCGGGCAGCAGCAGCCGGTCGAAGTCGTCGGCGCTGATGAACGGGTAGCTGAGCACCTCGACGTAGCCGCCCTCGGCCAGCGCCCGGCCGACCCGCCTGCGCAGCCGCTGGCCCTCGGTGAGCCCGGCCCCGGCGGGGGCGGAGGGCAGCTCCGACGGCAGGGTCTCGTAGCCCTCCAGCCGGATGACCTCTTCGGCCAGGTCGTTGGGGTCGGTGAGGTCGGGGCGCCACGACGGCGGCGTCACCGTGATCATGTCGTCGCCGGTGACGGCCAGCCTGGCCGCCAGCGCGCCGCCGGTCACGACCCCGGTCGGGTCGACGCCGCCCTGGCGCACGGCCGGGTCTTCGCCGTCGACCACGACGCAGCCGATCTGCCGCAGCCGGGAGACGACGGTCTCCTTGGAGTAGGTGACACCGGCCACGGTGCTCGGGTAGCCCGACGGGATCGCGATGCGCGCCGGCGACACCTCGACCTCGGCGTGCGTGACCCCGGGCTGGACGGTCGCGCCGCCCAGCTCGGCCAGCAGCTGCACCGCCCGCCACGAGGCGACGAGCGGCAGCTCGCGGTCGACGCCGCGTTCGAACCTCTTGGAGGACTCCGACACCAGCCCGTTCCTGCGCGACTCGCGCGAGATGCCGGTGGCGGAGAAGTGGGCGGCCTCGATGACGATGTCGGTCGAGTCGTCGGAGATCTCGGTCTCCAGCCCGCCCATGGTGCCGGCCATCGAGATCGGCCCCGACTGGTCGGTGATCAGGATGTCGTCGGGGTCGAGCTCGCGTACGACGTGGTCGAGCGTTTCGAGCCGCTCGCCCGAGACGGCGCGGCGCACGACGATCTCGCCGCGCAGCTTGGCGCGGTCGAACGCGTGCAGCGGCTGCCCGAGCTCCAGCATGAGGTAGTTGGTGATGTCGACGGCCAGCGACACGGAGCGCATGCCGGCGCGCGTGAGGCGGATCCGCATCCAGAGCGGGCTCTGGGCGGCGGGGTCGAAGCCGCTGACCTCGCGCAGCACGAACCTGTCGCACGCGGTCGGGTCGCCGATCGACGCCGGCCACGACGGGCTGGTCTCGGCGGGCAGCTCGATGTCGGCCGGGTCGCGGAACTCCACCCCGAACGCGGTCGCCACCTCGCGGGCCACGCCCCTGATCGACAGCGCGTAGCCGATGTCGGGCGTGATCTCCAGCTCGATCACGTCGTCGCGCAGCCCGAGCAGCTCGACCACGTCGGCGCCGATCGGGGTGTCGGGCGGCAGCACCATGATGCCGCCGTGGTCGTCGCTCAGCCCGAGCTCGCGCTCGGAGCAGATCATGCCCTCCGACATGCGTCCGTACGTCTTGCGCGCCCCGACCTCGAACCCGCCGGGCAGCACGCCGCCGGGCAGCACGACGGGGACGCGGTCGCCGACGGCGAAGTTGGTGGCGCCGCAGACGATCTCGCGCGGCGTCGCCTCGCCGGTCTCGACCTTGCAGTGCCGGATCGGCTTCTTGAAGCCGCTCAGCTCCTCGATGGTGAGCACCTCGCCGACGACGACGTTCTTGACGTCGTGGCCGTGCGAGCTGATCGCCTCAAGCTTGAGCCCGGCGGCCGTGAGCTTGTCGGCCACCTCGTGGGCGGTGACCGCCGGGAGATCGACATACTCCCGCAGCCAGGAAAGCGGGACCTTCATCAGATCTCCATTCCGAACGGGAGCGTGAAGCGCACGTCTCCCTCGACCATGTCACGCATGTCCTCGGCGTTGTGGCGGAACATCAGCGTCCGCTCGATGCCCATGCCGAACGCGAACCCGGAGTATCGCGACGGGTCGACGCCGCAGGCGATGAGCACGCGCGGGTTGACCATGCCGCAGCCGCCCCACTCGATCCAGCCCTCCGACTTGCAGGTGCGGCAGGGCGGGTTACCGGGGACGGCCGAGGCGCCGCGACAGACGAAACACTTGAGGTCCATCTCGGCGGACGGCTCGGTGAACGGGAAGTAGTTGGGCCGGAAGCGGGTCGTGATGCCCTTGCCGAACATCACCTCCGCGAACCGGTCGAGCGTGCCCTTGAGGTGGGCCATCGTCAGGCCCTCGTCCACGGCCAGCCCCTCGGTCTGGTGGAAGACCGGGGTGTGGGTGGCGTCGAGCTCGTCGGTGCGGAACGTCTTGCCCGGCGAGATCACGTAGACCGGCAGCTCGCGCTGGAGCAGCGCGCGGACCTGCACCGGCGAGGTCTGCGTGCGCAGCACCATGCCGGAGTCGGTGGACCCGACGAAGAACGTGTCGTGCTCTGAGCGGGCCGGGTGGTCCTTGGCGATGTTGAGCGCGTCGAAGTTGAACCACTCGCCTTCGAGCTCGGGGCCCTCGGCCACTTCGTAGCCCATGGCGATGAACGCGTCGGCGATGCGCTCCTGCAGCGTGGTCAGCGGGTGGCGGGCCCCGCGCGGCCGCCGGTCCCACGGCAGGGTGACGTCGACGCTCTCCTCGACGAGCACCCGCGCGTCGCGTTCGGCCTCGAGCTCGGCCTGGCGGGCGGCGAGCGCTTCGTTGATCGCCTTGCGGGCGGTGCCGACGCGCTTGCCGGCCTCGGCGCGGGCGGCCGGCGGCAGGGCGCCGATCTCGCGGTTGGCCAGGGCGATGGGCGAGCGGTCACCCGCGTGCGCCAGCCTGGCCTGCTTGAGTGCGTCGAGGCCGGTGGCCGCCTTGATCGCCTCGATGGCGTCGGCCTCCATGCGGGACACCTCGTCGGCATGCAACGGTGTCACCTCGACGGGGTCGTAGTCAGACAAGAGTGAGCTCCGTATCCAGGGCTTGAGCGGAAATGAGTCTAGTGGGCCCGCCCACCGGGGCCGACTCGATCGCTAAGGCGTGGCGAAGTCGGGCGTGCCGGTGGGCACGGTAAATCGAAACTCCGCCCCGCCCTCGGGCGCCCGCTGCACGGTGATCGTGCCGCCGTGCGCCTCGACCAGGCCCTTGACGATGAAGAGGCCGAGCCCGGTGCCACCGCGCCTGCGGCTGTTGCCGCCCCGCCAGAACTGCCGGAAGACGCGCGGAGCCAGCTCGGGCTCGATGCCCTCGCCCTCGTCGCGCACCGACACGGCAACTCCCCATCCAACGGACTCGATCTCGATTGTCACAGTGCCGCGCCCGTGGCGCAGCGCGTTTTCCACCAGGTTACCCAGGATCTGGTCGATCTTGTCCTGGTCGAGCCACATCTCCGGCAGGTCGTCGCCGGTGATCAGGCGAAAGCGCTCCTCGGTCTCGCCCGCGGCGACCCGGCCCGCGACGAGCCTGCGCACCCTGGCGGCGACGTCGACGACCTGGCGGCGCACCTCCAGCCGGCCCGACTCGATGCGCGAGACGTCGAGCAGCTCGGTGATGAGCCTGGTGACGCGATCGGCGTCGTTGTTGACCGTCTCGAGCATGACGCGCTTCTGCTCGTCGGTGAAGCGCTCCCATTTGGCCAGCATGGTCGCGGTGAAGCCCTTGACGCTGGTCAGCGGCGAGCGCAGCTCGTGGGCCACGGTCGAGACCAGGTCGGCGCGGCTGCGCTCCAGCCGGGCGCGGGCGCCGCCGTCGCGCAGGGTGATCGTGACGCGGTCGACCTCGCCGCCGCGCTCCGGCTCGCGTACGAACCTGGCCGCGACGTACAGCTCCTGGCCGCCGGGCAGGTGCAGCGGGCGCTCCGGCACCCTGCTCCTGATGCGCAGCCCGCCCTCGGGGTCGAGCGCCTTCCACCAGTCGCGCCCGTCGTGGTCGCGGAACGGGAACACGTCGCTCATGTGCCTGCCGACCGCGCGCTCCATGGGGACCCCGGTGAGCCGGGCGGCCGCCCGGTTGACGGCCAGCACGCAGCCGTCACTGTCGGTCACGATGAGGCCGTCGGGAAGGTCGTCGATGGCTATCGTGCACGCGGCGGCCACTACTCGCCCGTCGGTGTCTGCGCCGTGCACGAACTCGCCTCCTCCGCCTACAACGCCGACAATAGCGGGTTTCCCGCCGCCTAGGGCACTCGCTGAGCCCTAGCCGAGGAGTAAAGGCATACCGCCGCGGCGGTGGCCAGGTTCAGGCTTTCGGCCTGTCCGTAGATAGGCACTCTGACCACATCGTCCGCCTCGGCCAGTACGTCCTCCGGCAGTCCCCAGGCCTCGTTGCCGAAGATCCACGCGGTGGGTCCGGTAAGATCGACATCGTCGAGCGTGTGCTTGCCCGCGCCGTCGGCTGCCAGCACGCGCAGGCCACGCTCCCTGAGTTGACGCACGGCGGCGCTCACCGGTGCACCGATGACGACGGGCAGGTGGAAAAGGCTGCCGGCGCTGGCGCGTACACACTTGCCGTTGTACGGGTCCACGGAGGCGTCGGTGAAGATCACCGCGTCGGCTCCGGCGGCGTCGGCCGCCCGCATGACGGTGCCGGCGTTGCCCGGGTCGCGCACGTGGGCGAGCACGGCGACCAGGCGCGGCTCGGTCAGGGCCGCGTCGAGGGGGACGTGCACGAGCGTGCAGACGGCCACCAGCCCCTGCGGGGTCACCGTCTGTGACAGCTCCGCCATGACCTCGCCGCTGGCCCGGTGCACGGGCACGCCCTTCAGCCGGGCCTCGGTGATCAGCTCGGGGTGGCGCAGCTCGGCCTCGGCGGTGCTGAACAGCTCCAGCGTCACGCCGTCGAGCTTGAGCGCCTCACGGACCGCCTGCGGCCCCTCGGCCAGGAACTTGCGGTCCTGATCCCTGAAGGCCCGCTTGGTGAGCCGCCTGGCCGCCTTCACCCGCGGCGACTTCACGTTGGTCAGCTCGGACCCGGCCATGCTTGTCTCCCTGTCCCCCACGCCCTGTCCGGGACGCCCTGCCTCTGTCTCACAAGCGCTGTCTCACCAGCGCTGTCCCGCTCAACGCCGTCCCGCACAGCAACAAAGGGCCCACCGTCATCGGTGGGCCCCTCGATTAAGACGATCGCCTCAGCTCGCGGTGCTTCAGCTCGCGGCCGGAGCGTTCACGTTCGCCGGCAGCGCCTTCTTGGCAGCCTCGACGAGCGTGGCGAAGGTCTGGCTGTCGTTCACCGCGAGGTCAGCCAGGATCTTGCGGTCGACCTCGACGCCGGCCAGGCGCAGACCCTGGATCAGGCGGTTGTAGGTCATGCCGTTCTGGCGGGCGGCGGCGTTGATCCGCTGGATCCACAGACGGCGGAACGCACCCTTACGGTCCTTGCGGTCCCGGTAGGCGTACGTCATCGAGTGGAGCATCTGCTCCTTGGCCTTGCGGTACAGACGCGACCGCTGGCCACGGTAACCGCTTGCCCTTTCGAGGACGACCCTGCGCTTCTTCTTGGCGTTGAGCGCCCGCTTCACGCGTGCCATGTTTCTTCTCCCCGGGGAATCGCGCTACTTAGCGAGCAGCTTCTTGATCTTCTTGGAATCGGCGTCGGAAAGGACGACCTCGTTCTTGAGACGGCGCGTCAGCGTGGAGGACTTCCACTCGTTGTAGTGCGCGCGGTTGGCACGGCGACGCTTGATCTTGCCGGTGCCGGTGACCCGGAACCGCTTCTTCGCACCGCTGTGCGTCTTCATCTTCGGCATGTCGCCGTCTCTCCTCGTTTCGGTCGTGCCACGGGCCGGGCCGGTGGTGGGCCGACCCGGTCGCGGCGTCTTCGTCTGCTGGTGGTGGCTCAAATCGGGGTGCTCTGTAAGGCTAACCCCAACCGCGGGTCATCCTTCCTGTGGGGAAGTGTCCTCGCTGCCACGCTGCGCCTTGGCTGCGGCCTTTTCGGCCTTGGCCTCGGCCTTCTTCTTGTGCGGACCGATCACCATGATCATGTTACGACCGTCCTGCTTGGCGTGGGACTCCACGAAACCGAGCTCCTGGACGTCGTCCGCGAGCCGCTGCAGGAGCCGGAAACCGAGCTCCGGCCGGGACTGCTCGCGACCACGGAACATGATCGTGACTTTGACCTTGTCTCCCGCCTTGAGGAACCGCACCACGTGACCCTTCTTGGTCTCGTAGTCGTGCGGGTCGATCTTCGGCCGGAGCTTGATCTCCTTGATGATCGTGTGCGCCTGATTCTTGCGCGCTTCGCGCGCCTTCATCGCGGACTCGTACTTGAACTTGCCGTAGTCCATGAGCTTGCACACGGGCGGTCGAGCCGTGGCCGCGACCTCGACGAGGTCGAGGTCGGCCTCCTGGGCGAGCTTCAGGGCGTCGTGAATCGAGACGATGCCTACCTGCTCGCCGTTCGGGCCCACGAGGCGAACCTCGGGAACTCGGATACGCTCGTTGATGCGGGGCTCAGTGCTGATGGGGCCTCCTAGGTTTGCGATCCCTACGTGCTCGTCGTGCCGGGAGCCCCTCGCCCAATGCGAAAAGCCCCGCACGTCGCGCATGCGGGGCCACTGAGCTCTTCGCCTTCGTGGCCTTTGAGCTCCCCGGAGTAGTCCGGCGTGATCCTGGACCCGTCCGCCTTCCGGCGACTCAGGTGGGAGGGAGACCTCCGCTTGCGCGTCCAGCAATGTCATGCCGGACCGATCAGAGAGCTACGTTACCACAACGTCCAGCCTTCCTCGAATCATCCCCGGCGGCCCGGCCCTCCACGCTAGACTTCTGTCCAGACTAGTCAGAAAGGGGTCTTATGACCGCGCTCCAGACAGAAGTGACCAAATGGCAGCTACAGGAGGCCAAGCAGCACTTCAGTGAAGTCGTCAGGAAGGCCCACGACGAGGGGCCGCAGATCGTCACCAAGCACGGCAGGGACGTGGTGGTGATCCTCGACATGGAGGAATACCGCCAGCTCAAGGGCAAGCAACCGGACTTCAAGGAGTTCCTGCTCTCTGGCCCTGACCTGGGCGCGCTCGACCTCACTCGCGACCAGAGCGACGAAACGCGTGACGTCGATCTCGGAGACGGCGCGTGAGCTACATCCTCGACACCAACGTCGTGTCAGAAATGACCAAGCGCACCAGGGACGACAGCGTGCAGGCCTGGCTGGACACCATCACCGGGCCCAGCCTCTACCTGAGCGTCATGGTGTTCGGCGAGATCCGCAAGGGCATCGAGCTCCTACGCCGCCGCGACGCCGTGCAGGCCCACGGCTACGAGGCCTGGCTGGATCGGCTGCAGCACGAGTTCAGGACCAGGGTGCTGCCTGTCACCGCCGCCGTCGCCCAGGAGTGGGGGCGGATGCAAGCCGTGCGTCCGATCCCGATCGTTGACGGCCTCATCGCCGCCACGGCCCGCGCGCATGGCTGCACCCTCGTGACCCGCAACGTCAAGGACTTCGTGGGGCTCGACGTCGAAACGATCAACCCGTTCGACTGGCCGACCGCCTAGCGAGCTCGGCCTCGCCCGCCGTGCGCATGGCCTCCACCGGCACGTCCGTCCGGCCCGTCATCAGCTCCACCTGCCGCACCGCCTGGTGCAGCAGCATCGCGAACCCCCCGACCACGGTGCCGCCCGCAGCCCGGACGGCCGCCGCCGCGCTGGTCGGCCAGGGCGAGTAGACCACGTCGAAGAGCGCGGGCACCCGCGCCAGCCGGTCGGCGAACGCGTCGGCGGCCCCGCCCGGCAGCGCCGAGACCACCAGGTCCACCCGCGTGAAGGCGTCGAGCTTGTCGAACGTCTCCACCGCCAGCGCCACGCCCAGCCGCTCGGCCACCTCCACCGTCTCCCCCGCCCGCGCGGGGTCGCGTACCAGCAGCGTCGCGGAGAACAGCCCGAGGTTGCGCAGCGCCGCCAGCGCCGAGGCCGCCGTGGCGCCACCGCCGAGCACGGTCGCGGAGCGCGGCGCGGGCACCCCGGCCTCGGCCAGCGCCTGCTCGATGCCGTAGACGTCGGTGTTGTGGCCGTGCCGGAGGCCGTCGCGGAACACCACGGTGTTGGCCCCGCCGACCTCGACGGCTGTGTCGGACACGGTGTCGAGCAGGGGCAGCACGGCCCGCTTGAGCGGCATGGTCAGCGACAGCCCCGCCCACGGGTCCGCGTCTTCGGAAACCTGGCCGCGCACGGGCACCAGCTCGCCCAGCAGCCCGGGCAGCCGCGCCTCGTCGCACTCGAACGCCTCGTAGCTCCACCCGTCGAACCCCATCGCCTGGTAGGCGGCCCAATGCAGGTAAGGCGAGAGCGAATGACCGATGGGCGACCCCATCACCGCAGCCCGCATCCACACTCCTTCCGAACATGACGACCTTATCGCCCCGTCGCCCACGCTTCTCCCGCTCGGACGGCCCACGGGGCGCGCGTCACGGCGGGTCGTCCCATCACCTGAGAAGCGTCCCTTGGACGGGGGCGGCGCACGTCGGCGGGAGGTGCCCACCGTGCGCAGCCGTAAAGGATGGGTGTTGCCCGGCTCCCAACGAGACGCCCGCCCACCGTGGGAGGTGGGCGGGCGCGTGGAGCGTCTGAGCGTCGGTCAGCCGCCGTTCCTGCGGTATTCGGCCAGCAGCGCCTGGCGTTCGGCCTCCGTGGTGGCGAACTTGGTGACGTTGCTCTTGGGGTCGGTGGCGACGAAGTAGAGCCAGGGCCCCTTGGCGGGGCTGAGAGCGGCCTCGATCGCGTGGTCCCCGGGGTTCGTGATGGGCCCGGGGGGCAGGCCGAGGTGCAGGTACGTGTTGTACGGGCTCTTGGTCTTCGTCTCCGCGAACGTGGCGGCCGTGCCGTACTTGTTCAGCGCGTACATGACCGTGCTGTCCATCGCCAGCTTCATCTCCGGGTTGTGATCCAGCCGGTTGTAGATGACGCGGGCGATCTTCGGCATGTCCTCCTGCCGACCGGCCTCGGCCTGCACGATGCTCGCGATGACCATGAGCTCGTGCGGCGTGTGGCCGAGCGCCTTGGCGCTGCCCTCGATGTCCAGCTTTTCGGCCGTCTGGTTGTACCGCTTGACCATCGCAGCCAGGATCTGGGTCGCCGTGGTCTTGGGCTGGACCTCGTACGTGGCCGGGAAGGCGTATCCCTCCAGCTTGCCCTTGGCGTAGCCCGGCAGGTCGAGCTGCTCCACGTCCTTGGCCGCGGCGGTGAACTCCTTGAGGGGCTTGCCGGTCTCCTTGGCCAGTGTGTCCAGGGTCTGGGACAGGCGCAGGCCTTCCTTGAGCGTCACCTTGGCGAGCAGCCGGTTGTCCGGGATGAGCCGCGCCACCGCGCTCGCGGCCGACATCTTCTTGCGCAGCTTGTACGAGCCGGGCTGCAGCGAGCCGCTCCTGTTGGCGTTGCCGATGGCGTTGGTGAACGCCCTGGCGCTGGCCACGACCCCCTGCTTCTCCAGCTCCTGCGCCACGTCCGAGGCGCTCTGGCCGTCCTTGATCTCCACGATGACCTCGCCGGTGCCCTGACCGGTGTAGTCGTCGGGGACGAGCGCGTCGCTGAGCCACAGGTAGCCGTAGTAACCGCCACCGCCGATGATGCCCGCCAGCACGACGAAGGCGAGCAGCGGCGCCATGAAGCCGCCGCGGTTGCGGCGTCGGCGCCGGCGGCGCCCGCCGCCGCGTTTGCCGCCGCCGCGGCTGCGCCGGGTGCGACCGCCGTCGTCCTCGGCGCCTAGCAGAGTGTTCAGATCGAGATCGTTCATAGGTGCGCTGGCCAATCTCCCGGTACGACCGGCCGGGCGTCAAGCGAAACCGCCGAACCGGCTTGGGTCACCGAGCGGAACTGGGGGGCCCGCCGGACATGCTCCCACGGCCAGCGGAGATCACTCTGGGTAGCCATGCTAAGGGATGGAAAGAGGGCGCATGACCCGTTTAGGGGCATTTGCGCCGGGACGGAGGGGGTCCCGCCGAACATCAACTCGTCCCGAGGTTCTTATTCAGCTCTTCCCGGTATCTCACGAACTCGCTCTCTTTGTTGGTGAATTTGGTGATTCTATGCGCCGGATCCGTGGTCACAAACCAGTGCCAATCACCTTGGGCTGGGTTCAGGGCCGCCATCAGTGCCTTCTCCCCAGGATTGGCGATGGGCCCGGGGGGCAGCCCCTTGTGCTGGTAGGTGTTGTAGGGAGAGGCGACCTTGGTGTCACGCTCCGTAATCTTCAGACTCCTGCGGTTCTGGGCGTACAGCACGGTGCTGTCGATCTCCAGCGGGGTGCCCTTCTGGAGGCGGTTGTAGATCACCCTGGAGATCTTCGGGTAGTCCGCGTCGACCCCGCCCTCGGCCTGGATCATGCTGGCCACCGTGACCGCCTCCAGCGGCGTCAGGTGCTTACGGGCCGCCTCCTGCTCCAGGCCGACCTGGCGGGCGGCGACCCGGAAGCGTTCGACCATCGCCGCCAGCACGTCCACCGCCGTGTCGCCGGGCTCGACCTCGTACGTGGCCGGGAACAGGAACCCCTCCAGCCCCTCGGCGTACGAGGGCAGCCCGACGAGAGCCTTGTCGACGCCCTGCAACTCCTTGAGCGGCAGCCCGGCCAGCTTGGCGACGCGGGCCAGCACCTCGGACGTCCGCATGCCCTCGGGGACGGTGACGCGCCGCACGACCCTGGACGCCGGCGCCAGCAGCAGGTCGAGCGCCTCTTTCGCGGCCATGCCCTTGCGCAGCCGGTAGTGTCCGGGCCGCAGCCGGTTGGTGACCGCGCGCTCCTCCGTCACCCGCACGAACGACTTCGCGCTCGCCACCACCCCGGCCTCGGCCAGCACCGAGCCGATGGACTGCGCGCTCGAACCCGGCGAGATCCGCACCGTCACGGCGCCGCTGCCGGGCCCTTCGAAGTCGTCGGGGCTCAGGTACGGCTTGAGCACCGCGAACGCGCCCGCTCCCAAGGCCACCACGGCCACGATCAGGCCCGCGGAGAACATCCCGGCCTTGCGCATGGCCCGCTGGCGGCGTTCGGGCGGCGCGACGGCCTCCACCTCCGGGACCCGCTGCTCCGGAGCCGGCTCCCGCCGCTCCGCCTCCGAGTCCCGCCGCTCTGGAGCCGAGTCCCGCCGCTCCGCCTCCGAGTCCCGCTGCTCCGGCGTCGGCTCGCGCTGCTCCGGCTCCTCCTGCGCGGAGTCGTCGGCGGAAAACGGGATCACGTCGCCGAGGTCGCCCTCGTTCTCGTTCTCGTTGCCGGGTGTGCCGTTCACGCGGCCACCCCGCCGTCAGCCGGGCAGTCGGCCGGAGCCCCCACGGCCGTGCCCTGCGCGTATGTGCGTGCCGCCGGCGCGGCCGTGCCCCGCGCGCGGGTGTGCACCATCGGCGCGACCGTGCCTCGTACGTATGTGCGCGCAGCCGGCGCGGGCGCGACCCAGCAGACCTGCAGCCACGTCGTGGTCATGCACCATGCTGTGTACACCGCCTGCGCGGGCGCGTCCCCCGTGACGCGCGCGCTCATGAGGCAGGTCCGTCGGCCGCTGGGGGCGGTGCGACGGGCCTGCCTGGGGGTCTGTCAGTGACGCGCTCGGAGTCGAGCGCGTCCTGAAGCAGCACGACAGCCGCGGCCTGATCCACGACGTCGCGCTGCTTCTTGGCCTTCATGCCGCTCGCCCGCAGCCCGTGCGTCGCGGCGACCGTGGTCAGCCGCTCGTCGAACAGCCGCACGGGCGTCGGCGCGAGCCGGACCGCGAGCTCGGCGGCGAACTGGCGGGCCAGCCCCGCCGCCTGCCCTTCGCGTCCGGACAGCGAGGTGGGCAGCCCCACGATCACCTCGATCGCCTCGTGCTCCGCGACGATCGCGGCGATGCGGTCGAGGTCGCCCTTGCCTCGCTTGACCGTCTCTACCGGCGTGGCCAGCAACCCGGAAGGGTCACTGCGGGCCACGCCGACGCGTACGGATCCGACGTCCACGCCGATCCGCGTGCCGAACCTCATGTCAGCCGAGCTGATCCGCGATAGCCTGCTCGACCAGCTGCAGCGCCTCGCCGATCGCCTCCGGCCGTGTGCCGCCGCCCTGCGCGACGTCGTCCTTGCCGCCACCGCCACCCCCAAGAGCCTTGGCGGCGACGCCGACCAGCTTCCCGGCCTTGAGTCCGCGCTCGCGTCCCGCCTCATTGACCGCGGCAACCACCACAGGTCGGTCGGAGGGGACGCCGGCGATCACGATGACCGCCGGCCGGTCCGCCGGGAACCTGCCACGCACATCCAGCGCGAGCTTACGCAGATCATCCGCACCGGTGCCATCAGGCGCGCGGTGTGTCACAACGGAGACTCCACGCAGGTCGCCCGCCTTGGCGGCGAGATCACCGGCCACCTGGAGCACCTGGGCGGAGCGGATCTTCTCCAGCTCCTTCTCCGCCGTGCGCAGCCGGGTGACGATGCCGTCGATGCGCTCGGGCAGCTCCTCGCGGCGCGCCTTGAGCTGCTCGGTGAGCTGCGCGACCAGCACGCTCTCGCGGGCCAGGAAGCGGAAGGCGTCGATGCCGACGAGCGCCTCGACGCGGCGGACGCCCGCGCCGACCGACTGCTCGCCCAGCACCTTGACCAGGCCGAGCTGGCCGGAGCTGTGGACGTGGGTGCCACCGCACAGCTCGCGCGAGTAGTCGCCGATCTCGACGACGCGGACCTCGTCTCCGTACTTCTCGCCGAACATGGCCAGCGCGCCCATCGCCCTGGCCTCCGCCTGCGAGGTGTAGAAGGCGTTGACCTTGAGGTCGTTGATGAGCACGGCGTTGACCTCGTCCTCGACGTCGCGCAGCACGCTGGGCGGCACCGCGCCCGCCGCGGTGAAGTCGAAGCGGAAGCGGCCGGGCGAGTTCTCCGAGCCGGCCTGGGCCGCCGTCTCGCCGAGCGCGTTCTTGAAGCCGCGGTGGACGAGGTGGGTGGCGCTGTGGCTGCGCGAGATCGCGCGGCGGCGCTCGAGGTCGATCTCCGCCTGCGCGTCGTCGCCGACCTTGAGCTCGCCGCTGCGGATCTTGCCCCGGTGCACGACCAGGCCCGCGAGCGGCGTCTGCACGTCGACGATCTCGACCTCGGCGCCGCTGGTGCGGATCACGCCCTGGTCGGCGAGCTGGCCGCCGCCCTCGGCGTAGAACGGGGTGCGCCCGAGCACGACCTCCACGGTCGCGCCCGCGCCCGCCGCCGGGACGGACACGCCGTCGACGAGGATGCCGACCACGCTGGTGTCGGCCTCGGTCTGGTCATAGCCGAGGAACTCGACCTTGCCCGCCTTCTCCAGCAGCTGCCCGAAGACGGAGATGTCGGCGTTGCCGGTCTTCTTCGCCGCGGCGTCGGCCTTCGCCCGCTCCCGCTGCTCCTTCATGAGCCTGCGGAAGCCCTCCTCGTCGACCTTGAGCCCGTGCTCGCCCGCCATCTCCAGCGTCAGGTCGATCGGGAAGCCGTAGGTGTCGTGGAGCTGGAACGCCTGGTCGCCGGAGAGCGTGGTGCCGGACTTGCGCTTGGTCTCCTCGACCGCCACGTCGAAGATCGCCGTGCCGGTGCGGAGCGTGCCCAGGAACGACGTCTCCTCGGCGTCGATGACCGCGTGGATCTGCGGCGCGTCGACCTTGAGCTCGGCGTACTGCTCGCCCATGACGTTGATCGCGACGTCGGTCAGCTCGTGCATGTAGCGCTCGTCGCCGGAGCCGAGCAGGCGCAGGTTGCGTACGCTCCTGCGCAGGATGCGGCGCAGCACGTAGCCCCGGCCCTCGTTGCTCGGCAGCACGCCGTCGGCCACCAGCATGGTGCCGGTGCGGACGTGGTCGGCGATCACGCGCAGGCTGACGTCAGCGCGGTGGTCGCGCCCGTAGCGGGTCTTGGTGAGCTCGGCCGCCTTGTCGAGGATCTTGTACGTGGTGTCGATCTCGTAGATGTTGTCGACGCCCTGCAGGATCGCCGCCATGCGCTCCAGGCCCATGCCGGTGTCGATGTTCTTCGCCGGCAGCTCGCCCGCCACGTCGAAGTCGATCTTGGAGCGGACCTGGCTGAGCTGGTACTGCATGAAGACGAGGTTCCACACCTCGAGGTAGCGGTCCTCGTCGGCGACGGGCCCGCCCTCCTTGCCGTACTCGGCGCCGCGGTCGTAGTAGATCTCCGAGCAGGGGCCGCCGGGGCCGGGCACGCCCATGTGCCAGTAGTTGTCCTCCAGGCCGCGCCGCTGGATGCGGTGCTCGGGCAGGCCGACGCGGTTGTGCCAGATGTCGAAGGCCTCGTCGTCGTCCTGGTAGACGGTCGCCCACAGCTTGTCCTCGGGGAAGCCGAAGCCGCCGTCGGACTCGGAGCGGGTGAGCAGCTCCCACGCGAACGGGATCACTTCGGACTTGAAGTAGTCGCCGATGGAGAAGTTGCCCAGCATCTGGAAGAACGTCGCGTGCCGCGTGGTCTTGCCGACCTCGTCGATGTCGGGGGTGCGCACGCACTTCTGCGCGGTAGCCAGCCGTGACGCCGGAGGCTTGCGCTGCCCCAGGAAGTACGGCTTGAACGGCACCATACCGGCATTAACCAGGAGTAGCGTGGGGTCCTCAGCGATCAGGCTGGCCGAGGGCACTACCTTGTGCCCACGCTCCTCGAAGAAGCGCAGGAAGCGGCGGGCGATCTCTGCCGACTCCATGTTGGCCATCCTTTGCGTTAGTTGTTGTCTTCAGCCTTGTCGAGTCCGAAGCGTGCTCGCAACTCGGTTTCGCGCTCCGCGGCCTCGCCGAGCGCGTCGGAAGTAAAGTCTCTCACCTGCCGGAGCATCCCCGCGGCGCCGTTGGCCGTCCTGCGGGCGACGTGGTCGGGGTGGAGCGCCTGCAGCCTGCGCATCACCCAGAAGGTGAGCAACGCGCCCAGCGACAGGTAGAACAACCGCCTGATCATCGCGCCGCCTGCCTCTGCCGCGGCCTCGGGACGACCTTGCGGGGCCTGCGGGCCTCGATGGCGCGCCGGACGCCGTACGCGAGCGAGGACACCTTGATCAGCGGCCCCGTGAAGATGGTCTGCGTCACCGCGCTGAGCTTGGCCGCGTGGCCGCTGACCTGCTTGACGTCCTTGGCGATGGCCTCGACGGCGATCAGCTGCCTGTTGGTCTCGTTGACCGTGACGCTCATGTCGTCGAGCAGCGGCGTCAGGCGGTCGTTCAGGTCGGAGACCGCCTTGGTGGCCTCGGTGAGCAGCCTGGCCAGCTTGATGAGCACCATGGCGAGCACGCAGACCAGGACTATCCAGCCCGTGGCCGCGATCAGGCCGGCGACCTCTCCAGCGGTAAGCATGCGCTCATCTCCCTCGTACGCTGGGCTGGAACGGCAAGACCTTATCGCGTTCGAGTGACAACCTTGGTGAGGACGCCGACCTCGAATCGCGTCGGCGATGCCGCTGACCTCGATCGCGCCTCAGCGATGCCACTGACCTCGAATCGTGCCTTGACGAGGACACCGGCCCTGCTCGTGCCGCCGCGTCGGCGCCCGGCGCTTCCCCGGCCGCCCGCGTGCCGCCCCGGCCTCGTACGCCGCCTGCCGTCTCCGGCCTGGCCGCGTCCCGACACCCGCGAACCCCCACAAACCTACGCCATCCTCCGCCCTGCCCCACACGTCCACCCCTGGGACCACACCTGCCGCACACCCGCCGCGCCGACCGCCTTGCGCCGAACACCACCGCACGACGGCCCGCCATGTGCCCGGGGCGCCGGGGGTCAGGTGCCGCGGAGGAAGTCGCGGATCTTGGCCCAGCGGTCCGCTATCGGGGCCTCCGCGCCGTGCCGGGTCGGCTCGTAGTAGCGGCGCTCGCGCACCTGCTCGGGCGCGTACTCCTGCCGCACCAGCCCGTGGTCGAAGTCGTGCGGGTACTTGTAGCCGTCCCCGTGGCCGAGCTTGGCCGCTCCCGGGTAGTGGGCGTCGCGGAGGTGGCCGGGCACCTGGCCGATGAGGCCGCGCCGGACGTCGCCGATGGCGGCCCCGATGGCCTTGACCACGGCGTTGGACTTGGGGGCCGTCGCGCAGTGGATGACCGCGTGCGCCAGGTTGATCTGCCCCTCCGGCAGCCCGATGAGCTGCACCGCCTGGGCCGCGGCGACCGCGGTCTGCAGGCAGGTCGGGTCGGCCAGGCCGACGTCCTCGGAGGCGAAGATGACGATGCGGCGGGCGATGAAGCGGGGGTCCTCCCCGGCCTCGATCATGCGGGCCAGGTAGTGGAGGGCGGCGTCGGCATCGGAGCCGCGCATCGACTTGATGAACGCGCTGATCACGTCGTAGTGCTGGTCGCCCTGCCGGTCATAGCGTACGGCGGCCTTGTCGACGGCCTTCTCCACCACCTCCACGGTGATGTCGTCGGCCAGCAGCGCGGCCGCCTCCAGGTAGGTCAGCGACCTGCGCGCGTCGCCGCCCGCCAGGCGTACGAGATGCTCCAGGGCCTGGGGCGCGAGCGTGGCGCGCCCGCCGAGGCCGCGCGGGTCGGAGACGGCCCGCTCCAGCACGGCGCGGATGTCGTCCTCGGACAGGGACTCCAGGGTGAGCAGCAGCGAGCGTGACAGCAGCGGCGAGATGACCGAGAAGAACGGGTTTTCGGTGGTCGCGCCGATGAAGGTGACCCAGCGGTTCTCCACGGCGGGCAGCAGCGCGTCCTGCTGGGCCTTGTTGAAGCGGTGCACCTCGTCCACGAACAGCACCGTCTGCCGCCCGCTCATGCCGAGCTCGCGCCGCGCGTTGTCGATGGCGGCGCGCACGTCCTTGACGCCCGCCGACACGGCGGAGACCTCGACGAAGCGGCGCTTGGTGACGTTGGAGACGACGTAGGCGAGCGTGGTCTTGCCGGTGCCCGGCGGCCCCCACAGGAACAGCGACATGGGAGCCTCGCTCTCGACCAGGCGCCGCAGCGGGGTGCCAGGGCCGAGCAGGTGCCGCTGGCCGATCACCTCGTCGAGCGAGCGCGGTCGCATCCGCACCGCGAGGGGCTGCGGGGTGGCCTCCTCGGCCGCCGAATCGAACAGGCTATCCACATCGCGAGATTACACGGGGTACGGCGGGCTACGCGCCCCAGACGGCTCGGGCGCCCGAGTCCCCGGCGCGGAAGACGTAGTAGCCGGCCACCGCGGCCAGCACCAGCGTCAGCGCCGACAGGGTCAGCGTCGCGGCCCGGCCGAACCGGTCGCGGCCGATCGAGTCGCGCGCCGGGCTGGTGGCGTACACGAGCAGCAGGGCCGCCACGGCCAGCCCCAGCACCGACAGCAGCAGCGGGTTGGCGAAGCTCTGGTGCGTGGACAGGCGGGACCCCAGCTCACCGTCCGCCGTGGCGAAGCGGGCCGCCTTGAGGCTCTCGCCGCTCTCCTTGGCCGCGAAGACCGCGGCCGGGGCCGCCAGCGAGAGCAGGACCACCGCCCACGCCACGTACGTGCGCCAGCGCGGGACGAGCGCGTAGGCGCCCGCCGCCACCACCAGCAGCGGGGTCAGCACGACGGCGAAGTGAATGATCAGTGGGTGCGCCGGGAGGCCGAGGATCTGGTCGAACATGAGGGGCTCCTTAGTTCTCATTTCAACTACGAATGTGAGCACCATATGGTTCGCGACCTCACATATCGTCCTCTGCCGCTTTCGCCACTTACGTCCGGCACATATCGAAGGCCGGTAGCATGCGCGGAGTTGTTTGGTCATGTACGGGCAAAGATGAGAGGACATAGCGGTGAGCGGCGACGACCGCCAGAACGAGGACGACCGCCAGAGCGAGCTGGCGCGGGAGCACAAGGAACGGCAGGCGAAGCGCGCCGCCGACCAGACCGCCAAGGCAAGGCGGAACACCTTCATCGGCGCGGGCGTGGCCGTCGTCGTGGTCGCGGGCGGCGTCTTCGCCGCGACCACGCTGGTCAACAGGGAACCCGAAAAGGTCTCGGCGGAGAGCACCCCTTCCGCCTCGGCCTCGGCTTCCGCCTCCACGGAACCGTCGGTCACGCCGTCGGCCAAGACGGGCCCGGTCACCTGCACCTACAAGCGGGAGACGTCGGTGCCGAACAAGTTCGTCGGCCTGCCGGGCAAGAAGCCCAACATGAAGCTGAAGAAGATGACGATCGCCCTCAACCGCGGCAACGTCGTCATCGACCTCATGACCGACGCCGCGCCGTGCTCGGTCAACTCGCTCAGCTTCCTGGCGAAGAAGAAGTTCTACGACAACATGAAGTGCCACCGCCTGGTCACGCCCGACGTGTCCGGCGTGCACCTGCTGCAGTGCGGCGACCCGCAGGCCAAGGCCGACGGCAAGAACCCGACCGACGGCCAGGGCACCGCGGGGTACGTCTACGGCGACGAGAACGCCGAGATCCCCCTGGTCAAGGGCGTGGTGTTCATGACCCAGGCGGGTGACGCGGTGGGCCAGAACAACAGTCAGTTCGCCATCTCGCTGTCGGACGAGAACACCCAGCTCGACGTCGGCTACAACGTCGTCGGCATGGTCAGCGAGGGCATGGACATCCTGCTGGGGCTGGCCGCCAGCGGCAAGGACCTGATCGTCAACGACGCCGACATCACCGGCGACGGCGGCACCACGGCGCCCAAGAACCCGGTGATCATCAAGAGCATCACGTTCAAGTAGAGGGCACGCGAACGGCGGGCACCGGAGCCGGTGCCCGCCGTTTTCGTATGCCTAGACCTCGGCCTTGGGCTGGGCGTCGACGCCCGCCTCCTTGCGCTGCTCGGCCGTGATCGCCGTGGGCGCGCCCGTGAGCGGGTCGAAGCCGGAGGCCGTCTTCGGGAACGCGATCACGTCGCGGATCGAGTCACCGCCGGACAGCAGCATGCAGATGCGGTCCCAGCCGTAGGCGATGCCGCCGTGCGGCGGGGGCCCGTACTTGAACGCCTCCAGCAGGAAGCCGAACTTGCTCTCCGCCTCCTCCTTGGAGATGCCCAGCACGTCGAACACGCGCTGCTGCATCTCGGCCCGGTGGATACGGATCGAGCCGCCGCCGATCTCCATGCCGTTGCAGACCATGTCGTACGCGTACGCCAGCGCCTCGCCCGGGTGGTCCTGGAAGTTGTCGGCCCACTCCGGCTTCGGCCCGGTGAACGGGTGGTGCACGGCGGTCCAGCCGATCTCGCGGCCCACCTCGTCGTACACGGGCTCGAACATGGGGGCGTCGACGATCCACAGGAACGCCCACGCCGACTCGTCGATCAGGCCGCAGCGGCGGCCGATCTCCAGGCGGGCCGCGCCCAGCAGGTCGCGCGAGGAGTGCCTCGGGCCGGCCGCGAAGAAGATCGCGTCGCCCGGCTCGGCGCCCACCTTGGCGGCGAGCCCGGACAGCTCCTCCTCGGTGAGGTTCTTGGCGACGGGGCCGCCCAGCGTGCCGTCCTCCTGGACGAGCACGTACGCCAGGCCCTTGGCGCCGCGGCTGCGCGCCCACTCCTGCCAGCCGTCGAGCTCCTTGCGCGTCTGGGAGGCCCCGCCCGGCATGACCACGGCGCCGACGTACTCGGCCTGGAAGACGCGGAAGGGGGTGCCGGCGAAGTAGCCGGTCATCTCGACCAGCTCCTGGCCGAAGCGCAGGTCCGGCTTGTCGGAGCCGTAGCGGGCCATCGCGTCGGCGTACGTCATGCGCGGCAGCGGCAGCGGCAGCTCGTAGCCGGCGAGCTCCTTCCACAGCCGGCCGATCAGCTTCTCGCCGACCTCGATGACGTCCTCCTGGTCCACGAAGGACATCTCGACGTCGATCTGCGTGAACTCCGGCTGCCGGTCGGCCCGCAGGTCCTCGTCGCGGTAGCACTTGGCGAGCTGGTAGTAGCGCTCGAGGCCGGCGACCTGGAGGAGCTGCTTGAACAGCTGGGGCGACTGGGGCAGGGCGTACCAGTTTCCGGGCTGCAGGCGCACCGGGACCAGGAAGTCGCGCGCGCCCTCGGGCGTGGAGCGGGTCAGGGTCGGCGTCTCGACGTAGACGAAGCCCAGCTCGTGCATCACCTCGTTGGCGAGGTAGGTGGCCTTGGAGCGGGTGCGCATGGCGTTGGCCACCTGCTGGCGGCGGATGTCGAGGTAGCGGTACTTGAGCCGGGCCTCCTCAGAGACCCCCACGTTGCCCTCGATGGGGAAGGGCAGCGGCGCGGACTCGCTCAGCACCTCGACCTGCTCGGCCACGACCTCGATCGCACCGGTGGGCAGGTCGGGGTTCTCGTTGCCCTCGGGGCGGACCCGGACCTGGCCGACGACCTTCACGCAGTATTCGGCGCGCAGGTCGTGGGCGTGGTCCTCCTCGCGGAAGACCACCTGCGCCGAGCCGGAGGCGTCGCGCAGGTCGATGAAGACCACGCCGCCGTGATCACGGCGGCGGGCCACCCATCCTGCGAGCGTCACCTGCTGCCCGGCGTGCTCCTCGCGGAGCGACCCGGCCTTGTGCGTGCGGATCACTGCAGTTTCCCTTTCAGAACGTCGACGACCTCGGCCAAGGGCACCTCGGTCTGCTCAGCGGTGGTCAGGTCCTTCACCTGCACGGCCTCGGCCGCCAGGTCGCGCTCACCCAGGATCAGGGCGAAGCGGGCGCCGGAACGATCGGCCCCCTTCATCGCGCCCTTGAGCCCCTTGCCGCCGAAGGACATGTCGGCGGCGACACCGGCCGCGCGCAGCCCGCTCACGAGCTTGAACATGGCCCGCGCCGCCTCGTCGCCCAGCGCCACACCGTACACCTCGCAGCGGGCCGGGGTGTCGAGCACGACGCCCTCCCGCTCCAAGGCGATGACGGTGCGGTCGAGGCCGAGCCCGAAGCCGATGCCGGGCAGCGGCGGCCCGCCGATGGCCTCGGAGAGCCCGTCGTAGCGCCCGCCGCCGCCGATGCCGGACTGCGCGCCCAGCAGCGGGTGGTCGAACTCGAAGGTGGTACGGGTGTAGTAGTCGAGCCCGCGCACCAGCCTGGGCGCGTCCTCCCACGTGATGCCGAGGTCGGCCAGGAGCTGCTTGACGCGGTCGTGGTAGGCCTTGCAGTCGGCGCAGAGGTGGTCGCCGATGAGCGGCGCGCCCTCGAGCTGCGCCCGCACCTCCGGACGCCGGTCGTCGAGCACGCGCAACGGGTTGATCTCGATCCGGGCCCTGGTGGCCTCGTCGAGGTCGAGCGCGCGCAGGAACTCCTGCAGCCGGGCCCGGTAGATCGGGCGGCACTCCTTGCAGCCCAGCGAGTTGAGCAGCAGCCGCACCCGGGTGAGGCCCAGCGCGGCGTACCACTGCGCGGCCAGCGCGATCGTCTCAGCGTCGACGGCCGGGTCCTCGCTGCCGATCGCCTCCAGGTCGAGCTGGTAGAACTGCCGGTAGCGGCCCTCCTGGGGCGCCTCCGCGCGGAACACCGGGCCGTCGGTCCAGACCTTGACCGGGAGCTGGCCGCGGTGCAGGCCGTACTCCAGGACCGCGCGCAGCACGCCGGCGGTGAACTCCGGGCGCAGCGTCAGCGACCGGCCGCCGCGGTCGGTGAAGGTGTACATCTCCTTGCTCACGACGTCGGTGGACTCGCCGACGCCACGCGCGAACAGCTGGGTGTCCTCGAAGACCGCGGTCTCCAGGTACGAGTAGCCGGCCCGCCTGGCGGTCTCGGCGAACGCTCCGCGAATGGCATAGAACGTCGAGGCCTGCGGTGGAACGTACTCTTTGACACCTTTAGGTGCTTGGAAGCTCATTAGATCCCTCGTGTGGGACCGGACTGCGGCGCCGCTTCCTTCAAGTACGGGTTGGTAGCGCGCTCGCGGCCGATCGAAGTCTGTGGTCCGTGGCCCGGCAGGACGACCGTATCGTCAGGCAGCGTCAGACACTTGGCAGCCAGGCTGCGCAGGATGGTCGCGTAGTCGCCGCCGGGCAGGTCGGTGCGGCCGATGGAGCCGGCGAACAGCAGGTCGCCCGAGAACATGACCTCGTCATCGGGCAGCCGGAAGCTCACCGACCCCCTGGTATGGCCGGGCGTGTGGTCGACCACGAGCTCCAGGCCCGCCAATTCCAGCACGGCCCCGTCGGACAGCTCGCGCACGTCGTCGGGCTCGCTCAGCGTCAGCCCGCCGAACAGCGAGGCGCTCGTGCCCGACCACCCGGCGGCGGGGTCGCTCAGCAGGTGGCGGTCGTCAGGGTGGATCCACGCGGGGACGTCGCGCGCGCCGCAGACCGGGGCGACCGACCAGACGTGGTCGAGGTGGCCGTGGGTGAGCAGGACGGCGACCGGCTTGAGCCGGTGCTCGCGCAGCAGCTCGTCGACGCCCTCGGTCGCGTCCTGACCTGGATCGACGATCACGCATTCCTCGCCGGCCGCGGGCGCGACAACGTAACAATTGGTCTGGAAGGCCCCTGCGGGGAAGCCTGCGATGAGCATCTGCCTCAGGTGATCTCGTCGAAAAGCCAATGGGAATGTAACCGAAGGGTACCGGTGCGGGTCGCCGGGCTGCGAATCATTACCCGTTGGCCGATACGATTCGCCCACCTCAGTTGATTGACTATGGGAGGCAAAGCGGTGGCCACGGGGAAGGACCGGCAGAGGCAGCTGGCTCGGGAGCACTACGAGCGGCAGATGCAGCGCCGGGTCGAACGCGAGCAGAAGGCCAAGCGCACGGCGATCATCGGCTCCTCGGTGGGCGTCGTGATCGTGATCGGCGGCATCGTTGCCGCGGTCGCGCTGCTGGGCGGCAACGACGCAGGGACCGACGCGGCCTCCTCGCCCACGGCGTCCGCCGCGGACACCGCCGCGCCCTCGGCTTCGGCCTCGGCCCCGGCGGGGCCCAAGCCGTACGACGCGGCGACCGGCACCTGCGACTACGTCAAGGACGCCGGAGGCGGGCAGGTCAAGGATGTCGGCATGCCGCCGGCCAAGGTCAAGACCACTCCGGCGACGAAGACGATGACGTTCAAGACCAATCTGGGCGACATCGTGGTCGAGCTGAACAACGCCAAGGCGCCCTGCACGACCAACTCGCTGGAGTTCCTGGCGAAGAAGAAGTACTACGACGGCAGCAAGTGCCACCGGCTCGGCAGCGGCCAGTTCCCGATGCTGCAGTGCGGCGACCCGTCGGCCAAGGCCGACGGCAAGAGCCAGGACGGCACCGGCGGCCCCGGCTACGTCATGGCCGAGGAGAACCTCCAGGGCGCCCAGTACAAGCGCGGCGTGATGGCCATGGCCAAAACGCAGGCGCCGGGGAGCACGGGAAGCCAGTTCTTCCTCGTATTCGGGGACATCGGGCTCACCCCGGATTACACGCCGGTGGGTACGATCACCAAGGGGCTCGACATCCTGGACAAGGTGAACAAAGCAGGCGTCATCGGGGACGCTGGTGACGGGACGGGGGCGCCGAAGCAATCCGTCGAAATCAAAGACGTGACAATCGCCAGCAAGAGCTGACGTAATACAAACTAGGGACGAAGTAGTCCCGAAGGGTCTGATGGAAAGTGCGGGAGGACACGGTGAGCACCGACCCGTGGGGCCGGGTAGACGACGACGGCACCGTCTACGTGCGTACGGCTGAGGGAGAGCGGGCCGTCGGCTCCTGGCAGGCCGGTGAACCCGAAGAGGCACTGGCCTACTTCCATCGCAAGTACGACGAGCTGGCCGGTCAGGTACAGCTGCTGGAACAGCGCGTCAAGGGCACCGACCTGGCTCCGGCCCAGGCCGAGGCCAGCATCGTCAAGCTGCGGGAGGCCGTCGCCGACGCCCACGCCGTCGGCGACCTCGGCGCGCTGACGGCCCGGCTCGACGGCCTGACGGAGCTGGTCGCCCAGCGCCGCGAGGAGGTCAAGGCGGCCCGCGAGCACGCGCGCGCCGAGGCCAGGTCGGTCAAGGAGCGCATCGTCGCCGAGGCCGAGCGCATCGCGGACGAGACCACCCACTGGAAGTCGGGCGGCGAGCGACTGCGCCAGCTCGTCGAGGAGTGGAAGGCCGCCGACCGCATCGACCGGGTCACCGAGGCCGCGCTGTGGAAGCGGCTGTCGGCGGCCCGCACGGCGTTCGCCAAGCGGCGCAAGGTGTACTTCGCGGGGCTCGACGAGCAGCGCGAGGGCGTGCGGGCGGCCAAGGAGCGCATCGTCGCCGAGGCCGAGGCGCTGGCCGACTCGACCGACTGGGGCCAGACCGCGGCGATCTACCGCGAGCTGATGCAGCAGTGGAAGAACGCGGGGCGGGCCTCGCGCGAGGCCGAGGACGAGCTGTGGGCCCGCTTCAAGGGCGCGCAGGACCAGTTCTTCCAGGCCCGTTCGGCCGTCTTCGCCGAGCGCGACGCCTCGCTGGCCGCCAACGCGGAGGTCAAGGAGGTGCTGCTGACCGAGGCCGAGAAGATCCTCCCGGTCACGGACGTGCGCACGGCCCGCTCGGCGCTGCGGAGCATCCTGGAGCGCTGGGAGGCCGCCGGCCCGGTGCCGCGCGAGCAGCGCGACCGGCTCGAAGGCGGGCTGCGCAAGGTCGACGAGGCCGTGCGCAAGGCCGAGGACGCCGAGTGGAAGCGGTCCAACCCCGAGGCCAGGGCCCGCGCGCAGAGCACCGTCGACCAGCTGCGCACCTCGATCGAGCAGCTCGAGACCCGGCTGTCCAAGGCGCAGGCCGCCGGTCGCGCCAAGGACATCAAGGAGACCGAGGAGGCGCTGATCGCCCGGCGCTCGTGGCTGGAGGAGGCCGAGCGCACGCTCGCCGAGTTCAGCTGATCCCAGCGGAGAAGCCCGTGGAGGCCCCGTCCGGCCTCCACCGGGCCACGCGGCCCTCCGCGATCAGGCGGTGGCGGTGCGTGAAATGGGGCGGCGGCGCAAGGGGCTGAGACCTAGGCTGGCGGCATGGATCCCGTCAGCGCCGCACGTGCCCTCGTCGAGGAGATGTTCCCGGGGGCCCTGTACGCCTTCGTCGGCGGCAGCGCCCTCACCGAGCGCCGCACCAGTACCTCCGACCTCGACGTCGTCGTGGTGCTCGACGGCCTGCCCACCCCCTACCGCGAGTCGCTGCGGTGGCGGGAGTGGCCCGTGGAGCTGTTCGTGCACAGCGAGACCAGCCTGCGCGCCTACCTCGACAAGGACTTCGACCGGCGCCAGCCGAGCCTGGCCCGCATGTGCGCCGACGGCGCGGTGCTGACCGACCGGACGAGCGGCCGGGCCAGCGACCTCCAGGCGGCCCTGAGCGAGCGCCTGACGGCCGGACCGGGCGGCATGACCAGCTCGCAGGCCGAACGGGCCCGATACGCCCTGTCCGACCTCCTGGACGACCTCTCGGGGGCCACCGACGCGGGCGAGCGGACGTTCATCCGGTGGCAGGTGGCGCAGGAGACGGCCAGGATGGCGCTCGGGCTGGGGCGCAGATGGCAGGGGAGCGGCAAGTGGCTGCTGCGCGAGCTGCGCGCCCACGACCCGGTGCTCGCCGAGGCGCTGCTCGGCGCCCTCGACGACTCGGCGCGGCTGGCCGCCGTCGCCTCGGACGTCCTGGAACGCGCTGGAGGGCGTCTCTGGGAGGGTTACAGGGCCGAGGGTGACCCGTTCCACCAGCCGCTGCGTCACGTGCCCTCAGGAGAGCTCTCGGGCGATACGGCGCAGAGCTCCGGCATGCGCAGGCTGGCCGCGATCAGCGGCGACACGGCCGGGTCGTCCCGCCTGTGGATGGGGCAGACCCACGTCGCGCCCGCCACGCGCTCGTCCGACCACCACCACGGGGCCTCGGAGACGGCCATCTACGTGGTCAGCGGCACGCCGTCGTTCGTGTTCCTGGAGGACGGGCGGGAGGTGCGGCTGGACACCAAACCAGGCGACTACATCTTCGTGCCCCCGTACGTGCCCCACCGGGAGGAGAATCCGGACCCGTCGCAGGAGGCCGTGGTCGTCATCGCCCGCAGCACCCAGGAGGCCATCGTGGTGAACCTCCCCGACCTCCGCCCCCGCTGACCCGCCGGCGCCCGGGAGCCCGGTCAGCTGCCGGCGCCGCTGACGCGGTAGACGTCGAACACGCCCTGGATGCTGCGCACGGCCCTCAGCACGTGCCCCAGGTGCTTGGGGTCGCCCATCTCGAAGGTGAACTTGCTGACCGCCACCCGGTCCCGGGACGTCGTGACGGACGCGCTCAGGATGTTGACGTGCTGGTCGGAGAGCGTACGCGTGACGTCGGACAGCAGGCGCGGCCGGTCCAGCGCCTCCACCTGGATCGCGACCAGGAACACGCTGTCGTCGCCCGGCGACCAGCTGACCTCGACGAGCCGGTCGGGCTGCTCCTTGAGCTGCTGCACGTTGGTGCAGTCGCCGCGGTGGACCGACACCCCGTGCCCCCGCGTGACGAACCCGACGATCTCGTCGCCGGGCACCGGGGTGCAGCACTTCGACAGGCGTACCCACACGTCGGCGTCGCCCGCCACGACCACGCCCGCGCCGCCACCGCCGCGGGGGCGGCCGCGCAGCCGGGTGGGCAGCGAGGTCTCGGCGATGTCCTCCTCGGCGCTGTCGACGCCGCCGATCGAGGCCACCAGCTTCTGCACGACGGCCTGCGCCGCGATGTGCCCCTCCCCCACGGCCGCGTAGAGGGCGGACACGTCGGGGTAGCGCAGGTCGCGGGCCAGCGCCAGCAGCGCCTCGCCGGACATCAGCCGCTGCAGCGGCAGGCCCTGCTTGCGCATGGCCCGCCCGATGGCCTCCTTGCCCGCCTCGATCGCGGTCTCGCGGCGCTCCTTGGAGAACCACTGCCGGATCTTGTTGCGGGCCCGGCCCGACTTGACGAACTTGAGCCAGTCGCGCGACGGCCCGGCGTCGGGCGACTTGGAGGTGAAGATCTCGACCGTGTCGCCGTTGCCGAGCCGCGACTCCAGCGGCACCAGCCGCCCGTTGACCCGGGCGCCGATGCAGCGATGGCCCACCTCGGTGTGCACGGCGTAGGCGAAGTCGACCGGCGTGGCCCCCTCGGGCAGCGCGATGACCTGCCCCTTCGGGGTGAACACGTAGACCTCGGACACCGACAGGTCGAACCGCAGCGACTCCAGGAACTCGCCCGGGTCGGAGGTCTCCTTCTGCCAGTCGAGGAGCTGGCGCAGCCAGGCCATGTCGCTGCCCGGCTTGACCTTGCCCGTGGGGCCGGGCGCGCCGACCTCCTCCTTGTACTTCCAGTGGGCGGCCACGCCGTACTCGGCCCTGTGGTGCATCGCGTGGGTGCGGATCTGCAGCTCCACCGGCTTGCCCTCGGGACCGATCACCGTCGTGTGCAGCGACTGGTACATGTTGAACTTGGGCATCGCTATGTAGTCCTTGAACCGCCCCGGCACCGGGTTCCACCGGGCGTGGATGGTGCCCAGCGCGGCGTAGCAGTCGCGCACGCTGTCGACGAGGACGCGGATGCCCACCAGGTCGTAGATGTCGTCGAAGGCCACGTCGCGGGCGATCATCTTCTGGTAGACCGAGTAGTAGTGCTTCGGCCGGCCCTTGACGACGGCGCGGATCTTGGCCTCGCGCAGGTCGCCGGAGACCTTCTCGATGACCTCCTGCAGGAACAGGTCGCGGCGCGGGGCCCGCTCCGACACCATGCGCGCGATCTCGTCGTAGCGCTTGGGGTAGAGCATGGCGAAGGCCAGGTCCTCGAGCTCCCACTTGATCGTGTTCATGCCCAGGCGGTGAGCCAGCGGGGCGAAGATCTCGAGCGTCTCGCGCGACTTCTGGTGGCGCTTGTGCTCGGGGAGGTAGCGCATGGTGCGCATGTTGTGGAGCCGGTCGGCGAGCTTGATGATCAGCACCCGGATGTCGCGCGACATGGCGACGACCATCTTGCGCACGGTCTCGGCCTGGGCGGCGTCGCCGAACTTCACCTTGTCCAGCTTGGTCACGCCGTCGACCAGGGACCCGATGGTGTCGCCGAAGTCGCCGCGGAGCTCTTCGAGGCCGTAGGCGGTGTCCTCCACCGTGTCGTGGAGCAGCGCGGCGCACAGCGTCTCGTCGTCGGTGCCGAGCTCGGCCAGGATCGTCGCCACGGCCAGCGGGTGCGTGATGTACGGGTCGCCGGACTTCCGCTTCTGGTCGCGGTGGTGGTAGGCGGCGACGTCGTACGCACGCTCGATCAGGCGCAGGTCGGCCTTGGGGTGGGTGGCGCGGACCGTGCGGAACAACGGCTCCAGCACCGGATTCATGGCCCCACCCCCAAACCGCCTTCGACGCACCGCTGGAACGCCGGACGCCTCGGCGTTGCCGGAGTCGGTTACGTCGGGCACGACCACATCACGGGGCACACAGACTCCTCACGCAATGGCTCCTCACGTTCGAGTCCAGATCCCCCAGTGTATCCAGGTGGCGAACCTGGGCCGTCGGGGGCCGGGTTCAGACGATCACGAGGGAGTGCAGGTCCACTCCCGTCAGCCGTTCACGTCCCTTGAGAAAGGCCAGCTCCATCAGCACGGCGATGCCGACGACCTCGGCGCCGGCCCTCTGCACCAGCTCCACGGTCGCCTTCGCGGTGCCGCCCGTGGCCAGCACGTCGTCGACCACGAGAACGCGGTCGCCGGGCGTGAAGGCGTCACGGTGGACCTCGATGGTCGCGGAGCCGTACTCCAGATCGTAGGACTCTTCGAGGGTTTCGGCGGGCAGTTTCCCCTTCTTCCGTACCGGTACGAAACCCGCCCCCGCCCGGTACGCCACCGGCGCCGCGAGGATGAACCCGCGCGCCTCGATGCCCACGATCTTGTCCACCTGGTAGAGCCCGGCCAGCTCGTCCACCACGGCCGCCATGGTGACCGGGTCGGCCAGCAGCGGGGTGATGTCCTTGAACAGCACGCCCGGCTTGGGGTAGTCGGGCACGTCCCTGATCCTGTCGAGGATCATCGCGCTCAGCTCGGTCATAGGGGTTCCTCGCAATTCTCCACCGGCGGTGTGCCGGGCTTCATGATGGTGCATCCGGCTCGCACACGACGACGCCCCCGACCCCTGTACGGGGCGAGGGCGTCGGGTACGCGTACTTGCTATCCCTTGGCTACGGCCGCGCTTTTGGAGCCCTTCGGCCCCTTGCCGCTTCCCGTCGAGGCCAGCCTCCTGGCGATGGCCTGGTACTTCGGCTCGCGCTCCTTCAGCGTCACCAGCAGCGGGGTGGCGACGCACAGCGACGAGTACGTACCGACGATCATGCCGACGAACAAGGCCAGCGACAGGTCCTTCAGCGTGCCCGCGCCGAGCAGCGTGGTGCCGATGAACAGGATCGCCGCGACCGGCAGGATCGCGACCAGCGAGGTGTTCAGCGACCGGATCAGCGTATGGTTGAGCGCGTTGTTGGCCGCCATCGAGTACGTCATCTTCGACGTGTGCCCCAGCTTGGCCGTGACCTCCTTGATCATGTCGAACACCACGACCGCGTCGTAGAGCGAATAACCGAGGATGGTCAGGAAGCCCAGCAGCGTGGCCGGCGTGACCTCGAAGCCCGACCAGGCGTAGATGCCGGCCGTGATGACGAGGTCGTGGATGAGCGCGACGATGGCCGACAACGCCATCTTCGGCTCGAACGCCATCGACAGATACAGGATGATCGCCAGCATGAACACGCCCAGGCCGATCCAGGCCTTCTGGGAGACCTCACCGCCCCAGGACGGGCCGATGGCCTGGACGCTGACCTGACCGACCGGGGTGTTGAAGTCCTTGGCGATCTGGGACTGCACCTGCTCCCTGGTGTTCTCAGGCAGGCTCTCGGTCGTCACCCGCCAGCCGCCGGTGCCGGCCGACTGGACGATCGCCTGGTGCGCGCCCTCATTGAGGACGGCCTCGCGGACCGTTTGGACGGTGGCCTGCTCGGACTTGAACGAGAAGACCGTACCGCCTCTGAACTCCACGCCCAGGTTGAGCCCGTTGATCAGCAGACCCGCGAGCGAGATGAGCAGCAGAATGCCCGACAGGCTGTACCAGAGCCTCCACTGGCCGACGAAGTCGACATTGATCTCGCCGCGGTAGAGGCGACGCGCCAGTCCCATCTCAGGCCTCCTGCGGGGTGGTCGGGCGGCCGGACGAGCCGACCTCGCTCATGCGCTCGGCGTCGAGGCCGGACAGCGGGTGCCCCTTGGCGAAGAACTTCAGCCTCGCCAGCAGGGCGATGAACGGCTTCGTGAACAGGAAGACCACCACGATGTCGATCAACGTGGTCAGGCCCATCGCGAACGCGAACCCGGCCACACCGCCCACCGCCAGGAAGTACAGCACGATCGCGGCGATGAACATGACGGCGTCGGCGATCAGGATCGTGCGCCGGGCACGGACCCAGGCCACCTCGACGGCCGCGCGGAGCGTCCGGTGGCCCTCCTTCATCTCGTCACGTATGCGTTCGAAGTAGACGATGAAGGAGTCGGCGGTGATGCCGATCGAGACCACGAGGCCGATGATGTGCGGCAACGAGAGCCGGAAGTTGGCGTTGTGGCCGAGCACGACCACCGCCGTGTACGTCAGGATCGTGGCGACCACGAGGCTCAGCACCGCCACGAGGCCGAGGCCGCGGTAGTAGAGCATCGAGTAGACCACGACGAGCGCGAGGCCGATGAGGCCCGCGATCAGACCGCCCTGCAGCTGGTCCTGGCCCAGCGTCGAGGAGACCGTGTCGACCGAGCTGCGGTTGAACTTCAGCGGCAGCGCGCCGTACTTGAGCTGGTCGGCCAGCTGGGTGGCGCTGAGCTGGTCGAACCCGCCGGTGATCTCGGCCCGGCCGCCGGGGATCGGGCTGATGATGTTGGGGGCGGTGATGACGACGCCGTCGAGCACGACCGCGACCTTGTTACGCGGCTCCTGGGAGTTGTAGGCGGCCGTGGTGAGCTTGCTCCACTCGGCCGCGCCCTTGCTCTTGAAGTCGAGCTGGACGACCCACTCCACGGTGCCCTGGCGGACGCCCGCCGAAGCCGTGTCGATGTCGGTGCCGACGACCTTGGCCACGTCGAGGACGTACTTGTAGCTGCCGTCCGTCTCGCAGCCGGCGAACTGCTTCTTCGGGTCGTCCTGGACGCCCTGGCCGCGGTTGGCCGGGTTGGCGCAGTCGAGCTTGTTGAACTGGGCCAGCACCGCCGGGTCGATGCCCTGGGTGTTGACGCCGGCGTTCTGGTCCTGCGCGGGCGGCGTGCTGGGCTGGCCGGACGGCGCCGCCGTCGGGGTGGCCTTGCCGTCCTGGCCCTTCTTCTCCTGCTTCTGCGGGTTCTCCGTGGCCGGCGGCTGCGTCGCCACCGACGTGGCGGGCGTCGGCGCGGTCAGCGCGGACGACAGCGCCTTGCCCGTCGGGGACGTGCTGGGCTGGGGAGTGGAAGCCGCGGGAGAGCCGGACTTGCTGGACTTGGGGGTGGCGGACTGGCTCGCCGAAGCCGACGGGCTCGGCGTCGGCGCGTTGGTGGTCAGGTTCTGGGGAACCTGCGTGGCCTCCATGGCCAGCACCTGGCGGAAGCGCAGCTCCGCGGTGGTGGCGACCAGCTTGATGGCCTCGCTCTGTCCGACGCCCGGGATCGAGATGATGATGTTGCTGCCGGACTTGGCGACCTCCGCATCGGAGATGCCGGTGCCGTTGACTCGCTCGCGGATGATGTTGACCGCGCGATCGAGGATCTCATCCGGCGGTGCCGCGTTGTTCTGCGTCACCGGGGATAGAGTCACCGTCGTGCCGCCGGCGAGGTCGAGACCCAGCTTGGGCGTGAACGCCTTCTGCAGGAACATCGTCCCGCCCAGGGCGAGGATGAGCGCCAGCAGCACCAGGAGCGTTCGCCCCGGTCGGCTGTGGCGGCTGGTCGGTCGGGCCACTGGTCGTCAGTTCTTTCAGATAGAGGTTTGTCGCAGAGCTTAGTCAGGACTGCTTGGTGCTGGAGTCCTGGTCATCGTTGCGATCCACGGTGGCCTCGGACTCCTTCTTACCCTCCTCGCCAGATGTGGCCTCGTCATCGGAGGTCTCGTCCGCCGCGGGAGCGTCCCCCGGCGTGACGACACGGCCGATCGCGGCCTTCACCCAGCGCGTCTCGATCCCCGGAGCGATCTCGAGGACCACGTCCTCATTGTCCACCGCCACCACGGTGCCGAACAGTCCGGTCGTGGTCATGACCCGGGCGCCGGGAGCCAGGGAGTTCTGCATTTGGAGCGCCTCTTGCTGACGCTTGCGCTGAGGGCGGATCAGCAGGAAGTAGAACACCACCACCAGCAGAATCAGCGGCAAGATGCTACCGAGTTGTCCCATGTCCATAAGGGGCGACCTTCCATTGTCGTACAAGAAGTTGACACCGGCCTCGCGCCGGAAATTCCGTGCGTTGCGTCGGGCCGCGCCGCTCAGCCCGTCAGCCTACACAGCTAGCCAAGCCACGGAGTGTAGGCCGTTGTTGCGAAACGCGGCAACGAGGCAGCGTTTCGGCGCGCGGGGAAGTTCCCATTTTGAAACGGTTGCAACCGTTCTGTGATCAGCCGTCTGAGTCGAATACCGCGGCTCCGAACGCGTCGGGGGGTGGGGTCATGCCGAGGTGGCTCCAGGCGGCCGCCGTCGCGACCCGGCCGCGCGGGGTTCTGGCCAGCAGGCCCTGGCGTACGAGGAACGGCTCGGCCACCACCTCGACGGTCTCCGGCTCCTCCCCCACGGCCACGGCCAGCGTGGACAGCCCGACCGGGCCGCCGCCGAACTTCTTCAGCAGCACGCCGAGCACCGCCCTGTCGAGCCGGTCGAGCCCTTCGGGGTCGACTTCGTACAGATTGAGCGCCGCCGCGGCAATATCCCGATTTATCACTCCATCGGCCCTTACGTCCGCAAAATCCCGTACCCGCCTGAGCAGCCGGTTCGCGATGCGGGGCGTCCCCCTGGACCGCCTGGCGATCTCGTGCGCCCCGTCGCCGGGCAGCGCGACGCCGAGCAGCTTGGCCGAGCGGTAGAGCACCTGCTCCAGCTCGCCGACCTCGTAGAAGTCCATGTGCGCGGTGAACCCGAACCGGTCGCGCAGCGGCGCGGGCAGCAACCCGGCCCTGGTGGTGGCGCCGACGAGCGTGAAGGGGGCGATGTCGAGCGGAATGGCCGTGGCTCCCGGGCCCTTGCCGACGACGATGTCGACCCGGAAGTCCTCCATGGCGAGATAGAGCATCTCCTCGGCGGGCCTGGCCATCCGGTGGATCTCGTCGATGAACAGCACCTCGCCCTCGGCGAGCGTGGACAGGATGGCGGCGAGGTCGCCCGCCCGCTCCAGCGCGGGCCCGGAGGTGATCCGCAGCGGCGCGTTGAGCTCGGCGGCGACGATCATGGCCAGCGTGGTCTTGCCGAGCCCCGGCGACCCGCTCATCAGCACGTGGTCGGGCGGCCGCTGCCTGCGCAGGGCGCTTTCGAGCACGAGGGAGAGCTGCTCGCGCACCCGGCCCTGGCCGATGAACTCGCCGAGCCGCTTCGGCCGCAGCGCCGCCTCGATCTGCAACTCGTCGCCACCGGCGTCGGGCGACACCAACTCCCGCTCAAACCCCACACCCACACCCCCTCACAGCAGCTCGATCACCGACACCCCGCCACACCCTCACACCGACACCCGACCGGCATGCCCTCACCGGCCGAGCAACTGAGCGACCCAACCCCACCACGCCGACCCCGGCACCACGCAACGCCGCCGAGCCAACACCCAGCCGCCGCAACGTCGTCAAGGGTGCATCCAGACGGCGCGAAGCCGCCACGACGGTCGCTCCCCGCGCACGGCGGAAGCCCATCGCGCCGCGTCGGCGGGACGTGGTGCGGCGAGGCCCGGCGCAATGCGGGCGGCGCCCGGCCGGGCCACGGTGCCAGGCCCACGTCTCGCTCGTCACGGCGAGCAGCCCGTGAGCCTTCACGACCGGCCATGACGGGCGGAAACCAGCGTCGGCGCGTGCGGTCGCCCTGGCCCCGCCGTAAAAGCCAGAAAAGGCGCGCGGGCGGGCAGGGCGGCGGCGGGTCATCGGACGCTCAGGGATCGGAGTGCGGCCTTCAGAAGCGCGGCCACCTGCGGCTGGCGTCCGGCGAGGAGGTCGGCGTCGGCGACGGGCTCCACGGCGGCGACGGCCTCGTCGGCGTCCTTGCCGGAGTAGCCCAGCCCCACCAGCCCCGAATGAACCTGATCCCGCCAGGCCGCCACGCGCCGCTCCCCGTTGAGCGCGGCGTTGACCGCCTCCTCGGGCGTGCCGAGCCGGTCCTTCAGCTCCAGCACGATCCGCTGCGCCCCCTTCTGCCCGATCCCCGGCACCTGCGTGAGCGCCTTGAGGTCGGCGCTTGCCACGGCGACGCGCAGCGCGTTGGGCGTGTGGACGGCGAGCATCGCCAGCGCCAGCTTGGGGCCGACGCCGCTGGCCGTCTGCAGCAGCTCGAACACGGCACGCTCGTCGTCCGTGGCGAACCCGTACAGGGTGAGCGACTCCTCCCGCACCACCAGCGACGTGGCCAGGCGGGCGTCCTCCCCGATCCGCAGCGTGGCGAGCGTGCCCGGAGTGCAGTGGGTGAGGATGCCGACGCCACCGACCTCGATCACGGCTCCGTCGGGAGCGATCGCGGTCACCTTGCCCGACACCGACGCGATCACAGCCCACCATCCTTCCACGCCGCCGGAGCCCGCACGCCAACGGCGAGGGTCACAGCGCGACATCCTCCCGCATGAGCGCGCACGACACGCCGCGAGGGCGCACCGCGACGGCACATCACCGCCCCGGCCGCGGCAGCCGGGTCGCGGGAGGTCACGGCCTGGGGTCCTTGCGGGTGGCCTTGGCCAGGGCCGCGGCGAGGCGGTGCTGGGCGCCGCCGCGCCACACGTGGCAGATCGCCAGGGCCAGCGCGTCGGCGGCGTCGGCGGGCTTGGGCATCTCGCTCAGCCGCAGCAGCCGGGTGACCATGGCGCCGATCTGCTTCTTGTCGGCGGTGCCGCTGCCGGTGATGGCCGCCTTGACCTCGGACGGCGTGTGCAGCGCCACGGGAAGCCCGCGCCGGGCCGCGCACAGCACGGCGATCCCGGCCGCCTGGGCCGTGCCCATGACGGTGCGTACGTTGTGCTGGCTGAAGACGCGCTCGACCGCCACCGCGTCGGGCCGCACGTCGTCGAGCCACTGCTCGATGCCGGCCTCGATGCCCACGAGCCGCGCGCCGAGCTCCTCGTCGGCCCCGGTGCGCACCACCCCGACGGCCACGAGCGTCAGCGGCGCGCCCGGCCGCCCCTCGACAGCGCCCAGGCCGCACCGGGTCAGCCCCGGATCGACGCCCATCACCCGCACCGGCCCGCCCTCTCGTCGCCGAACACCTGTTCGGCAAGAGACTTTACCCCGGCCGGGGCGCCCACGCATCGGGAATCGCCCGCCGGCCGGGGCAAGGAGCTCCAGGCACGTCCCGGATCAGAAGTAGTCCAGCATGTACGGCTTGGCGGCGAAGGCCGTGTCGAGCGCCTCGTCGTACCGGTCGTCACCCGACATCAGCCCGCTCAACCGCAACGTGGCCGTCGGAACCCCCGCGTACAGCGCCGAGAACCCGTTCACGGAGAGCACGGCCCCGGGCTCCTCCACCGGCGTGACCGCACCGGCCCCGCCCGCGACCTCCAGCCGCCACGAACCCCCGCCTCTCAGCGGGTCGTCAACCGTGACGACGGCATCGCAGGTCACGTACGCCGGATAGCCCCGCCGTTCGACCGCGGCGGCCACGTCCAGCACCCGGAACATCCACCGCGCCTGCCGGTCCTCCTCGTTGGACCGCTCCCGCACCAGCCACAACACCGGATCGTCCGGAGCCACGGCGGCCACGACGTTGCGCGCGATCGACGAGGCGGTGCCCACCAGCGACCACAACGCCCTGGCGGTCTCCTCCGACCCGGCGACCAGGTTCTCCACCTGCATGTCGTCGCCACGCCACCGGTAGATGACGTAGCCGTCCTCGGCCAGGTAGAGGAAGTCGTCCGGGTTTCCCAGCCACAGGCTCCAGGTGTCCTCGTCCCAGGAGACGGGCCCGCTGGCGCGGGCGGCGGCGTGCACGCGGTGCAGGACGGAGACGAGCTCGGCCGCGTCGGCCGGGCCCATCCTGCGCAGCTTGACCTGCCCGGACGGCCGGATCTGGCGCAACGACTCGGCCGGCAGCCGCACCTTGTGCTGGGCCCCGGCGTGCTCGTAGCCGATCGAGCGGTAGATCGGCGTGGTGGCCGGATACAGGGCGGAGACCGCGTCGCCGAGCGTAGCGGCCCGGTCGACGACGGCCCTCATGAGCAGGGTGCCGACGCCCCGGCCACGGTCCTCGGGGTTGACGGTGACTCCCGCGACACCCGCCATCGGCTGCGGCTTGCCGTGCCACCACTGCGTGAACCGGCGCAGCCGCGCGGCGCCGGCGATCCTGGAGCCGTCGAACACCCCCAGGTAGCGGCCCTCATCGAGCGCCGGGAGCACAGCCAGGCGCCACCTGTCGGTGTCGCCGGGGGAAAGCGGCCCGAACGAGCGCCTGCGCACGTCGAGGACGTCATCAAGGTCTTCAGGGGTCAGGTTGCGAATTTCCACGACCATCCAACCTATGGCGGGCCGCGCCGGCGGTCCACCTGATAACGCCGGTGCCGCGCCTACGCGGCGGCGAGGCGCGGGCGCGAGCCGTTCGTCGTGATGGCGAGTCTGTCGAGGTAGAGCAGCTGGGCGGCCACGACGGCGACCAGCGCGACGGCGACGACGAGCAAGGGGGTCGAGGCGCCGACGTCCGGCGTGGCCACGGAGAAGGACCCGAGCTGGGCCATCTGCGCCACCGGGGCGGTGAACAACGTGGGCTTCTGCGCGACCAGCAGCGGCCAGATGAGGCCCTGGGCGTTCAGCAGGGCGACGGCCCCGGCGAGGATGCCCGCCATGGGGAGCGACGGCAGGAAGACGCCGCCGAAGAAGTCCTTGTCGGTGCGCTGGGCCAGCCCCTTGCACAGGAGCGTGAGGACGAACAGGGCCGGGACGCTGACCAGGAGGGGCGGAAAAAGCGCCAGGAAGGAGTCGATGAGGCCCATGTTGCGCATGTTCTGCCAGTTCGCGACGCCGAGGGGCCCCGGGCCGACGAACAACCACGGCGCGAAGGCCACCAGCAGCCACTCGCTCCCGCGCCCCAGCGGTCGCAGGCCGCCGATCCCGAGCGCCGCCAGGTAGGCGACGCCCACCGAGACGACCGCTCCGCCGATGGCCGGGATCCAGGTGTTCACCTGGGCGCGCAGGGAGCCCGCCTCGGTGCCGGGCGAGGCGAGCACGCCGTCGATCCACGGCCAGGCGCACACGAGCGCGACGGCGACGAAGACCACCAGCGCCACGATCCCGACGGCCATGCCGACGGGTGAGGCGCCCCGCCCGGCACCCCCGCCCGGCGCGGTCGGTGCCCCCGGAGAGGCCGCGGGCGCGGTGCGGGGGGTCAGCGTGATGCTCAGCCGGGAGGTCGCCGCCACGATCGTCGCGACGATGCCCAGTACGCCGAGGATCATCCCCGTGAGGGTCGCAACGGCCGCGCCAGGGCCGAACTCGGCCATCCGGAAGGCGGAGTCGTACTGGAGCCCCGCGAGCGTCTCTGTGGAGCGCTCAGGGCCTCCCCGGGTGAGCACGAGGCCGATGGAGAACGTCTGGAGCCCGACCGCGACCGTCGCGATCGCGACGACCACACCCACCACGAGCATCGCCGGCGCCACACCACCACCCGACGCCCCGGAAGAGCCGGGCCCACCGAAGGAGCCGGGCCCACCAGGGAGGCCGGGTCCACCAGGGAGGCCGGGCGCACCGGAGAAGCCCTGTGGGACGGAGCCGGCGCGCAGGGCGGGCAGGAACGCCATGACCGCCAGCGCGCACACCACCCCGAAAGTTCCGGCCGCGATGATCAACCGGAGCGTTCCAGGCGCGCTCGCGGGGTCGCGCAACCCCTCGGCCAGCCCCGCCAGGCCCGGCGCGTCCGGCGCCAGCCCGCGCATCCAGGCCGCCGCCACCCCCACCGGCGAGAACGTGACGACCGCCAGCGACAACGCGATCCGCCCGGCCCGCCGCGGCCACGTGCCCGCCCGGTCGAGCGCCAGCGCCAGCAGCGGCGCCACCACCACGGCGACCAGCAACGGCACCGCGACCAGCGTCAGCGTGAACCACGCCGCCCGCCAGAACGTCCCGTCGCCCAGCAGCCTGCCGTAGTTGGCGAACCCCACGTACGTGCTCTCACTCAGGACGCCGCCGCGCTGCAGGCTGAGCCACATCGTCTGGGCCGTGGGCAGCACCAGCGAGATCAGGGTGCCGAGCAGCGCGGGCACGGCCAGCAGCCAGCCGAGCGCCGGAGAGGGTGCCTGTGGAGGGGTGGGGGAAGTCACGTCGCCCGACCCTACGCTGCCCCGCCCTCTCTCGCACCCGAAGAAAGCCCCGGAACGGGAAACGCTTGTCGAACAAGAGCACACACGAACAAGGGCCCGGCCGCGCCGAGCCCTCAGCCGTCCGGCCGCTAGTCCAGCGCCGCCAGCACGTCGTCCGGCACGTCGAAGTTGGCGAAGACGTTCTGCACGTCGTCGCTGTCCTCCAGCGCGTCGATGAGGCGGAACACCTTCTTGGCGCCATCCTCGTCCAGCGGCACGCTCATCGTCGGCAGGAAGCTCGACTCGGCCGAGTCGTAGTCGATCCCGGCGTCCTGCAGCGCCTTGCGGACCGGCACCAGGTCACCGGCCTCGGAGACGACCTCGAACGACTCGCCCAGGTCGTTGACCTCCTCGGCGCCCACCTCGAGGACGGCCATGAGCACGGTGTCCTCGTCGAGCCCGTTCTGCTTGGGCACGATGACGACGCCCTTGCGGTTGAACATGTAGGAGACCGACCCGGGGTCGGCCAGCGAGCCGCCGTTGCGGGTCAGCGCGACGCGGACCTCGGAGGCCGCGCGGTTGCGGTTGTCGGTGAGGCACTCGATGAGCACCGCGACGCCGCCGGGCGCGTAGCCCTCGTACATGATGGTCTGCCAGTCGGCGCCACCGGCTTCGAGGCCGCCGCCGCGCTTGCGGGCGCGCTCGATGTTGTCGTTGGGCACGGAGTTCTTCTTCGCCTTGAAGATGGCGTCGAAGAGGGTGGGGTTGGCGTCCGGGTCGGGGCCGCCGGTCCGTGCCGCCACCTCGATGTTCTTGATGAGCTTCGCGAACAGCTTGCCGCGCTTGGCGTCGAGCGCGGCCTTCTTGTGCTTCGTCGTCGCCCATTTGGAGTGGCCGGACATTACCTAGAGCTCCCTCACCATGTCTACGAAGTAACGGTGCACGCGAGTGTCCCCGGTCAGCTCGGGGTGGAACGACGTCGCGAGCAACGGCCCTTGACGGACCGCGACGATCCTATCCCCAGGCTCGCACCTGCCCAGCACTTCGACGTCGCCGCCGAGGGATTCGACCCAGGGCGCGCGGATGAAGAGCGCGTGCACCCGCTCCCCCGCGAAGTCCAGGTCGGACTCGAAGGAGTCGACCTGGCGGCCGAACGCGTTGCGCCTGACCACCATGTCGATGCCGCCGATCGTCTGCTGGCCGGCGACGCCGTCCTCGATCCTGTCGGCCAGCATGATCATGCCGGCGCAGGAGCCGTAGGCGGGCATGCCTTCCTTGACCCGCAGCCGCAGCGGCTCCAGCATGTCGAAGGTCTCGGCGAGCTTCCACATGGTGGTCGACTCCCCACCGGGGATGACCAGGCCGTCGACCGCGTCCAGCTCGGCCGGTCGGCGCACGGCTGTGGCCGACGCTCCTGCCTCCTGAAGCATGCGCGCATGCTCGCGCACATCTCCCTGGAGAGCGAGTACACCGATCGTGGGCACAGTCGATCCTTCCGTCTGGGTGCGGGTTCAGACAATTCAACACCAGGATGGGCCTGGATCTTCCTACCGGGCCCTTTTCGCCTCGCCCGCCCGCGTCGCGCGCGGGCGGGCGGGGCGTGCCGGGGTGCGGTCGCGGGACGGGAAATCAGGCCCCGTGGGCGGCGGGAGCCACAGCGTCCTGGAGCGTGTGGTCGGCGTCCACCCGGCTCAGGACGCGCAGGTGGTGGCGCCGCAGGTAAAGGACGGCCATGCCGGCCAGGCAGCACGCGGCGCCGAGCGCGTACGGGACGGCGACGCCGATCTCCTCGCCCAGCTTGGTGGCGATGAACGGGGCCAGCGCGCCGCCCATCCAGCGCACGAAGTTGTAGCCCGCGGAGGCGACGGGCCTGGGCGCGTCGGAGACCACCATGGCCGACTCGGTGAAGACG
Organism: Nonomuraea sp. NPDC005650; assembly: GCF_040605375.1. Lineage (NCBI taxonomy): Bacteria > Bacillati > Actinomycetota > Actinomycetes > Streptosporangiales > Streptosporangiaceae > Nonomuraea > Nonomuraea sp. NPDC005650. The sequence goes on from NZ_JBEXCR010000014.1 coordinate 107,178, forward strand.
GTGTTGTTCAGGCCGATGGGGATGCCGGACAGCACCGTGAACAGGATGATCCCGGCGTGTCCGGACAATGCGATGCCGATCTGGAACACGGCCAGCAGCGCCAGCGACAGGTGCAGCACGTTCACCGAGCCGATCTTGCGTTGCAGCGGCGGCGCGCCGAACACCGAGGCCAGCGCCACGCAGACGCCCCACCCGAAGAAGACCGCGCCGATGCCGTAGGGGGACATGTGCAGGATGAACGGGGTGAAGGCCAGCACGGTGAAGAACGCGAAGTTGTAGAAGAGCGCGGTGAAGGCCGTGGTGGACAGGCCGCCGTGGGCGAGGGCCTTGATGGGGGCGGCGAGGCTGGTCTTGGCCGCGGGCTTCGGCGTGGCTCTGAGCAGGGTGACGATCAGCACCAGGCCGACGGCCATCAGGGTCGCGGTGCCGAAGAACGGGGCCCGCCAGTTCCAGTCGCCGAGCAGGGCGCCCACCAGGGGGCCGGCGGAGATGCCCAGGCCGAGGGCGGCCTCGTACAGGATGATCGCCGACTCCGCGCCGCCGCTGGCCGCGCCCACGATGACGGCCAGCGCGGTGGCCACGAACAGCGCGTTGCCCAGGCCCCAGCCCGCGCGGAAGCCGACGAGCTCGCCGACGCTGGTGGAGGTGCCGGCGAGCGCGGCGAACACGATGACCAGCGCCAGCCCGGCCAGCAGCGTCCGCTTGCCGCCGATGCGGCTGGAGACCCAGCCGGTGATCAGCATCGCCACCGCCGTCACGAGGAAGTAGCTGGTGAACAGCAGCGAAACCTGGCTGGGCGTGGCCTTCAGACCTTGGGCGATGGAGGGGAGGATGGGGTCGACGAGGCCGATGCCCATGAAGGCCACGACCGCGGCGAACGCGGTGGCCCAGACGGACATGGGCTGGCGAAGGATTCCGCCGCCGGATTGCATGGTGCTCCTTTACCTGGGGTCGCGGCCGGCCCACCGGGGGATGCCGACCTGCCGGGGGGTTGCCGGCCTACCTGGGGTTGCGGCCGAGCTTGGCCAGGACGGGCAGCGCGGCCGCGAGCGTGGCGCGCTCGTCGTCGGTGAGCGCGGCCAGCTCCTGGCTGAGGTGGGCGATCCTGGCCCGCCGCACGGCGAGCAGCCGCGCGCGGCCCTCGCCGGTCAGCTCGACCGTCCTGACGCGGGCATCGGCCGGATCGGAGCCGCGCGCCACCAGGCCGGCGTCCTCCAGGCGGTTGATCTGCACGGTCATGGTGGGCAGCTGTACGGCGTGCTCCTCGGCCAGCTCGGTCATGCGGCGCGGGCCGGGTTCGAGCGAGCCGAGCACGGCGTACTGCTGGCTGGTGACGGGTTGGCCGGCGACGGTGCGCCTGAGCAGGAGGACCAGGTGGCGCAGCACCGTGGAGACCTGCTCGGCCAGGCGGGTGGGGTCGTCCCTCATGCTTAGCCCAACTAACTTAGCCTGGCTAATATTCCGGTCAAGAAAAAAGCGGCACCCCGGAAACCGGGGTGCCGCTCGTCGGACCGTCCGTCAGGGACGCTCGGTCTCCAGGCGGACCGTCTCCTCCACGGTCAGCTGCTGCTGGGCGCGCAGCGTCGGGTCGAGCGGCCGCAGGTAGGTCTGCTGCACCCCCGGCACCCGGTCCTCCACCACGAACGTGGCCCGCGTGTAGACGTCGGCACCCGGCGTCTGCACCTTCGGCACGACCTTGAAGTCCGCGGTCAGCTGGTCCCGCTCGATCTTCGTCAGCACGTAACCGCGCTGGTTGTTGTAGAACTTCAGGTGCGGGTTGATCGTCAGGAACGGGTGCGTGGCCGGGTCGGAGTCCGCCCCGTCGCCGCCGGTCGAGATCGAGCTGGCCACCAGCTCGGAGCCCACCGACGGCCCGGTCGGGTCGTCGTAGTTCAGCTTGAGGTCGCTGGCCCAGTGCGCGTGCACGTCGCCGGTCAGCACGACGGGGTTGCGCACCTTGGCGTCCACCCAGCCCTGGGTGATGCGCTGCCGGGAGGCGACGTAGCCGTCCCAGGCGTCCTGGCTGGTGATCTTGGCGGGGCCGGCGTTGTTGTCGCGCTGGGCGAAGAAGACCTGCTGCCCGATGATGTCCCACTGCGCGCGGGAGTTGTGGAAGCCGTCCAGCAGCCAGGACTCCTGCTCGGCCCCGGTGAGCGAGCGCGCCGGGTCCACGGCGGCCGGGCAGTCGCGGTAGCCGTCGCCGCAGCCCTGGTCGTCGCGGTACTGGCGGGTGTCGAGCATGTGGAACATGGCCATCCGGCCCCACCGGATCCGCCGGTAGAGCTGCATGTCGATGCCGCGCGGGATGGAGGTGCGGCGCAGCGGCATGTTCTCGTAGTAGGCCCGGAAGGCGGCCTCGCGCCTGGCCAGGAAGTTCGGCTGGGGGACCTCGGGCTTCTCGGGGATCTCGTCGGCCCAGTTGTTGTCGACCTCGTGGTCGTCCCACACCACCAGCCACGGCGCGGACGCGTGCGCCGCCTGCAGGTCGGGGTCGGCCTTGTACTGGGCGTGGCGCTGGCGGTAGTTGGCCAGGCTCTCGGTCTCGGGGCCCTCGTGGTCGCGGACGTTGCCGCCGGGGATGGTGTAGGTGTCCTTGGTGTACTCGTACTGGTAGTCGCCCAGGTGCAGGATGAGATCCGCGTTCTCCTCGGCCAGCCTGCGGTACGACGTGAAGTAGCCGTGCTCGTACTGGGCGCACGAGACGAACGCCATCGCCAGCGAGGTGCCGTACGACAGCGGGTGCGGCGCGGTGCGGGCGCGCCCGACCGGCGAGACGTACTTGCCGACGCGGAAGCGGTACCAGTACTCGCGATCCGAGCTCAGCCGGTCGACCTCGACGTGCACGCTGTGGCCCCACTCGGGCGTGGCCACGCTCACGCCGGAGCGGACGACGCGGCGGCACCGCTCGTCGGCGTACACCTGCCACTGGACCGGGAACGGCCGCTGCGGCATGCCGCCGAACCCGTCCTCGGCCAGCGGCTCCTGGGCGAGCCTGGTCCACAGGACGAAGCCCTCGTGGTCGGGGTCACCGGAGGCGACGCCGAGCGTGAAGGGGTCGGTGCGCAGGTCACGCGAAGCCAGCTCGACGGCGGGGTCGGGATCGGCGAAGGCGGCGGTCGCCGGGATGGTCGCGGCGGCGCCCGCCGCTAACCCTGTGACGAGGAAGTGCCGGCGGTTCAGCTTGGACACGTGTCGCTCCTGTGACGATCAAGGGTGAGGGGGACGCCAGGTAGCTTTACTGAAGATCATGACTACTTGGTGAACGCCACACAACACAGAAAAGGCGGCAACCTTCGCGGATGCCACCTTTTCTGGCGATTTTCATCGTCACACTGTGGTGCGCCCCGGCTGCCGTACGTGATCATGCCACATGGGCAGGCCGGGCGACCTGCAGCGACGCGCCGCCTACCAGCCGCGCTCGGCCAGGCGGTGCGGCTGGGGGATCTCGTCGACGTTGATGCCGACCATGGCCTCGCCCAGGCCGCGCGAGACCTTGGCGATGACGTCGGGGTCGTCGTAGAAGGTCGTGGCCTTGACGATGGCCGCGGCGCGCTTGGCCGGGTCGCCCGACTTGAAGATGCCCGAGCCCACGAACACGCCCTCGGCCCCGAGCTGCATCATCATCGCGGCGTCGGCCGGGGTGGCGATGCCGCCCGCGGTGAACAGCACGACCGGCAGCTTGCCCGTCTTGGCCACCTCGACGACCAGCTCGTACGGGGCCTGCAGCTCCTTGGCCGCGACGTACAGCTCGTCCTCGGGCAGCGAGGTGAGGCGCTTGATCTCGGCGCGGATCGTGCGCATGTGGGTGACGGCGTTGGAGACGTCGCCGGTGCCGGCCTCGCCCTTGGAGCGGATCATGGCCGCGCCCTCGGTGATGCGGCGCAGGGCCTCGCCCAGGTTGGTGGCCCCGCACACGAACGGCACGGTGAACTGCCACTTGTCGATGTGGTTGGCGTAGTCGGCCGGGGTCAGCACCTCCGACTCGTCCACGTAGTCGACGCCGAGCGCCTGCAGGACCCTGGCCTCGACGAAGTGGCCGATGCGGGCCTTGGCCATCACGGGGATCGACACGGCGGCGATGATGCCGTCGATCATGTCCGGGTCGCTCATCCGGGAGACCCCGCCCTGGGCGCGGATGTCGGCGGGCACACGCTCGAGGGCCATGACGGCCACCGCGCCGGCGTCTTCGGCGATCTTGGCCTGCTCGGGGGTGACGACGTCCATGATGACGCCGCCCTTGAGCATCTCGGCCATGCCACGCTTGACACGGGCGGTTCCGGTGACGGGGGTGCTTTCAGGCGTGCTGGTCGACACGGTCATCCTCACGGCTCTCACGGCTTCGGTAAGTTATCAACCCCATGGTAGGTCCTGAAGGACCCCTCCCCCGACATGCCAAGATGTCAGGATTTATCGCCATAGTTAGACACGTAGGCGTCTAGGGGATGACGGGTTTGCGGCTGGCGAGCGCCACCCAGACCTGGCCGGGCGCGAAGTTCATCGGCTCGCCGCTCTCCGTGGTGAACGTCGTACCGGTGTCCTCGGATTCCCGCTCCCAGTTCGCCTGGTACGCCTTGCCGTCGCGCAGCACGATCGCCTTGCCCTTGCCCGTGGTGTGCACGAGCGGCGTGTAGCTCTGGTTCTTGTCGTGGAACTGCGAGCGCTCGGTCTTGGTGTACTGGACGACGATCGTGGGCGCGCCGAGCTGGCCGCCCTCCGCCGCCATGTCCTTCTTGCCGTCCTGCCAGATCAGCCACTGCTTCTTCTCCTCCGACCAGGCGAAGGTGAAGCGCGCCGCGGGCCACTTGACCGTGTACGACTTCTTGTCCACACCGCCCTCGGCCGGGGCGTCGCCGAAGGTGAAGCCGATGTCCTTGGCCTTGCTCGCCTTGGGGGCCTTGGAGAAGAGGTCCTTGGTGTTGGCGAAGAGGTTGTAGGGGGCGAAGCGGCCCGGCTGGCGGAAGTAGGCGCCCGGGTTGCGCGTGTCGCCGACGTCGAACAGCGACGCCTTGGCCACGAACGGCAGCATCAGCGTCTGCACGCCCGAGTAGGCGAAGGCCGGCTTGCCGAACTGCGGCGTGATGTGCAGGTCGGAGATGCGGGCGCTGCGGACGGGGCCGACCTTGGGCGGGACCTTGGAGGAGAAGACCGCCATGAGCCGGGTCAGGCCCGCCTCGACCTGCTCGACGTAGACGATGTCCGCGCTCTTGAGACCGAGCTGCGGCTTGCCCGCCGCGGTGTTCTCGATCTTCACCGCGAGCACGGGCTTCAGCTCGTCGTACGGCTTGCCGGTGAACGGGTGCCCCTCGGGCGCCTCGGTCGGCTGCTCGCTGGGCGCGGCCGTGGCGGCCTGGGGCGCCTTCCCGGGGGCGGGCTCCTCCTGGGAGGAGCAGGACACGACGGGCAGCAGCACCGCCGCACCGGCCAATGTGACCGTGATCATCCGGGGTAGCCGCACGTGAACACTCCTCGCTTCAGCCCGAAAAACGGGATGAAGCTTACTGGCTTCCCCAAATCAGGTCATTCAGTTGCCATAGCCGCTGGCGGATTGTCATCAATCTCGAAGAATTGCGGGTATTCGGTATGCCCGGCCAGGCGGAGGGTTCTGGCCAGCCAGCGCCGCTGCGCGGTCCTCGTGACCGCAACCGCATTGTTGTAGAAGCGGCGCGAGTAAACGACCTTGGCCACCGCCGTGTCGAGCTCGTCCAGCAGGTCACCGCCGCCGCGCGACTCCGACAGCTTCTCCCTGAACCGCTCCTGGTCCACGGCCGCCCGCAGGGCGCGCGACAGGTCGCTCTCGGCGTGCTCGCGCTCCTCCGGGCCCGCCGTCCTGGCCTCGTGCGCGGCGGCGGCCAGCACCAGGGAGGTGGCGGGGTCGAGCAGGCGCGACCCGGCCAGCTCCAGCACCACCGCCCTGCGCCGCATCAGCGCGGCGTCCAGCGACTCCTGGGCCAGTTCGAGCCGGATGTGCAGGCGGTCGAGCCGGCCCGCGCGCCAGGAGACGTAGACGGCCAGGAGCACGACGACGATGCCGGCGATCAGCACGACGATGGTGGGTGTCACAGGTCTTCCTCCACGCGCCCCGCCCCGCTGGTGGTGACGGTCTCGTAGACGCGTACGACGTCCCGCGCCACCGTCGACCAGTCGTACTTCCGCACCGCCACCAGCGCCTCGGCGGCCAGCTTGGCCCGCCGCTCGGGCGCGTCGAGCAGCGCGGTGGCCTCGCGCGCCAGCGAGTCCGCGTCGCCGTTGGCGAACAGGGCGCCCGCCTGCCCCTCGCCCAGCACCCTGCGGAAGGCCGGGATGTCGCTGGCCAGCACCGTCGCCCCGGACGCCATGGCCTCGGCCAGCACGATGCCGAAGCTTTCGCCGCGCGTGTTGGGCGCGCAGAACACGTCCACCGAGTGGTAGGCGCGGATCTTGTCGGCCTCGCTCACCATGCCCAGCACGGTCACCCGGTCGTGGAACTCCTTCGGCACCCGCTCGTACACGTCCTTGGCGTCGCCGGGCCCGGCGAGCAGCAGCTTCAGGCCGGGCCGACGGGCCGCGAGCGTCCTGAACGCGTCGAGCAGGATCGGCAGCCCCTTGCGCTCCTCGTCCATCCGGCCCAGGAAGCCGATCGTGGCGCCGTCGGGGCCCCAGCCGTCGAGCGGCTCGGCCTCGGTGTAGCGGGAGACGGTGACGCCGTTGGGGATCAGCACGGCGTCGCCGCCGAACTGCTCGACCAGGCTCTTGCGGGCCGCGTCGGAGACCGCGATGCGGCCCGTCAGCTTCTCCAGCGCGCTGCGCAGTAACGGCTCGGCCACCGCGATGGCCCGCGAGCGCGTGAACGACGCGTGGAACGTGGCCACGATCGGCCCCTTGGCCGCCCAGCAGGCCAGCACGCCCAGGCTCGGGATCAGCGGCTCGTGGATGTGCAGCACGTCGAACTCGCCCGTGCGCACCCACCGCCGCACCCGCGCGGCCGACAGGAAGCCGAACGACATCCTGGCCACCGACCCGTTGTACGGCACCGGCATGGCCCGGCCGGCGCCCGTCACGTACGGCGGCAGCTCGTCGTCGTCGGCCGCCGGCGCGATCACCGACACCTCGTGCCCCTGCGCGATCAGCGCCTGGGCCAGGTCGTCGATGTGCTGCTTGACCCCTCCCGGCATGTCCCACGAGTAGGGGCAGACGATGCCGATCCTCATCGCGCGAGGTCTTCCAGCCAGAGCCGCTGCAGCATGTGCCAGTCCTCCGGGTGCTCGGAGATGCCCTTCTCGAACACGTCGGTCAGCCCCTGCGCCACCGCCGCGACCTTCTCCTGCCGGGTGCCCTCGGCCGGGACCGGGACCTCCTCGTGGATGTGGATGCCCCAGTCGTCGCCCACGTTGTAGAGGATGGCCGGGAGCAGCGCGGCCCCCGTCTGCACGGCCAGCAGCGGCGGCCCGGCGGGGACCTTGGTGGTCGCGCCGAAGAAGCGCACCTCGACGCCGCCCTTGGTCAGGTCTCGCTCGGCGGGCAGGCACACGACGCCGCCCTTGCGCACGCGGGTGGCCAGCGTGCCGAAGTTGTGCCCGTCGCCGCCGGTCAGCGGCAGCACCTCCATGCCGAGCCCCTCGCGGAAGGCGACGTACCGGCGGAACAGCGACTCCGGCTTGAGCCGCTCGGCCACGGTCGCGAACGGGTGGCCCACCCCCACCAGCCAGGCCCCCGCCTGGTCCCAGTTGCCCATGTGGGGCAGCGCCAGCACCACGCCTCGCCCGGCCGCCACGTTGGCGTGGACGTGCTCGGCCCCGATGGTGTGGCTGCGGCGCACGATCTCCTCGACGTCCATCGACGGCAGCCGGAAGATCTCGTGGAAGTAGCGGAAGTACGAGCGCATGCCGGCTTTGCTGAGCTCGCGCATCTCGCGGCTGCCCGCGTCGAGCCCGGTCACCCTGGCCAGGTTGGACTCCAGCCGGCGCACGGACTTGCCCTGCCTGCTCCAGACCCGGTCGGCCAGGAAGCGGAAGACCGCGGCCGTCGGGCGCTCGGGCAGCAGCGGCACGAGCTTCCAGCCCGCCGCGAACCCCGCGGCCACGACCCGATCGCCGAAAGACGTCTTGTCGCTCATCTCTCCCTCGTCTGCCGGTAGACGGCCACCACGCGCTGCCCCACGGTGAACACGCTGGCCGCCGCGAGCAGCCACATGCCCACAGGAAGAATGTACGGAACGCCGAGCCCCGCGAAACAGGCCGCGACGAGCGCCACGACCAGCCGCTCCGGCCGCTCGGCCAGCCCCACGTCGGCCGTGAGCCCGAGCCCCTCCGCCCTGGCCTTGGCATAGGACACCAGGGAGCCCGCGATCAGGCAGACCAGCGTCACGGCGGCCATGAGCGTGTCGTGCACGGAGATGAAGTAGAGGATCAGGCCGGCGAAGATCGCCGCGTCGGCCACCCGGTCGAACGTCGAGTCGAGGAACGCGCCCCAGGTGGAGCCGCCCTTCCCGCCGAGCCGGGCCACCACGCCGTCGAGCAGGTCGAACAGCACGAACACGGTGATCACGAGGGCGCCCCAGGTCAGCAGGCCCAGGGGAAAGAAGAGCAGGGCGGAGACGACCGTGCCGAGGGTGCCGATCGCCGTGACGGCGTTCGGGCCGATCCCGCGGCCGACGAGGGCCCTGCCCAGCGGGGTGAGTATCCGGGTCATGGCCGGGCGCAGGAGTTTGAGCATCGCCGTCCGATCGTAGGCCATGGAACGCCTGACAACTTTCTTTGCCCCATCCCCCTTGTGATATCCGCCACAGGGGTATTTGGTGAACACACCGCGTCCATGCGGTTTCCAGACACCCTCCGCTTGGGCGCGGTCGTTGGAATATCCGGCGACGCGGGAGGCTGATGTGGCAGAGAAGAACACCGGTGGCGCTGCGGGAGCCGCGGGCAGGGCACCCACGGCCGACAGGGCGGATGCGATACGCAATGTCGTGCTGGTCGGCCACTCAGGAGCGGGCAAGACGACCCTCGCCGAGCAGCTGCTGGCCGCGACCGGCACCGTCCAGCGCGTCGGCCGCGTGGAGGACGGCAACACGGTCAGCGACTTCGACGAGGTCGAGGTCCGGCAGCAGCGATCGGTCAACCTCGCCGTGGCACCGCTGGTCCACAACGGTATCAAGATCAACCTGCTCGACACCCCCGGTTACGCCGATTTCGTGGGCGACCTGCGCGCGGGGCTGCGCGCGGCGGACGCCGCGCTGTTCGTGGTGTCGGCCTCCGAGGGGGTCGACGGCCTCACCCAGATGCTGTGGGACGAGTGCGCCCAGGTCGGCATGCCGCGGGCGGTGGTGATCACCAAGATCGACCACCAGCGGGCCGAGTTCGACGAGGTCCTCGCGACGTGCCAGGACGTCTTCGGCGACGGCGTCGCGCCCCTTTACCTGCCGGTCATCACCAACGGCCATGTGAACGGCCTGATCGGGCTGCTGTCGCAGAAGTTCTACAACTACGCCACGGGCGCCCGCACGGAGAAGGAGCCGGGCGCCGAGTACGCGGCGCAGATCGAGGAGCGCCGCGGCGAGCTGATCGAGGGGATCATCCAGGAGAGCGAAGACGAATCGCTCATGGAGCGCTACCTCGAAGGCGAGCCCATCGACACCAAGGTCCTGGTGGAGGACCTGGAGAAGGCCGTCGCGCGCGGCAGCTTCTACCCGGTGCTGTGCAGCGGGCTCGGCGTCGGCGCGCTGGAGATCCTCGAGCTCATGACGCAGGGCTTCCCCTCGCCCCTCGAACACCCCTTGCCGGAGATCACCGACCTGTCCGGCAAGCCGGTCAAGGGCATCGCCTGCGACCCCGACGGCCCGCTCGTGGCCGAGGTCGTCAAGACCACCAGCGACCCGTACGTGGGCCGCATCAGCCTCGTACGCGTCTTCTCGGGCACGTTGCGCCCCGACATGACCGTGCACGTGTCCGGGCACGGCCTGGCCGAGCGCGGGCACGAGGACCACGACGTGGACGAGCGCATCGGCACCCTGACCTGCCCGCTGGGCAAGCAGCAGCGCCCCGCGGCCAAGGGCACGGCGGGCGACATCGTGGCGGTGGCCAAGCTGTCGCGGGCCGAGACCGGCGACACCCTGTCGGAGGTCGAGCACCCGCTGCTGATGACCGCCTGGGCCATGCCCGACCCGCTGCTGCCCGTGGCGATCAGGGCCAGGTCCAAGGCCGACGAGGACAAGCTGTCGCAGGCCCTGGCGCGGCTGGTGGCCGAGGACCCGACCCTGCGCCTGGAGAACAACGCCGAGACCCGGCAGCTCGTCCTGTGGTGCATGGGCGAGGCGCACACCGACGTGCTGTTCGACCGCCTGTCCAAGCGCCACGGCGTCGAGGTGGAGCGGGTCGGGCTGCGGGTGCCGCTGCGCGAGACGTTCGGCGGCAAGTGCCAGGCGATGGGCCGCAACGTCAAGCAGACCGGCGGCCACGGCCAGTACGCGATCTGCCACCTCGAGGTCGAGCCGCTGCCGTCGGGCGGCGGGTTCGAGTTCGTCGACAAGATCGTGGGCGGCGTGGTGCCGCGGCAGTTCATCCCGTCGGTGGAGAAGGGCGTGCGGGCCCAGATGGAGCGGGGCGTCGTGGCCGGCTACCCGATGGTGGACGTGCGCGTCACCCTGTACGACGGCAAGGCCCACTCGGTCGACTCCTCCGACATGGCCTTCCAGATCGCCGGCCAGCTCGCGCTGAAGGAGGCGGCGTCGAAGGTGTCGACGCTGCTGCTGGAGCCGGTGGACGAACTGTCGGTGCTCGTCGCCGACGACTACGTGGGGTCGGTGATGTCCGACCTGTCGTCGCGGCGCGGGCGGGTGCTCGGCACGGAGCCCGTCGGCACGGGACGTACGCTGGTCAAGGCCGAGGTGCCCGAGCTGGAGATCACCCGGTACGCCATCGATCTGAGATCCATGTCACACGGCACCGGGACGTTCCAGCGGACCTTCCTGCGCTACGAGCCCCTTCCGCCGAACCTGGCGAGCAAGGTGGCCGACACCGCGGACTGAGGTCCGGAACGAGGCTGGACGGCGCCGGGAGGGCTTTGCTCCCTCCCGGCCCAGCCATGGCTTTTTGTCACAGAAGCATCACGAGTCGATTTCTTTTTTTCGTACCGAGCATCCCGCGGCAACTGCCACACTGGGTGGCATTATGCGAACTGGACGCCCACTCCTAGCCGCTGCTGCTCTCGCGGTCGTGACCACCTCCGCCGCCTACGTGTTCGGCCCCGGAGCCGGGGAGAGCCCAGCAGCGAGCAAGAAGAAGACGGCCATCGCCGCCGCACCCGCCGCGGCCTGCACGGCCGACGCCCGCTATCCCAAGCGCGAGCTGCGCGGGGTGTGGATCGCCACCACCCAGAACATCGACTGGCCCTCCAAGACGGGGCTCTCGCCCGACCGCCAGCGGGCCGAATACGTGAAGATCCTCGACGGCGCCGCCAAGCGCAACCTCAACGCGGTCTTCGTCCAGGTCCGGCCCGCCTCCGACGCGCTGTACAAGTCGTCGCTGGAGCCCTGGACCCAATATCTGACGGGCACGGCCGGCAAGGACCCCGGCTGGGACCCGCTGCCGTTCCTCATCGACGAGGCGCACAAGCGCGGCATGGAGTTCCACGCCTGGTTCAACCCCTACCGCGCCTCCTACGGCGACAGCGCCGCCAAGCTGCCCGCCGGCCACCCGGCACGCAAGCACCCCGACTGGACGATCAAGTACGGCGGCCGCCTCTACTACAACCCCGGCCTGCCCGCCGTCCGCGACCACGTGACCAAGGTCATCACGGACGTGGTGTCCCGTTACGACATCGACGGGGTGCACTTCGACGACTACTTCTACCCGTACCCGGCGGCGGGGCAGAAGTTCGACGACGCGGCGGCGTTCGCGAAGTACGGCGACGGCAAGAAGCTCGCCGCCTGGCGGCGCGACAACGTCAACACGCTCGTCGCGCAGGTCGACAAGGCCGTCCACGACACCAAGGGGTACGTCAAGTTCGGGATCAGCCCCTTCGGCATCTGGCGCAACAAGTCGAACGACCCGACCGGCTCGAACACGTCGGGCATGTCCGCGTACGACTCGATCTACGCGGACGCGCGCGCCTGGATCAAGTCGGGCACCGTCGACTACGTGCTCCCGCAGCTCTACTGGCCGCGCGGCCACAAGCTGGCCGACTACAACACGCTGGCGGCCTGGTGGTCCGACGAGGTCAAGGGCACCGACGTGCACCTGTACATCGGCCAGGGGCTCTACCGGGTGGGGGCCAAGGACGACCGCGCCTGGACCAAGCCCGGCGAGCTGTCCGCCGAGGTGGGCGTGAACCGGGATCACAAGCAGGTGAAGGGTGAGGTCTACTTCAGCGCCAAGAACCTGCTGGACAACCCCATCGGGTCCGTGGACCGCGTCGCCAAGAACCACTACTCCCGCCCCGCCCTGCTGCCCCTGATCAAGGGGCTGGGCGGCTCCGCCCCTCCCGCCCCGGCCGGGCTCAAGGCCGCCGGCTCCCAGCTGTCCTGGAAGCCGTCCCAGGGTGCGCGGGCGTACGCGGTGTACCAGGTGCCCAAGTCCGGCAAGGACTGCCACGGCACGGACGCCCGCAACCTGGTCGCCGTCGTGACCAGCCCGTCGTTCGCGGCCACGCCGGACGCGACGTACGTGGTCACGGCCGTCGGCCGCCTCGGCCACGAGAGCAAGGCCGCCAAGGTGAAGACCCCGGCCCCGTAAGGGCCCGATCCCGGGGACCGCGCACCATCCGCCGCAAATCCGAACGACGCACGTGATACATGCACCGCATGAGAGGGTAGTCGGGTCCGGTGGCGCCGGAACATGATCTTGCTCTACCGTGCCACGGAACCATCGATCACGGAAGGTCATCGGGATGAGGCGCGCGCTAGTCGTGCTGGCCGTGCTGGTCGGTCAGGTCCTGCTCGGCCAGGGGCTGTCCGCCGGTCCGGCCCAGGCAGCGAAAGACGCGAGCTCGGGCCGGGTCGCGCTGATCGGCGTGTCCGGCCTGCACTGGAACGACATCACCCAGGCTGACTCCCCCAATCTGTGGGAGCTGGCGAGGTCCAGCGCGATCGGCTCGCTGTCCGTACGTACCGTCGGCGGCGTGACCTGCCCCTACGACGGCTGGCTGACCGTGTCGGCCGGCACCAGGTCGGCGGCCGGATACAGCTGCGGCGCGCCCCCCATGCCCGAGCAGCAGGGCGCGGGCGCGGTCATCCCCGGCTACCGCTACCTCATCGACGTGGCCGGGCAGCGCAACGCGGGCACGCTGGGCGAGGCGCTGAAGGCGGCCGGGCAGTGCTCGATCGCCATCGGCCCCGGCGCCGCGCTGGGCCTGGCCGACCGGCAGGGCGCGGTCCAGGAGTACCGCTCCTCCCCGCTCCAGGTCCGCACGCCTGACCTCGAACGGTGCCGGATGATCGCCATGGACGTGGACGATCTCGTCCGCCCCTACCTGGCCGGCGGCAAGCTGCCCAAGGTGCCCGACCAGCTCAGCGCCGCCGAGCGGCGGGAGGCGCTGCGGCTGGCCGACGCCAAGGCGGGCGCGCTGCTGTCGGTCCTGCCCGCCGACACGGCGGTACTGCTCGCGGGCCTGTCCGACCACGGCTCCGTGCCCCACCTGCGGGTGGCCGCGCTGCGCGAGCCCGGCGCGCAGGGCCACCTGCTCGGCGCGGCCTCCACCCACCGCGAGGACATCTCGATCCTGCCCGACCTGACCTCCACCGTCCTGACCAAGCTCGGGGTGCCGGTCCCGAGCACCGTGGTCGGCGTCCCGCTGCAGGTCGGCGGGCCGGGCGCGACGTTCGCGCGGCTCCAGCGGGCCGACGCCACCGCGCAGGCCATCCGTTCGATCAAGGGCATCTACTTCACGGCCGTGGCCGTGCTGCAGGTGCTGTTCTACGTGGTCGCGTTCCTGCTGCTGCGCCGCCGCAAGGGCCTGGCCCCGGTACGTTTCGCGGCCGTCGCCCTGGCCGCCCTGCCCGTCTCCAGCTACCTGGTCAACCTGCTGCCCTGGTCGAGCCTGCCGCAGCTGGTGGCCGGGGTGCTCGGGTGGGCGGCGGTCGTCACGGCGGCGGCGTTCGCGGGGCCGTGGCGGCGCCGGCCGCTGGGCCCGCTGGCGGTGGTGGCCGGGATCACCGCGCTGACGCTGGCGGGCGACCTGCTGACCGGTACGACGTTGCAGCTCAACAGCATCATGGGCTACAGCGCGGACGTCGGGGCCCGCTACTACGGCCTGGGGAACATCCCGTTCGCGCTCCTGGCCACCGGCACCCTGCTGGCCACCACGGTGATCGCGCACCGGTGGCCGGGCAAGGTGGGGCTGGCCGCGATCGTGGGGCTGGGGACGTTCGCGATGGTGCTCGGCGGGTCCGGGATGGGCAGCGACTTCGGCGGCGTGATCGCGTTCGTGCCGGGCATCGCGGTGACCGCGCTGCTCCTGGCGGGCAAGCGGGTCTCGCTGGTGAAGCTGGGCGCGTTCCTGGTGGCCGGCGGGGTGATCGTGATGACGTTCGCCTGGCTCAACTACCTGAAGCCGGCCGACGAGCAGACGCACCTGGGCAGGTTCGTGGGGCAGGTGCTGACCGGGGAGGCGTTCGACGTCATCCTGCGCAAGCTGCAGGCCATGCTCGCCACCCTCCTCAGCCCCAACCTGATGCCGATCGTGATCGCGGCCGCCGCCTTCCTCGTGTACGCGATCCTGCGCCCCGAGCAGGCGTCGGCCGGGGTGGTGCCGGCCGCCTTCGAGCACTCGCCGGCGCTGCGCGCCGGGCTGATCGGCACGCTTGTGAGCGGCGTGATCGGGATGCTCGTCAACGACTCGGGCGCGGCGGTGCTGTCCATGGCCCTGGCGCTGGCCGTGCCCCTGCTGCTGGCCACCGGCATCGGCGTGCTGCGGCGCGACCGCGAGCCGGTCGCCGGCCCCGTGTCGTCGGACTTAGCGACCGCGACGAAGTGACGCCCCCTCCTGGGTCCTCCTGAGCGGGTCAGTCCCAGGCGTCGGCGAGCAGCTGGCGGGTGTCGCGGAGCAGCTGGGGCAGGACCTTGGTCTGGGCGACGACCGGCATGAAGTTCGTGTCGCCGCCCCACCTGGGCACCACGTGCTGGTGCAGGTGGGCGGCGATGCCGGCGCCGGCGACGTGGCCGAGGTTCATGCCGACGTTGAAGCCCTGCGCCCCGCTGGCCTTGCGCAGCGCGCGCAGCGACTTCTGGGTGAACTCCCCCAGCTCGACCAGCTCGGCCGGCTCCAGCTCGTCGTAGTCGGACACGTGCCGGTAGGGGACCACCATCAGGTGGCCGGAGTTGTACGGGTAAAGGTTGAGCACGGCGTAGACCGTCTCGCCCCTGGCGACGATCAGGCCGTCCTCGTCGCTCATCTTGGGGATCGCGTCGAACGGGCACCCGTCGTCGGGGCCGCTGCCCGTCGGTTTGTTCTCGCCCTTGATGTAGGCCATGCGATGCGGGGTCCACAGACGCTGGAAGTTGTCGGGGGACCCTGCCCCTGCCTGATCGTGCATATCTAGCAGCATAGGACCACGGACAAACGGCCCGCTCTTCCGGCACAATCCCAAGCACCGCCTTGAGGAGGCCGCGATGAGCGACGCTTTAGCCGAGCACGACGCCCTGCCGACCGCCCACCCCACCCCGCCCACCGACACCCCCGACCCCGCCGACGACCCGGTCGAAGAGTCCGGCCCCACGTCCAGCAGCGTGCCGCTCCCGGAGACGCCCTCCTTCGGCGCCGTCGTCAAGGGCCGGATCAAGGTCGCCGACGAGGTGGTCGAGAAGGTCGCCGCCCTGGCGGCCCTTGAGGTCACCGGTGTCGCCGATCTCGGTGGCGACCTGGCGCGGGCCTTCGAGTCCGTACGCGACCGCATCGGCATCGGCTCCCGGCGCGCCAACCAGGGGGTGAGCGCGCAGATCCAGGACCGTCAGGTGGCCGTGAGCGTGACCATCGTGGTGGAGTACGGCCACGTGGTGATGGATGTCGCCTCCGAGGTCAAGACGAACGTGGCCAGGACCGTCAGCCACATGCTCGGGATGCGGGTCGCGGAGGTCAACGTGACGGTCGACGACGTCCGCCTCCCGGGCGAGCCCCGCCCCCTCCCCCGCGACACCCCCGACGACGACGACCCCTCCACCCCCTGACACCCCACCGGAGCGGCAACCGCAGACCGCCCCACCCGACGCGCTGTGGGGCGATCGGCGCGCGGCCACACGACGGGTCCTCGGGGCAACCGGGCCCTCCCCCGAGGCGATCAAGCGCGCCCAGACGACGGCTCGCACGGCGATCGACCCTCCCCGCGCCAGGACGTCTCAGGGAGCGTCAGGCGCTCACAGCCGGCGATCCGTAGAACGCCCCGGCCAGGTTGTACGTGAAGCCCTCCGGCCGCGTAGGGCGGACCTTAGGGTGTGGGCCATGAGCGATCAGCTGGAGCCCATGCCCGACGACTGGCAGCGCGCCCTCGCCATCGTGGCGCACCCCGACGACCTCGAGTACGGCTGCGCCGCCGCCATCGCCACCTGGACCGACCAGGGTCGCGAGGTCGCGTACCTGATCGCCACCAGGGGCGAGGCGGGGATCGACACGCTCGCCCCCGCCGAGGCCGGGCCGTTGCGGGAGCGGGAGGAGCGGGCCAGCGCGGCCGTCGTCGGGGTGACGAGCGTGGAGTTCCTCGACCACCCCGACGGCGTGATCGAGTACGGGACCGCGCTCAGGAAGGACGTCGCCGCCGCCATCCGCAGGCACCGGCCCGAGCTCGTGATCACCCTGAACCCGGACGACACCTGGGGCGGGACGTACTGGAACAGCCCCGACCACCGCGCCGTGGGCCGGGCCGTTCTGGACGCGGCCGGGGACGCGGGGAATAAGTGGATATTTCCGGATACGGAGGCGGAGCCCTGGAACGGCGTCCGCTGGGTCGCCGTCGCGGGCAGCGACTCCCCCACCCACGCCGTGGACGTCACCGACGGCCTGGAGCGCGGCGTGCGCTCGCTCGTGGCGCACCGCGCCTACATCGAGGCGCTCACCGACGAGGATCCCGAGTCGTACGCCCGCGACCTCATCGAGGGCTTCGCCCGCGAGGCGGCCGGGCGCTTCGGCGGCCGCCCCGCCATCACGTTCCGCCTGTTCACCCGTTAAACCCGGCCCAGCCGGCCAACGGAGAACGGCGGAGCCGGAAGGCTCCGCCGTTTCGCCATCGGATCAGACCTGGACGCGGCGCTCCACGGCGTTGACGATCTCGGCCACGGCCTGCTCGATCGGGACCCCGTTCTTCTGATCGCCGCTGCGGTAGCGGAACGACACCGCGCCGTTGGCGATGTCGTCGTCACCGGCCAGCAGCATGAAGGGCACCTTGCCCTTCTGCGCGTTGCGGATCTTCTTCTGCATCCGGTCGTCGGAGGCGTCGACCTCGATCCGGATGCCGCGCTCGCGCAGCTTCTTGGCGACGTCCTGCAGGTAGGGCACGTGCGCGTCGGCGATCGGGATGCCCACCACCTGCACCGGCGCGAGCCAGGGCGGGAAGGCGCCCGCGTAGTGCTCGGTGAGCACGCCGAGGAAGCGCTCGACGGAGCCGAACAGCGCCCGGTGGATCATGACCGGCGTCTGCCGGCTGCCGTCCGCCGCCTGGTATTCGAGGCCGAAGCGCTTGGGCTGGTTGAGGTCGAGCTGGATGGTGGACAGCTGCCAGGTGCGCCCGATCGCGTCCTTGGCCTGGACGGAGATCTTGGGGCCGTAGAAGGCCGCGCCGCCCGGGTCGTCGACCAGCTCCAGCCCCGACTCGGTGGCCACCTGGTAGAGCGCCTCGGTGGCCTCGTCCCACTCGGCCGGGTCGCCGATGAACTTGTCGGAGTCGTCACGGGTGGACAGCTCCAGGTAGAAGTCCGGCAGACCGAAGTCGCGCAGCACGCTGAGAACGAACCTCAGCAGCGACTTGATCTCATCGGACATCTGCTCCCGGGTGGTGTAGATGTGCGCGTCGTCCTGCGTCATGCCGCGCACCCGGGTCAGGCCGTGGACCACGCCCGACTTCTCGTAGCGGTAGACCGAGCCGAACTCGCACAGCCGCAGCGGCAGCTCGCGGTAGGAACGCCCGCGCGCCCGGAAGATCAGGTTGTGCATCGGGCAGTTCATCGGCTTGACCCGGTATTCGATGCCCTCCAGCTCGAAGGCCGGGAACATGTCGTCGGCATACCAGGGCAGGTGCCCCGAGGTCTCGAACAGCGACGACTTGGTGATGTGCGGCGTGTTGACGAACTCGTAGCCCGCCTCCGCCTGCCGCCGGCGCATGTAGTCTTCCATCTCCTTGCGGATGATGCCGCCCTTGGGATGGAAGATCGGCAGGCCGCTGCCCAGCTCCGGCGGGAAGCTGAACAGGTCGAGCTCGACGCCCAGCTTGCGGTGGTCGCGCTTCTCGGCCTCCTCCAGCAGCTTGAGGTAGTCGTCCTGCTTTTCGCGGGACTCCCAGGCGGTGCCGTAGATGCGCTGGAGCTGCGGGTTCTTTTCGCTGCCGCGCCAGTAGGCGCCGCCCGAGCGCATGAGCTTGAACGCGGGGATCGACCGGGTGGACGGCACGTGCGGGCCGCGGCACAGGTCCTTCCACTGCAGCTCGCCGGTCTTGGGGTCGAGGTTGTCGTAGATGGTGAGCTGCCCGGCCCCCACCTCGACCGACTCCTCGTCGGCGGCGCCGCCCTTGAGCCCGATCAGCTCCAGCTTGTACGGCTCAGCCGCCAGCTCCGCGCGCGCCTCGTCGTCGGAGACGGGCCGGCGGGAGAACAGCTGCCCCTGCTTGACGATCTCCCGCATGCGCTTCTCGATGCGCTTGAGATCGTCGGGGTGGAACGCCTGCGTGACGTCGAAGTCGTAGTAGAACCCGTTTTCGACGGGCGGCCCGATGCCCAGCTTGGCCTCGGGGAACAGCTCCTGCACCGCCTGCGCCATGACGTGGGCGGTGGAGTGGCGGACGATGGCCCGGCCGTCGGCGCTGGAGACCTCGACCGGCTCGACCGCGTCGCCCTCGGACAGCGGCTGGGCCAGGTCACGAAGCTCGCCGTTGACCCTGGCCGCGATGACCGTGCGGCCGTCGGCCTCGAGTGCGTCGCCGGCCGTCGTGCCGGCCGCGACCACACGCTCGGCTCCGGCGAGGGTGATGCGTAGCTCGGCTGACACGGTGACTCCCTTGGATCGCGCCCCGGCGCTCGACACCGGAGCTGCTTCGTTGGTGAACACCGATGCTATCGCGGGTGAAACCCCAGCTTTGTCAGGTCCTGCCGGGTCCCGTGGAACACGTTGCGGTCGATCGGGCTGTGGACGTACTGATGGATGGCCCAGCCCCGCCAGGGCGGCGGCACCGCGGGCTCGCCGCGCGGCTTCTCGGGAGCGGCGATCCATAACGGGTACTCGCCCAGGCCCGCGCAGTGTCCGCCACGCGCGAACGCCTGGAAGGTGTGGACGAACGGCCGCACGCCGCCGTGCCGTTCGACGTGGTGGCACCAGCGGCGCGCGTGGCGGGCGACCTGCTCGGGGCGCAGGCCGCCGGCCGTCTCCAGGGCGAGGGCCACCAGGTCGCCGGCGCGCAGCCCGCCCGCCGCGTCGATCGCGGACAGAAAGCGGCGCGCCTGCTCGATCGGGTCGCCCTCGGGCCTGGCGCGGTGGTACGCGCCGCGGACGATCCGGCTCTCGCCCATGCCGTTCCAGTGGCGCTCGAACAGCTTGTCGACGAGGTCGCCGCCCTCGGTGGCTCTGGCGAACGCGAAGGCCACCCCGGCCTCCGCGTGGTCGGCCCAGTCGACGGTCCCCTGCCAGTCGGACACATCAATGCCATCGAGCAAGCGATCTTCACCCCGCCGGAGAATTATGGAGATGTCGTGGGGTCAGCCCTTCGCCGCGCCGATCAGCAGGGCCCGCGTGCGTTCCTTGCCCGCGAACACCGAGCCGACGAAGTCGGTCACGCCGGCCTCGCGTAGCACCTGGATCTTGGCCAGCACCGCGTCCTCGTCGCCCACGATGGCGACGTCTCCGGGGGTGGCCGCGCCTTCCCTGTCGAGCATCGCACGATAAGAGGGCAGATGTCCGTAGACCGCGAAGATCTCGTTCGCGCGATCGACGGCGGCGGCGGGGTCGTCGGTGACGCAGATCGGCAGCGCGCAGACGATCCTGGGCGCCTCGCGGCCCGCCTCGGCGGCGGCTGCGGTGATGGTGGGCGCTATGTGCTGGGCGACCGTCTTGGGGCCCGTCATCCACAGGACGGTGCCGTCGGCCACGGTGCCGGCCAGCTTGAGCATGCGCGGGCCGAGCGCGGCGATCAGCACCGGGAAGCCGCCGCCGGGCGTGGTGAGCTGGAGGTCGGCCTTGAGTGTCTCGCCCTCGTACTTGACGTGCTCGCCCCGGCTGAGCGGGAGCAGGATGTTCAGGTACTCCTTCATGTGCCGGTAAGGACGCTCGAAGCTGTGGCCGTACATGCCCTCGATGACCATCTGGTGTGACAGGCCGACGCCGAGCGCGAGGCGCCCGCCGAGCGCGGCGTTGGTGGTCATGGCCTGCTGGGCCAGCACGGCCGGGTGGCGCGGGTAGGTCGGGACGACGGCGGTGCCGAGCTCGATGCCGGGCACTTGGCTGCCGGCGGCGGCCAGGGCGGTGAGGGCGTCGAGGCCGAAGATGTTGGAGAGCCAGGCGGAGGTGAAGCCGTCCTGCGCCGCCTGGGCGATCTGGTCGCGCAACCCGCCGATCGGGTCGTCTCCTCTGGGCTCTGTCAAGAAATAACCGAATCGCATAGGAACCGAACTCCGTTCTAGTAATCGACCGAACTGTACCTTCCCACACCCTCCCGCGCTCATCCGCTGCCCCGGGGCGGATTTGTAAAGTGGCCTCCATGACGCACGAACGCGCAGGACAGCCAGCCCAGCCCGCCGACCTCGTTGACGTCGCACGGCTTGTGACCTCCTATTACGCGCTGCACCCCGATCCCGGCGACCCTGGGCAGCGGGTGGCGTTCGGCACGTCGGGGCACCGGGGGTCGTCGCTGAGGACGGCGTTCAACGAGGACCACATCCTGGCCACCACGCAGGCCATCTGCGAATACCGGCGGGCGCAGGGCACCGACGGGCCGCTGTTCCTCGGCATCGACACGCACGCGCTGTCGGAGCCCGCGCGGGTGTCCGCGCTGGAGGTGCTGGTCGCCAACGGGGTCCAGGTGCTGATCGACTCCCGTGACGGTTACACGCCGACCCCGTCCGTCTCGCACGCCATCCTGCGTCACAACCGCGGCCGCACCAGCGCGCTCGCCGACGGCGTCGTGATCACGCCGTCGCACAACCCGCCGGGCGACGGCGGGTTCAAGTACAACCCGCCGCACGGCGGACCGGCCGACACCGACGCGACCACGTGGATCCAGGACCGCGCCAACCGGCTGATGGCCGGCGGGCTGGAGAGCGTGCTGCGGGTCTCGTACGCGAAGGCCCTGGAGGCGGCGGGGCGCTACGACTTCCTCGGGATGTACGTGGACGACCTGCCGTCCGTGGTCGACCTGGACGCGGTCCGGGAGGCCGGGGTGCGCATCGGGGCCGACCCGCTGGGCGGGGCGAGCGTGGCGTACTGGGGGGAGATCGCGGAGCGGCACCGGCTCGACCTGACCGTGGTCAATCCGCTGGTCGATCCGACGTGGCGGTTCATGACGCTCGACTGGGACGGCAAGATCCGGATGGACTGCTCGTCGCCGTACGCGATGGCGTCTCTCATCGCCAATCGCGATAAGTACGACATTTCCACCGGAAACGATGCCGACGCCGACCGGCACGGCATCGTCACCCCCGACGGCGGCCTGCTGAACCCCAACCACTACCTCGCCGTCGCCGTCTCCTACCTCTACACGCACCGCGACGGCTGGCCCGCGGACGCCGGAGTGGGCAAGACGATGGTCAGCAGCGGGATCATCGACCGGGTCGTACGGTCCTTGGGGCGGCGGCTGTACGAGGTGCCGGTCGGGTTCAAGTGGTTCGTCCCGGGGCTGCTGGACGGGTCGCTGGGGTTCGGGGGCGAGGAGAGCGCGGGAGCGTCGTTCCTGCGGCGCGACGGGTCCGTCTGGGCCACGGACAAGGACGGGATCATCCTGGCGCTGCTGGCCTCCGAGATCCAGGGCGTCACCGGCAAGTCGCCCGGCGCGCACTACCGGGAGCTGGTCGAGCGGTTCGGGGAGCCCGCGTACGCCCGGGTCGACGCCCCCGCCACGCGCGAGGAGAAGGCGGTGCTCGCGAAACTCTCGGCCGCGCAGGTCAAGGCGTCGTCGCTGGCCGGCGAGCCGATCACCGCCGTCCAGACCACGGCGCCCGGCAACGGGGCCGAGCTCGGCGGGGTGAAGGTCTCGACGGAGAACGCCTGGTTCGCGGCCCGGCCGTCGGGCACGGAGGACGTCTACAAGATCTACGCCGAGTCCTTCCGCGGCCCCGACCACCTGGCCAAGGTGCAGGAGGAGGCCCGTTCCCTGGTCTCCGACGCCCTCGCCTGACCGCGCGGGCCGGTGTCCGGGCGCTCCGGCGTCCGGGCGGGGTCAGCAGCCGGGCGCTCCGGCGTCCGGGCGGGGTCAGCGGCCGGGGGCCAGCTCGGGTGCCGTGCCGGTGGTCATGCCGGTACGGCCGAGGTCGGCGCGGCGGCCCGCGGCGACCCCGTCCCGGTACCCCGTGCCGCTCGTCCTGGGCACGCTGATCCGGATGTCCGGATAGTGGACGGCCACCGCCCGCTCCACCTCGGCCCGGCGGTCGGCCAGGACGAGGGCGGCGCCCGTACTGGCCTGGGCCGCCTCGGACTCGGCCGCGCACAGCAGCCGGTACACCTCGTCCGTGAACCCCAGCAGCCACGACCGCCGGTACGCCCGCACGGCGGTCACGCCGTCGGGCACCCGCACGCGCGCCAGCCCGCCCGCCATCTGCAGCAGCAGCGACGTGGCCAGCAGGTCGGCCCGCTCCAGATCGGCCGCGAACCCGAACACGTGCACCCGCTGCCCACCGTCGCCCCGCCCGATGAGCAGGGGGCGGCAGCGCACGGCCTGCGCGACCAGGCTGACCAGCCGGGCCTTCTCCCTGGCCCAGGGGTTGGGCAGGGTGACGACCCGGTCGCCGGGCGTCTGGCGCGTGCCCGCCGGGGGGAGCGAGTCGATGCCGTGCTTGGCCATCAGCGCCGACGCGGCCGCCATGAACGTCGCCCGCTCGTGCTCGTTGTCGGTGCGTTCGGCCTTGGCCAGGAGTTTCCTGACGCGCTCCAGCGTGCGCTCCCGCAACCGCGCTCCCCCTACAACTTCGTGGTCAGCACCCGCCCGTCGTCCGCGATGGCGGGGAAGGCGCCCGTGTCGACGATGCCGTGCTGCTGGAACAGCGCCTCGATGAGGGCGTGCGCCCGCGGCTCGAGCTTCCACAGGGCACGATACTCGCGCGCCGTGGCCAGCGAGATGCCGATCTCCTGGGCGATGTCCACCGAACGCGGCACGATGCCCTTGGCGATCTGGCGGTCCCAGAACGCGCGGGCCTGGCGCATCAGCGCCGCCCGCTGCGCGGTGTCGACGACCTGCGGGGTGGTGTCGAGGACCTCGATGTCCTCGTCCTCCTCCTCGACGAGCTCGGCCAGCGCGGGCGGCAGCGCCGGACGGGCGGGCACCGGCTGCTGCTCGGGCTCCGGCTCCCACGGCACACGGGGGGCGGCGTCGATGAGGGCGGTGGTGTTGTAGAGGGCGGCGATCTGGGCCAGCAGCGCCTCCTGGCGGGCCTGGTTCACGGCCAGCCCGGTGTGCTCGACGGCCTGGTCCATGGCCTTGTCGAGCTTGGCCAGCGCGGTGCGCATCTTGCGCTCGGAGGCCCCGTTGTCGCGCAGTGCCTTGGCCCGCTTGGCGGCCAGCGCGACCCTGGTCAGCCGGCGGTGCGCGTCGACCTCGCTCGCCGTACGGTCGCTGACCTCGGCCAGCCCGACCCGGACCAGCAGCCGCTCGGGCGTCAGGCGCCAGTTGATGCGGCCGGTGCCGCGGATGCGGTGCCGCTCGATGGCCATGCCGCGCTCCCAGAGCCAGGCGGCGACCAGCGGCGCCGCGAGCCTGAACACCGCTTCGGGCAGGCTGCGCGCGTCCATGCTGGACAGTACGGCGGTCAGGCAGGTCAGCGCCCACACGGCGATGCCGTCGATGCCGGCGGAGAAGTTCTCGCGCATGTTGCGGCGGGCCCGCACCGCGCTCGTGATGATCGCGACTTCGATGAACGCGAACAGCAGCAGCCGCAGCGGCCCGTCCAGGCCGAGCACGTCGCCGGAGAAGCGCCACATGCCCTGCGCGGACACGCCGGTGGCGATGGAGGCGGCGACGATGGTCAGCACGTCCTCGATGGGACGCTGGGCGACGTACCGGGAGAACAGCCAGGCGGTGGCCCGCCAGACGATCCTCAGCACCAGGAACGCCAACGCCAGCCCGGCCAGGCTCAGCAACGCGATGACGGCGGTGGCGAGCGGCTTCTCGGTGACGAAGGCTGCTATTTCCTCAAATGTCGGCATCTGGTCACTATCCGTGGGGGCTCAAACTCCGGCTCTATGCGACGAGATCATCGCAGAATGTCGCCATCTTGTACGCCAAACGACATCTGCCGCCCCATTTTGCCCCTGTTTCACTACGGTTCCGGCATCTCCCCCCGAACCCAACGGTGACCCAGCGCGGTCCCCCAGGGACCCGGCGCACGGAGCGGAGCAGCACGCCGACCGAGCGGCGCTCACGCGCTCACGGAGGCACGAGGGCGCGCGAGTGCGAGGGCGCGAGGCCGTCGAGGGGGCGAGGCCGTGTCGAGGGGGCGAGGGGACAGCGATAGGGGGCGGCGCGGGTGGGAGGGAACCCGAAGAGTGGGCGGCGAGGGGGTGGGGTGGCGTTGGGGATAGAGGCGTGGAGTGGGGGTGGTCGGGGGGCGGGGGTGGGCGCACAATGGGCCGCGAGGAGGGGATTGTGAGCAAGCGATCACGCAGGCGCCGCGCTCTTCCCAGCGGCGCACCCGCCTGGAGGCCCGGGTTCGGGCCCGGCGAGCCGCACTGGCCCGGCGGTGAGGAGTTCCCGTTCGACGACCCGTCGGAAGGCGGCGAGGGCGGGGTGCGTGAGCCGCGCAAGCCCAAGCCCGCCCCGCCGGCGTTGTCGGCGGAGGCCCCCCTGCCCGAGCCGCCCGTGTACGCGCGTGACAGGAGCGAGCCGCCGCCCGACGAGGTGACCAGGGTTCTGGCTGGTCAGGAAGCCTAGGACGGTCCCGTGCGGGGGGCGGTGGGGGCCGCGAGGGGGAGAGGAAATTCGTCCTTTCGGAGGGCAACATCCGCTGCTCTGAATGGGACCATCTATGGAGGGATTTATCCCAAGATGGCGTGATGTATCCCAGCAGGACGGATATCGATGTCAGACAATGAGTTTCCCCTCGTCCAGTTCATGCGTGACGGGTTCGACCCTGTGGGCGAGCTCGGACGGATCCGGGCCGAACACCCCGTCTTCCCCATGGAGATCCCCGGCAGCCAGACCGTCTACCTCGTCACCCGCTGGGAGGACGTACGGAGCGTCCTGAGCGACCACGAGCGCTTCAGCAACGACTTCGCCGGAGTGATCGGCCTGGGCTCAAATCAGGAGGACCCGGGCGGCCTGGGCTTCCGCGACCCGCCCGAGCACACGCGGCTGCGCAAGTACCTGACGCCGGAGTTCACCATGCGCCGCCTGCGCAGGCTGGAGCCGCGCATCGAGGCCATGGTCGAGGAGCACCTGGACCGCATCGAGGCCAAGGGCTCCCCCGTGGACCTGGTGGAGGAGTTCGCGCTGCCGATCCCGTCGCTGGTGGTGTGCGAGCTGCTGGGCGTCCCGTACGAGGAGCGCGCCGACTTCGTGAAGATCAGCAAGGACCGGTTCGACTTCACGGCCGGGCCGGAGGCGTCGCTGCAGGCGATCAACGACGCCATGGCCTACCTGACCGACCTGGTCGCCCGGGAGCGGCAGAACCCCGGCGAGGGGCTGCTCGGCCAGTTGCTGCGCGAGCACGGTGACGAGCTGGACGACCGTACGCTCGCCAGCATGGCCGACGGGCTGCTGACCGGCGGGCACGACACCAGCACCAGCATGCTCGCCCTGGGCACCCTGTGGCTGCTGCAGAACCCCGAGGAGGCCGCCAAGGTCCGCGAGGTCGACGGGTACATCAACGACGTCGTCGAAGAGCTGCTGCGCTACATGACGGTCGTCCAGGTGGCCTTCCCCCGGTTCGCCCGCGACGACCTGGAGCTGCACGGCGTACAGATCAAGAAGGGCGAACTGGTCCTCTGCTCACTCACCGCCGCCAACCGCGACCCCGCCCTGGGCGAGGACATGGACCAGGTGCGGCCAGGCAGGGAGACGGCGGGCTCGCACATGGCGTTCGGCCACGGCATCCACCGCTGCATCGGCGCGCCGCTGGCGCAGATGGAGATGCGCATCGCCTTCCCCGCGCTGCTGCGCCGCTTCCCGGGGCTGCACGTCGCGGGCGAGGTACCGTTCAGGGAACTCGCCATCGTGTACGGGGTCAAAGAGCTACCCGTCGCCTGGTAGAGCGGTTACGTTCGCAATGTGAACGAGCCTGTCATCGATCTGACCACGATCAGCGCCGTCCTGTTCGACACCGACGGCGTGGTCACCGACACCGCTCGGGGGCACGCGGCCGCCTGGAAACACGTCTTCGACGCGTTCCTGCGCGGCCGCTCGACACCGTTCGACATCCGGGACGACTATCTGCGCCACGTGGACGGCCGCCCGCGTCTCGACGGCATTCGCACTTTCCTTGAGTCACGCGGCATCACGGTGCCCGAGGGCTCGCCCGACGACGAGCCCGGCGCGGCGACCGTGCACGGGCTCGGCCTGGCCAAGGACCGGATCTTCATGGCCCAGGTGGAGAAGTACGGGGTGGCCGCGTTCCCGTCCACGGTCTCGCTGCTGCACGAGCTGCGGCAGCGCGGGGCCCGTACGGCGGCCGTCTCCGCCAGCCTGCACGGCCGCAAGCTGGTCACGTCGGCGGGTGTGCTGCACCTGTTCGACCTGGTGGTGGACGGCAACGACGCGGCCCTGATGAACCTGCCCGGCAAGCCCGACCCCGCCCTCTTCCTGGAGGCGGCGCGCCGGCTGGCGCTGCCCGCCGTCAGGGCCGCGGTGGTGGACGCGGCGCTGCCCGGGGTGGAGGCGGGCAGGAAGGGCGGGTTCGGGCTGGTCGTGGCGGTGGCCAGGGACGGGGCCGAGGCGGCGGAGCTGCGCGCGGCGGGCGCCGAGGTCGTGGTGTCCGACCTGAGCGAGCTGGCGGTCCGCGGCAGGGTCCCACCCTTGACCGCATGAGCCGGCGGTCCGCGCCAGAGTCCCGCCCTTGACGGCATGACGCCTGGCCGGTCGGGCCCGCCCTGGGCGGCGTGAGCGCGGGTCGGTGGGAGCGGCTTTACGCTTGACGGCGTGACCGTTCTCATCGACCCGCCCAACTGGCCTGGGCCGCGCGACCTGATGTGGTCGCATCTGGTCAGCGACCGCTCGCTGGAGGAGCTGCACGACTTCGCCTCGCGGCTGGGGGTGCCGGAGCGGGCCTTCGATCGGGATCACTACGACGTGCCGGAGACCGTGCACGCCCGGGCGGTGGAGCTGGGGGCCGAGGCGGTCAGCTCGCGTGAGCTGCTCCTGCGGCTGGTCGCGTCCGGCCTGCGCCGCCGCAAGCGCCGCTGAACCAGCACAGCACGCCCCACCACCGCTGAACCGGCGCCACCGTCCCGCCGCCGGTGCCGGTGCCGGTGCCGGTGCCGGTGCCGGTGCCGGTGCCGGTGCTGCAGGACGGTCCGCCCGCTACGACACGTCGTGGTCTGCCGTGAGGGTCGCCAGTTCGCGGGTCATGTTGGCGCGTGCCCGTTCCTCCCACAGCTCGCGGGCGCGTTCCGTCCGGTAGAGGCGCGGTACGGCGAGCAGGCGGCGCAGCACCTCGGCCCGCCCCGCCCTGAACAGGTCGTCGGGCACGTGGGCGTACTCCTGCCGGATCCGGCCCGCGTAGTCGTCGTACCCGGGCATTCCGAGCACGGCCAGGTCGGCGTCGCACAGGACGGCGCCGTTGTGGTCCCCTTCGGCGAGGGTGTCGTGGGCGGCGGTGAGGCGTACCAGCCTGGCCGCCTCGGCGACCCGTCCGGCGGGCACCCCGCACCTGGGCAGCCTGGACTGCGCGAGCTGGGCGCTGCGCTCCTCGTCCAGGCCCGGCCGTCCGTCGTAGACGGCGTCGTGGAACCAGGCGGCGAGACGCACGGCGGGGAGGTCGTCCGCGAGATCGCCCCCCGGGGCCGCGAGCTGCGCGATCCCGCCGAGCACGGCGGCGAGGTGGTCGAGGTTGTGGTAGCGGCGGTGCGGCTCGGCCCAGCGGGCGAGCAACTCCGCCCCTGTGGCGAGGGAGGCGGGCGAGTCCCCCACCAACGCGGCCCAGTCCCCCGCCAGCGCCACCCGATCACCCGTCAGCAACGCCCGGTCGCCTGCCGGTGGTGTCCCGTCGTCGATCACGGTCTCACCGTACCTTTGGTAGCGTCCGAAGCATCGACGGGAATGCGCGGGAACCCAGGCGCCTGCCCAGCTGGCGGGAGCTGCGTGCCGTCGTGCCCGGGCGCCCGCGGCTGTCCAGGGCGCGGCGGGTGGCCGAGGCCGCCGACCTCGCCGATCTCCGGCTGCTCGCCAGGAGACGCGCCCCGCGCATGGTGTTCGACTACGTGGACGGCGCGGCCGAGGGCGAGCTGTCGATGGCCAGGGCGGTGGAGGCGTTCAGGCGGGTGGAGTTCCGCCCGCGGATCCTGCGCGACGTGGCGGCGGCCCCGACCGAGGTCGAGATCCTGGGCAGGCGGATCGCGATGCCGGTCGTGCTCGGGCCGACCGGGTTCACCCGGATGATGCACCGCGAAGGCGAGCGGGCCGTGGCCAGGGCGGCCGAGCGCGCGGGCGTCCCCTACGCGCTGTCCACGATGGGCACCACGACGGCCGCCGACGTGGCCGCCGCCGCGCCCGACGGGTGGAACTGGTTCCAGCTGTACGTGGTCCGCGACCGCGCGCGCAACCTGGAGACGCTCGCCATGGCCCGCGCGGCGGGCATGGACGTGCTGGTCGTGACCGTCGACGTGCCGGTGGCGGGGGCGCGGCTGCGCGACGTGCGGCACGGCCTGACGGTCCCGCCGTCCCTGCGCTGGCGTAGCGCGCTGCAGGCGCTGTGGCACCCGGCGTGGTGGTTCGACTTCCTGACCAGCGAGCCGCTGCGGTTCGCTACCATCGAGGGCGCCCCCGGCGACCTGGCCGGGCTCACGAACCTGATGTTCGACCCCTCCGTGACCATGGCCGACCTGGAGTGGATCCGCTCGGCGTGGCAGGGTCGGCTGCTGGTCAAGGGCGTGCAGCGGGTCGACGACGCCAGGGAGCTGGCCGCGCTCGGGGTGGACGGCCTGGTGGTGTCCAACCACGGCGGGCGGCAGCTCGACCGCGCCGCCACGCCGCTGGAGCTGCTGCCCCACGTGGTGGCCGCCGTGGGCGATCGCACGGAGGTCTTCCTGGACGGGGGTGTCCGCAACGGGGCCGACGTCGCCGCCGCGGTCGCGCTCGGCGCGCGGGCCTGCTTCATCGGCCGCGCCTACCTGTACGGCCTGATGGCGGGCGGCGAGGCCGGGGTGCGGCGGGTGCTGGACCTGCTGCACAAGGAGCTCGTACGCACCCTCCAACTGCTCGGCGCCGGCGGGATCGGCGGGCTCAGCCCCGACATGGTGCGCCTCAGAGATACATCAGGGCTTGATTGAAGTCCTACGCGAGCCCTACGCGATGGTGCTGACGGTTCCCTGGAAGGCCGCTCCCAGGAAGAACGGCTCCAGCACCAGCGTCGCCGCGCCCAGCGCCACCGCGTCGGGGCCGAGGCGGCCCAGCACGATCGTCTCGGGCTGGAACGGCTGGGCCTGCGTGTTGGCCGCGGTCGCCGCCCTGATCTCCGCCAGCAGCCGCCGGCCCAGCATGAGCCCCGCCCAGCCGCCGATGACGATGCGCTCGGGGTTGAACAGGTGGACCAGGCTCGACAGCCCCACACCCAGCAGGTCGACGCTCTCGGCGATGACCGGGGAGCCCTCGTCGAGCAGCCGGGCCAGCGCGGCCTCCTCGTCGGCGGAGTCGGCGACGACGCCCGCGCGGTCGAGGATCCCCTCGGCCCCGAGGTACGCCTCCAGGCAGCCGCGCGCCCCGCACCGGCAGGCCCGCCCGCCCGCGATCAGCTTCAGGTGCCCGACCTCGCCGGCGGCCTTGCCCGCGCCCCGGTAGATCTGGCCGTCGGTCACGACGGTGCCGCCGACGCCCGAGCCCATGAGCACGATGATCGCGTCGCGCGTGCCCTTGCCCGAGCCGAACCAGAGCTCGGCCTGCCCCATGGTCTTGGCGCCGTTGTCCACGAACAGCGGCAGCGACGTGCCCGCCCGTAGGAGCGCTCCCAACGGCACCGCCTCCCAGCCGAACGTCTTGGCCCGCACCAGCGCGTCCGGCCCCGGCTCGACGATGCCGGGCACGCCGACGCCGACGCCGAGCACCCGCTCGGCCGGCACCTCGCTCTCGGCGATCACCGTGTCGACGCCGGCCAGGATGTGGCGGGCGACCAGCTCCGGGTCGTGTTTGGCCGAGCGGACCGCGTAGTGCGCCCTGGCGAGCTTCGCCATCTGCAGGTCGAACAGCTCGACGCTGACCTGCGTCTCCCCCACGTCGACGCCGACCGCGTACCCGTAGGCGGGGTTGACCCTGAGCAGCACGCGGGGCCGGCCGCCGTCGGAGTCGACCTGACCGGCCTCGACGACGACGTTCTCGGAGAGCAGGTCGCCGGTCATGGTGCTGACCGTGGCGGGGCTCAGCCCGGTCGCGGCCGACAGGTCGTTGCGGCTGGCCGGGCCGCCGAAGTAGAGCGCGCGCAGGAGCATCGCCCGGTTCCCCCTGCGAAGATCCCGTACGGTCCTGCGCCCTGAGGTGCCCATTCTCGCCCCCGCCTCTCCCGCGATCGCCACGCCATGGTAGTTCACCAGCCGAAATCGCCATGAACCCGGTGTTACCGAAGCGTTTCCGACCGGCTCCTGACTTTCTTCAGAGCTTAGATTATGGTCTGGCCATCCCCCCGATGAGGAGATGACTATGAGCCGAGGACTCGTGCGAGGCGTCGTCGCGGCGGCGCTCGCGGCCGGGCTGGCCGCCTGCGGCAGCGGCGGCGGCAGTGGCGGCGACGCGGACAAGACGCTGACGTTCTGGATGTACCAGGACCGCACCCCGCAGGCCGGACAGGTCATCGAGAAGGTCCGCAAGGACTTCGAGAAGGCCAACCCCGGCGTCACCGTGAAGCTCGTCAAGATCCCCAAGGACGACTACAACACCAAGCTCGGCAGCGCCGTGGCCAGCAAGAGCGCGCCGGACGCGGGCATACTCGACCAGCCCCTGGTCTCCAAGTACGCCCTGGACGGCACGATCAAGGAGGTCCCCTCCGGCCTGGTCGACGAGGCCGGCTTCTACAAGGGCGCGCTCGACACCAACCGCGCGAACGGCAAGCTCTACGGCCTGCCGCAGGACCAGACCACGGTCGCGCTCTTCTACAACAAGAAGCTGGTCCCGACCCCGCCCAAGACCTGGGACGAGCTGAAGCAGACCGCCGAGCGGGTGCACGCCGCCGACGCCAAGGTGGCCGGCATGAACGTCCCCAAGGGCGACGGGTACGGCGCCTGGATGTTCCCCGGCGTGGTGCACGGTGCGGGCGGCCAGATGGTGGACGACGCGGGCAAGAAGGTGCTGTTCGACCAGCCGCCCGCGGTGGAGGCCCTGCAACTCTGGGTCGACCTGCTGAAGTCGTCGCCGCGGCAGATCACCGACTCGGACAAACCCTTCGAGAACGGCCTGGCCGCCATGACCATCTCCGGCCCCTGGGACGTGCCGACGATCCACGAGCAGTTCCCCGACCTCGATTTCGGCGTGGCGCCGCTGCCGTACAAGACCGAGCCGGCCGGGAACATCGGCGGCGAGGACTCCGTCGTCTTCTCCTCCAGCAAGAACGCCGACCTGGCGTGGAAGTGGCTGGCCTTCCTGGCGAACGAGACCAACAACGGCGCGGTCGCGGACGCGTTCGGCGGCTTCCCCGTCAACCTCAAGGCGCAGGTGGTCGCGGGCGGTCCCGAGCAGGCGGCCTTCCTCGAACAGCTCAAGGTGGCGCACGCCCGCCCGGCGGTGCCGCAGTGGATCCAGGTCAACGACGAGATCATCGCCCCGGCGATCGAGTCGGCGCTGACCGGCAAGGCCACGGCCCAGCAGGCGCTGACCGACGCGGCGGCCAAGACGCGCTCCCTGATCGGCTGGAACGGCTGACGTGGCGGCACCCGCACTGGCGCAAGCGCCGGTGGCGACCAGGCCGTCCCGGCGGCGGCCGTCGGCCCGCCGCCGGGACCGGCTCATCGGCTGGCTCCTGGTCGCCCCCGCGCTCGCCTATTTCCTGATCTTCCTGCTGTATCCGGCACTGTCGGCGCTCTACTACAGCTTCACGGACTGGAACCTGCGCTCCGACGCCGCCTGGGTGGGGCTGGCGAACTACGCCGACCTGTTCTTCGATGACGTGAAATATCCGCACTTCTGGAAGTCGGTCGGCGTCACGCTGCAGTACACGCTCGTCGCGGTCCCGCTGACCATGGTCTCCGCGCTGGCGCAGGCGCTGCTGCTGAACGCGATCAGGCGCGGGGCGAACCTGTTCAGGCTGCTGCTGTTCCTGCCGGTCGTCACGGCCGAGGCGGCGGTCGGTGCGATCTGGCGCTGGCTCTACGACCCCCAGTACGGCCTGATCAACGCGGTGCTCGGCCTGTTCGGCATCCCGGGGCAGAACTGGCTCAACACCCCCGAGCTGGTCATCCCCGCGCTGGCGTTCATCGCGGCCTGGCAGTGCGGCATCTCGATGATCATCTACCTGGCCGGGCTGA
Source organism: Nonomuraea sp. NPDC005650 (assembly GCF_040605375.1). Lineage (NCBI taxonomy): Bacteria > Bacillati > Actinomycetota > Actinomycetes > Streptosporangiales > Streptosporangiaceae > Nonomuraea > Nonomuraea sp. NPDC005650. The sequence continues at coordinate 140,139 of NZ_JBEXCR010000014.1, forward strand.
AGGGCATCCCCGGCGCGATCACGGAGGCGGCGGTCATCGACGGGGCCGGCCCCTGGCAGCGGTTCTGGCGGGTGACTTTCCCGATGCTCCGGCCCACCACGTTCTACCTCCTGGTGACGGGCGTGATCGCGGCACTCCAGGTGTTCGGCCTGGTGTACGTGATCTTCTCCGGCAACGGGCGCAGCGTCACCGGCGGCCCCGAGCAGTCGGGCCTGACCTACGTCCTCCACCTCTACCTGTTCGCGTTCCGCTACGACGCCATGGGGGCGGCCTGCGCGATGTCGTTCATCCTGCTCGTCTTCATCATGATCGTGACCGCGCTGCAGTTCAGGTTCGTCAAGCAGGAGGCGGCATGAGGAAGGCCCCCTTCTACGTGGCCCTGGTGCTGCTGGCGGCGGTGTCGGTGGTGCCGTTCCTGTGGATGCTGGCCACCTCGGTCAAGCACGGGCAGGACATCTACAGCAAGGTGCCCAACCTGCTGCCGCTCGACAAGAAGACCGGCGAGTGGGCGGCCACTCTGGACAACTACGACTACGTGCTGAACGTCGGCGGCCTCGGGAACGCGTTCGTCAACAGCGTCTGGGTGTGCGCGATCCTGGTGCCGGCCAAGCTGCTGGTGGACGCGCTGGCCGCGTACGCGTTCGCGCGGATCCCGTTCCCGGGCCGCGACAAGCTGTTCGTGATCATGCTGGGCGGCATGATGGTGCCCGCGATCACGCTGCTGGTGCCGCGCATCCATGTCACGCAGGCGCTGGGGATGTTCGACTCCGGATGGGGGCTCATCGTCCCGAACATCGCCTCCGTGCTGGACATCTTCCTGCTGCGGCAGTTCTTCCTGTCGATCCCGGCCGAGCTGGAGGAGGCCGCGCTCATCGACGGCGCGGGCCGCATGCAGATCTTCTGGCGGATCGTGCTGCCGCTGTCGAAGCCGGTGCTGGCGGTCGTGACCATCACCAGCTTCCTGTTCCACTGGAACGACCTGGTCTGGCCGCTGGTCGTCACCAACGACCCCGAGCTGTACACGCTGCCGCTGGCGTTGCAGCAGCTCGTCGCCAGCCCCGACGGCGGGCGGGCCTACTACATCATGGCGGGCGCCACGCTCGCCGTCCTGCCGGTCATCGCGGTGCTGATCGTGTTCCAGCGCCGCATCCTGCAGGGCATCGCGTTCACCGGACTGAAAGCTTGAGGAGACCGAACGTGCTCATCGACGGGCAGGTGCTCGTGACCGCCGACTACCCCTACTACCGCGACGATCCGGCCGTCTGGGCCGACCGGCTGCGGGCCGTGCGGGACGAGCTCGGCATCGACGTGATCACCTGCTACCTGCCCTGGCGGCACCACCAGCCGGAGCCGGGCCTGGCGCCCGACTTCACCGGCGCCACCCATCCGGCCAGGAACGTCGTCGGCTTCCTGGCGCTCTGCGCCGACCTGGGGCTGCGGGTGATCGCCAAGCCGGGCCCGTTCATCCACGCCGAGGTGGGCTACGGCGGGCTGCCCGACTGGGTCTGCCCGGACGCCGACCCCTCGATCGAGCCGCTGCTCGACTCCGAGGGGAACCCGTCGAGCTGGTGGGACGGGTCCGTCTCCCGGCCGCTGCCCGCGCCTCTGGGCGCCGCGTTCCTGGCCAGGACCACGCAGTGGCTCTCCGCCGTGGGCAAGGAGACGCTGGCCCCCGACGGCCCGGTGGTCGCGCTGCAGATCGCGAACGAGGGCATCTACACCAGCGGAGCGCGGCCGCTGACCGCCTACGACTACAGCCCGTCCGGGCTCGCGTTCTACCGCGACCGGCTGCGGTCCTGGTACGGGACCCTGGAGGCGTACGACGCGGCGCACGCGACGGCGCACGCGACGGCGCACGCGGACTGGGCCGAGGTCGAGCCGCCGCCCAGGGCCGGCGGGCCGCTCGCCCTGGCCGACTGGGGCCGCTTCCACGCCGAGTACCTGGCCGAGGTCTACCGCGTCTGGGCCCAGGCCGTCGGCTCCGACCTGCCCGTCTTCGTGAACCTGAACCCGCCGACCGTGCCCGAGCTGGACGACTGGCTGGCCAGGGTCAGGCCGCGGCTGTGGGGCGGCATCTCGTACGGGTTCACCAACTGGATGGGCGTGGTGTCGGCCGACCGCGACGCCCAGGCCCGCTACGTGATCGCCGCCAAGCTCGCCCCCGGCCCGAACCTGGAGGAGAACTGGGGCTTCTCCCGGCTCTACGACCCCGCCTACATCGACGGCGCGACCAGCTTCCACCAGTCGCTGCTGGCCATGGCGGCGGGCGCGACCGGGTTCAACGTCTACACCGGGGTCTCCACCTCGGGCTGGGCGCCGGAGCTCGACGCGGCGCACGAGGGGCCGTACCCGGACTGCGCGCCGATCGACGCGGGCGGCTCGCCCACCGGCAAGGCGCCGGTGGTGCGGGCGCTGGCTGACTTCTTCGCCGCGCACGGGGCGGAGTTCCTGGAGTGCCCGGGGACGGCGCGGGACGCGTTCGGCCTCTACCTGCCGTACGCCGGGATCGCGGCGCTTTCGGTCGGGGAGACCCCGGGTTGCGGGCAGTCGCTGCTGGCCTTCCACGAGCGGATGCGCGAGCGCGGCCTGGACTACGCGCTGGTCGACCTGGAGGCCACGACGGCCGCGGAGCTGGGCGCGTACCGGTCCGTCACCGTGCCCGGCGGGCCCTTCATGCACCGGCGCGTGCAGCAGCTGCTCGCCGAGTACGCCGCCGCCGGCGGCCGGGTGCTGGTGGACGGGCCGGTCCCCGCGCTGGACGAGAGCCTCGCGCCGTGCGCCCTCGTCACGCCGTCGGCGCCGCCCGCGGAGGGCGACGCCCCCATCGTTCTGTACGGCGCCGCCGACGCCTTCCTGCGCAGCCACCCGGACCGGGACGTCCACTACCTGATCGTGCTCGTCCAGACCGGCAACCGGGGCCCGGTCGGCGTGCGGACGCCGTACGGGACCGTCGAGATCACCGCCGCGGACGGCGGCGCGGCCGTGCTGCGGCTGACCGGCGGCGGGCTGGGCGATCTGGTGGTGAAGGGCGTCAACACCTACCTGTCGTCGGCGGTCGCGGCCCGCGTCTCCCTGAACGGCGAGAGCGTCGTCACGGCGGGCACCGGCGACCTGATCATGATCGCCGGCGTCTGACCAATGCCCGGCATTTATTGACAGAACGGGCGCGTATTTAGCCGCCCCGGTTGCCGCTCTGGTCCTTCACACGGGGACGACGTTCCCACCGGAAAGGAGAGATCGGAATGGCAACCGGAGAATTCCAGGTGATGAAAGTACCCGCCGAGCAGCTCGCCGGCGTTCTCCACGGCCAGGTTGTCGATCCCGGCGCGCAACCCACGAACGTCGTGCACCGCAACGAGGGCTGGACCGTGGACGTGAGCTGGGAGGTCGCGGGCGAGCTCATCGACTGGCTGGCGGGCCGCTGGAATTTGGAGATCATCGCCGACCTGCTGGGCGGCGGTGAGACCAGACATCCCTCACCCCCCGTCGAACTGACCTTCACACCTGGCTCGGGGAGATATACCGCTTCCGTCCCGATGCGCGGTCAGCTTTCTCCCGGCACATATGACCTGGTGGTCAATCTCACCACCACGACCGCCGCCGGCACCGCGGGGGCGCTCGGCGGTTTCGTGGTGATCAGCAAGGTGCTGGTCAAGGAATGAGGGCCGCCGCCCCGGCCCGCCCGGGGCGGCCGTGGAACGGTCCGGCCGACCGGCGTCCTGCAAGCCCGCCGTAAGTGACCCGCCCTACGCTCCTGGCTGGCGGCCACGGGGGAAAGACCGGTCGCCTGACGTATCTGACGCCGCTGGAGACCCTCTTATCTCCTTGAGGCGAACTAACGGGAGATCCCATGTCCGACACTCCGATGACCGCGGACGACGTGCTGCGCATCGCCGCTTACAAGGACCGGAGCCCGGCACTCGAAGCGATGGTCATCGCCTACAGCTACCACCGCGTCGCCGGGGACCTCGCCCAGCACCTGGGCAAGGACGCGAACAACTGGTACTGCTACGCCACCTGGACCTCCAAGGCCGTCGGAGAGAGCCTCGACCTCAGCCCCGACTCCCCCTTCATCCTGGACTTCAGCCAGAAGATGCGGGTGCCCCACCGGTTCAGGAGGGTGTTCAGGGCGGTCCTGCTCACCCTGCTCGGGCCCAGCTACCAGCTCGGGCTCGCGCTCGCCAACCGGGCCATCTTCCTGGAGACCGCCAGCCTCGCGGTCAACCTGTGGAACGACTCGCCCGACCGTTTCCTCAGGGTCAGCCCGGAGTCGGATCTGACGCCGACCCCGCCGGCGTTCCTCACGGACCTGCTGGCCGAGGCCGACCCCCGCTACCTGAAGGACGCCGCCCAGCTCCTGGTCGAGGCCAGGCAGGCCACCGACCCGCAGGCCCGCGCCGAGCTGATGTTCGGCGCCTGCGTGGCGCTGTCGGCGTATGAGCAGGCCCGCGCGCAGAAGGCCCTCGAACTGGTGCTCTACCGGCCGGTCCGGTGGCTGACGCGGGTGTCGTGGCGGTCGCTGCGCTCGCTGGTGACCCGGCGGCGCTTCCCGAGGTTCCGCCTCTACGCCGCGCGGCACGAGGACCAGCCGTGGCTGACGCGCTGGCTGGAGGAGAAGTGGTCCTCCCTCTACACCCGCCACCTGTTCGCCGTGGAGACCCCGCTCAGCGACATCAAGGTCGGCCGGCCGCTCACCGCGCCGGAGGGCGTCGACATGGACCAGGTCTGGGCGCCGATCCAGAACGAGCGGGTCCGCAAGCTGGCCGAGGAGTTCATCACGGCCGACCAGGAGGCGTCCACGGCCGGTGTGGCCGACTGGGTGTCCTACCGCGACCGCATGCGCTTCATCGTCAGCTATTTCCGCGTCTACCAGCACGTGAACGCCCTCTACGACGTGCCCTTCAGCACGGACGTCGCCGAGGGCCTCGCCCTGGAGATGGAGCGCGGGCTGGTGCCCCAGGCCGTCAACAGGATGCTCGCCCGGGGCGGCCGCAACGTCTACGAATATCCGGCGGAAAGCGACCCGGACGCCTTCGAGATGGCTCACTTCGACTTCGAGCCGTTCCTGGAGGCGATCCAGCTCGACCCGTCGGCGAAGTGAGTCAGTCGAGGAAGTCCCTGGTGATCTCGCGGGCTTGCAGGAGCCCGCGAAGCTTCGCGAACGTGCGGGCTCGGGTGGGCCCGATGCTCCCGACCGGTCTGCCCAGCCTGCGCGCCACGTCCACGTAGTGCGGCTCGGAGGTTTCCGTGAGCGCCCTGAACAGGACCCGCTGCGCTGTCGGCAGCTCCTCGACCAGCTCGTCGAGCGTGCCGGCCAGCCAGATCCTGGCCAGCTCCCTGTCCACGTCGTCCGTGCTGCCCAGCGTGTCGAGGTCGGGGGTGCAGATCTCCTTCGTCCGCTTGGTCAGCTTCAGGCACTCGCGGAAGGCGATGGTGGCCAGCCAGCCCGCCATGCGCTGGCCGTCCTCCACGCTCCTGAGGTTCTGCCAGGCCAGCAGCCAGGTCGTCTGGAGCACGTCCTGGGCGTCCTCGTGGCTGAGCCTGAACCGGCGGATGCGCGCCTTGAGCATGGGGCTGAACTCCTCGATCAGCCGCTCCCACGCCACGGCGTCGCCGTCCTGGGCGGCCGACACGAGGGTGGCCGTATCGGGTCGTTCAATGGTGTCCACGTACATGTCGATCTCCCTGCCGGGCCGGGTACTAGGGGGGCCACCATTGCCGGCCGGCACACCAACGGTGCGCCGAGTGATCGTCTGGGGCTGTCTCGCGCGTGACAGTCCCGATGTGTTCCTCATCACAATCGCGACATCCGTGACCACTTGCTGTTCCGGCACGGGATGCGGCCTAAAGTTCTTGCATGAGCGGGTTCCCGAACGATGTCCAGCCGGTGGCCTCCGTGCTGGCGGAGATCCCGCTCTTCCGCGTACTCGGAGAAGGCGGCATCGAGAGCACGGCGCGGGCCGGGATGGCGAGGAGATACCGGGCCGGGCAGATCATCATTCACCAGGGGGACCCGGGAGAGTCCCTCTACGCGCTGCTCGACGGCCTGGTGAAGGTGGTGTTCACGACCGAGCACGGCGACGAGATCGTGCTCAACATGCTGAGCCGCGGCGACACCTTCGGCGAGATGGCGCTGCTGGACGGCTCGCCGCGCTCGGCGTCGATCGTGACGGTGCGCCCCGCGTGGGTGTTCGCGCTGCCCAGGGCGCGGCTCCTGGAGCTGATGCGGGAGCACCCGGGGCTGGCCGACGAGTTCCTGCGCATGCTCGGCCACATGGTGCGCAGGCTCACCGACCAGGCGGCCGACCTGGCCTTCCTCGATCTGGGCGGAAGGCTGGCCAAACTGCTGCTGCAACTGGCCGACAAGCACGGCCAGGCCGACGGGGTGGTGGACCTGCCCGGGTTGACCCAGTCCGACCTCGCCGCGCTCATCGGCGCGTCGCGGCCGGCGGTCAACCGGGCGCTGCAGTCCCTCGTGGCGAGAAACCTCATCGCCGTCAAAGGCCGGGAGATCACGCTGCTGGACGTCGCCGCCCTGCGGAAACGGGGCGGCCTCTGACCGAAATCTGGAGTACGGGGTAGATGAACGATCACGAACGCTGGCCGGAGGAGAGGTTCCGCCAGCTCAGACAGCAGGCCGACGCGGACATCGACAAGGTCGTGGCCGCATACCTGGACGACCAGCCCGCGGGGAGCGGCCCCCTGGAGCTGGTGAAGGCGGTGATCCAGGAGCTGGCGGCGGCCAAGCGGGAGGCCAGGGCGCCGTCGGGCGAGCCGCCCGCCTCCGAGATCTTCGCGGCCATCGACTTCGCCGCGGACCTGCCCGAGTGGGGCGACGACCGCGAACTGCTGGCCAAGGGGCAGGCCGTCTTCGCCGACTACGGGCTCTACCAGTCGGCCGCGCTGTTCTGCAAGTGCCTGCCCATGGCGTATGTGGAGGTGTCCAGCGCCAAGGTGCTGGCCAGCGTCTCCCGGCTCGCCACCCACAGCCTGACCCGGCGGGTGGCCGAGACCGGGCAGATGCTCGTCGACGTGATGGGCCTCAAGGCCACCAACAGCCTGGAGCCCGGCCGCCCCGGGCACACCACGGCGATCGGGCTGCGGATCCTGCATTCCTTCGTCCGCGCCCTGGTGAACGAGCGGTTCGCCGACCACTGGGACACCGCGCGGTTCGGCCCCCCGGTCAACCAGGAGCTCCTGCTGGCCACCATCTTCGACTTCTCGGTGGTGACATGGGAGGCTCTGGAGAGCATGGGTGTGACGCTCTCCGAGGAGCAGCGTGCGGCCCATCTCTACACGTGGAGCGTGTTCGGCCATCTCATGGGCGTGGAGGCCTGCCGCGACCGGCCTCTCACGCTCGATGACGTCGAGCCGGTCAGCGAGCGCATGGGCCGCCTGTACGAGTCCAGCGACGAGGGCCGCCGGCTGATGGCCAGGCTGCTTGAGGAGATGGAGGAGTTCATGCACCTGGGGTGGCGCAAGCTGCCGCGCAGCCTGGTGCACTGGGTCTTCCGCGACGCCGCGTACGGCGCCGACCGGGTGCCCGAGCTCCTGGGCGTGCCCAAGCCCGCCTGGTGGTTCACCGCGCTGTTCGCGGCCGGCCGGGGGGCGCACCGGTACGCGGCGCTGGCCGGGCCGGTGGACGGCGTGGTCCGCTGGCTGGTGCGCCGGCTCGGGCGGCAGATCGTGGTCGCCCTGATCGACCGCCACTCCGACGGGCAGGCGGCGTTCAGGATCCCCGAGGAGCTGGCCGGCGCGTGGCGGATCAAGCAGTCGCGCACCGCCGTCAAGACGCGCGAGCTCCGCCGCACGGTCCGCAGGAAGGTGCGCGCGCCCGCGCCGGGACTGAAAGGGTCGCCCACGTGACCACTCCGCACCCGCCGGGCACGCTGACCACGGCGACCATCCTCTTCACCGACGTGGTCAGCTCCACCGCCATGCGGATCCGGCTCGGCGAAGAACGCGCGAACGTGGTCTTCCGCCGCCTCTACCAGCTGCTCCGCTCCGTCGTGACGGCCAGCGGCTCCACGTTCACCAAGAGCCTGGGCGACGGGCTGATGGCCGTCTTCGACTCGGCCACGGCCGGGCTCGACGCGGTCATCGCGGTCCAGCAGGCGGTGGCCGACGAGAACGAGCGCGCCCCGGACAAGATCTCCATCAGGGCCGCGCTCGCCGCGGGCGACGTGTGCTGGGGCCACGACGACGTCAGCGGGCTGCCGACCGTCGAGGCGGCCCGGCTGGTCGCCATCGCGGAGGGCGGCCAGGTGCTCTGCACCGACCTGGTGCGGCGGCTGGCGCAGGGGCGCAGTCGCCACGAGTTCAAGGACCTGGGGCGGCTGCCGGGCAAGGGGCTGCGGGAGCCGCTGCACACGTACGAGCTGCACTGGCAGAGCGCCGACCACCACCAGGTCGCCGGGCTGGCCCCGTGGCTGGAGGACGGCCACGTGCTGCCCTTCGTCGGCCGGGACGAGCAGTTGCGGGCGCTCGACGGGGAGCTGGCGGCGGCCGAGTTCGGCAGCGGGCTGGTGATCCTCCAGGGCGAGTCGGGGGTGGGCAAGACCCGGCTGGCCTCGGAGGTGGCCAGGCGGGCGCTCAAGCGGCAGTTCACGGTGCTGGCCGGGCGGTGCACGGATCCGGCGCGGCGGGCGTACGAGCCGATCGCCGGAGCGGTGGAGCGGCTGGCCCGCACCTCGCCCGCGCTGCTGCTGCGGGCCGGGGTCGACCAGCAGTGCGGCCAGCTCGTCCGCCTGGCGCCCTCGCTGGCCGCTCCCCCGCTGTCGCTGGAGGTGCCGCCGGCCACCGAGCCCGTGTCCGAGCGCTACCACCTGATGGCGGCGGCCCGCACGCTGATCGAGCGCCTGACCACCGTGCGGCCGGTGCTGCTGGTGATCGACGACCTGCAGTGGGCGACGCTGGAGTCGCTGCAGATGCTCAACGCCCTCATGTGGGACGCCGAGGCCCTGCCGCTGCTGGTCCTGGCCACCTCGCGGCCCCTGCAGGTCGAGTCGGCCCTGCCGGAGCTGCACAAGCTGACCGCCGACAGCCGCACGATCGAGGTCCCCTCCTTCGGGCTCGACGAGGTCACCCACGCGCTGGCGCAGGTGCGCGGCGGCGGCGACTCCGAGCTGCTGCACCGGATCACCGGCGGCAACGCGTTCCTGATCAGCGAGGTGGTCAGGGAGCTGGCCGCGGGCAAGGAGCTCGACGCGCTGACCGTGCCCGACTCGGTGACGAGGATGGTCATGGCCCGGCTGTCGCAGCTCCACCCGCACGCCAGAGACCTGGTCAACCTGCTGGCCGTCGGCGAGCGCATGGAGTCGGCCGAGCTGCGGGCGGGGCTGGGGCTCGACGAGGCCAGATTCGTGGCCGCGGTGGAGGAGGCCATGGGCGCGGGCCTGGTGACCATGTCGGACGGCGGCTCCTGCCGGTTCTCCCACGAGCTGACCAGGACCGCCCTCTACGCCAAGCTGTCCGCGCCGCGGGCGGGGCTGCTGCACGGCAAGGTCGCCGACGCCCTGTGCCAGACCGACCCGCGCGCCATGGAGTCCCGGCCGTACGTCGTGGCCGCCCACCTGGTGGCCGCCGCCGAGCACGGCCGCGACCCGGCCCGGGTCAGCGCGGCGGCCGACGCGGCCGTGCACGCGGCGCAGCACGCGCTGGCCGGGCTGGCGCACCGCGAGGCGGTCACCTGGTACCAGCGGGCGCTCGACCTGCTGGCGGACTTCCCCGGCGCCACCTTGGAGCGTCACGCGGAGCTGCTGGTGGAGCGGGGCCGGGCCATGTGGCTGGCCGGCGATCCCGACGCCAGGCAGACCCTCGTGCAGGTGGCCGACCTGGCAAGGCAGTGCGAACGCCCCGACCTGATCGTGATCGCGGCGCTGGGCGGCAACGCCGGCTCGACCTACGTCCCGGTTGTGCCCGACCAGCAGCGCATCGCGCTGGTGACCGAGGCACGCATGCTGGTCGACTCCACCGATCTGAGCACCCGGGCACTGCTGACGGCCCAGCTCGCCTCCGAGCTCAACTTGGCGCCCGACGGCGAGCGGCGCTTCGCTCTGAGCGACGAGGCCGTGGCCCTGGCCCGCAAGTCGGGCGATCCGCGCACGCTCGCCGGCGTGCTCGGGCAGCGCAGCCTGACGATCATCCCCGCCGACCCGCTGCACCAGCGCCACCGCGACGGCGACGAGATGCTGGAGGCGGCCCGCCGCACGGGGGACGACCTGGCGCTGTTCCACGCGTACGTGCTGCGCACTCCCCCCGTGCTCGACGACGGCGACGTGACCAAGGCCGCGATGCTGCTCGGTGAGGCCGACACGCTGGCCCGCCGGCTCGCCCAGCCGCACCTCACCTGGCTGATCGGCTATTCCAGGGCCGGCCTGACGCTGATGCAGGGGAATCTGGCGCAGGCCGAGTCCGAGGCTCAGGAGGCCCTGCGGCTGGGCTCGGAGATCGGCCGCCGTCTGGAGGCCGTGGCCATCTACGCGGAGCAGATCGCCGAGATCCGGCGGCTGCAGGGGCGGCTATGGGAGCTGCGCGACCGGCTCCGCAGGGCCGCCCAGGCACCGCGCGCGGACCCGGTGCACGCGATCCTGCGGTATTTGTGCGAGCTGGCCGACGAGGAAGCCGCGCCCCTGCTCGACCGCATCCTCGCCGACGGCGGCGCCACTCCGCCCCGCAACATGGCCCTCCGGCCCGCCCTGGACAACCTTGCCGTGGCCGCCTCCCGCCTGGGGCGGGTGGAGCTGGCCGAGCAGTTGTACGGCTCGCTGGCCTCCGACGGGGAGACCTTCGGCCACGGCACGGTGGCCCACCACTGCGGACATCACTACCTGGCGCACCTGTGCGTGGCGATGGGCTCGCCGCAGCGGGCGACAGAGCACTTCGAGGCGGCGGCCGAGGTGCACGAGCGGCGGGGGGTGCCGCTCATGCTGGCGGAGTCGCTGCTCGACTGGGCCGACCTGCTTGAAGGGGGCGAGGTGAGCGGGCCGAAGCCGGCTGACCTGCGCAAGTGGGGCGCCTCGCTCCTGCCGGGCCGCGGCGCGGTCCTGCTGGAGCGGCGGCTGCGCTGATCGGGCCCGGATCGGTGAAAAGCGCTTATCCGGGGCCCGCGGGGGTCAGCGGAGGTAGGAGGCGCCGTTGAGGTCGAGCACGGCACCGCTGGCCCATTCGGCGGCCGGGGAGGCCAGGAAGACGACGGCTGCCGCGATCTCCTCCGGCCGCGCCACCCGCCCGAACGGGCTCTGCGCCCGGATCGCGTCCCCTCCTGGCCCTTCGAGGTACTCGGTCGTCATGTCGGTCTCCACGAAGCCGGGCGCCACGGCCGCCACCGCGATCCCGCGCGGGGCGAGCGCGACGGCCAGCGACTGGCCCAGCGCGTTCAGCCCGGCCTTGCTCGCCCCGTAGGCGGGGCTGTCCGGCTCGCCGCGGAACGCGCCGCGCGAGGAGACGTTGATCACCCGGCCGCCGGCGGGCATGTGCTGGACGGCGCACCAGATGGCGTTGGCCGTCCCGACCAGGTTGACGTCGAGCGTGCGCCGCCAGGCGCTCTGCCACTCCTCGTACGACAGCTCCGCGAGGGGATGGTGGAAGTAGATGGCGGCGTTGTTGACCAGCACCTCGATCCCGCCCAGGGCCTCGGCCGCCGCGTCCACCATGCCGCGCACCGCCTCCGGGTCGGCCAGGTCGCCCCGCACGATCGTGTGTCCCTGGCCGGGCAGCTCGTCCAGCAGGTCCTGCGCCTCCTTCGCGGAGTCCCGATGATGGATCGCGACCCGGTCGCCCTGCGCGGCGAACGCCGCCGCGACCGCCCGCCCGATACCCCTCGACGCACCTGTGACAAGAACTCCACGCCCGCTCATACGACCTCCTCCGTCGGCCGCATGAGCGAGACCCGGCTGTGTTGGATTGATCGCTCGCTGCGCTCGCTCATGTCGCCGCACGCTAGCAGGTGGCCGATCATGGGCGGCGTTCGGGCTCCCGGGCCGGTGGCGCCCACAGGGGCGGGGTGACGGCCGGGTCGGCGGGCAGGCGGACGGTGAAGGTGGCGCCGGCGCCCGGCCGGCCGTCGGCGGTGATGGTGCCGTGGTGGCCCTCCACCACCTCCCGTACGAGCGCCAGCCCCAGCCCGAAGCCCGCCCCCACGAACCGGGTGAAGAGGCGTTCGGTGTGCGCCGGGTCCAGGCCCACCCCGTCGTCGCGCACGGTCAGCCGGACCAGGTCCCGGTCCCTCGACAGGGTCACCCAGATGTGGCCGCCCACGCGGGTGTGGCCCAGGGCGTTGTCCAGGAGGGCCGAGACCACGCGGCGCAGCGCGGACTCCACGCCGCGCACCACGTGATCGCCCGGCCCCTCGCAGCGGACCTCGATCGTCACCCCCTTGGCCTCCGCGCGGGCGCTCTCGGCCACGGCCAGCCCGGAGGCCACCAGCGCGAGGTCGACGGGCCCGAACGGGCGGCGCAGCTGCTGGAACTCGGCCGACCGGAGCAGGTCCTCGACCACCTCGCCCAGCTGCCTGGTGCCGGTCACGAGCTGGTCCACCTCGTCGATCAGCAGGATCGGGTCCGTGCCGCCCCGCAGCCGGCGAGACAGGAGCTGGGCGCGGGTGTGCAGCCGGGTCAGCGGGCCGCGCAGCTCGTGGCTGACGTCGGCGGAGAAGCGGCGCTGGCGCGCCAGGGCCTCGCCGAGCGGCGCGATGGCGCGGCGGGAGATGACCTGGCCCACCAGCAGCGCGGCCAGCAGGCCGCCGATCTCCACGCCGCCGAGCGTGTGGAGCAGCCGCCGGCGTTCGGCGGCCTGGTAGCGCAGGTCCAGCACGGCCTGGAAGGTGGCGTCGCCGCGCCGCTGGGTCCGGATGAGGTACGCGCGCCCGTCCACCTGGACCTCCTCGACCCGGGGAGGCCGGCCGGTGGCGACCTGGTCCATGGCCGCGCGCACCGGAAGCGCGACGGGCGCGCCCGGGGAGCTCTCCACGGTGCCGTCGGGCCGCAGCGCGTAGAGCCACAGGCAGGGAGGAGGGTGGGCGATGGGGGAGCGCTGCACGGCGGCGGTCAGGTCGCGCTCGGCGGAGGCGGCCTGCTGGTGCACCATGAGGCAGTACACCAGCACGCCGGCCAGGGCCAGGACCACGGAGATCGCGCCGGCCACCTGCGCGGTGATGCGGTGGCGGGCCCGCTTCAGCAGCCGCCGTTCCAGCTCCGGCCGCGCGCCTTCCCGCGCCGGCAGGCTCATAACTCACCCAGGCGGTAGCCCACGCCCCGCACGGTGTACACGACCCCTGATCCCAGCTTGTTGCGCAGGTAGTAGACGTACGTGTCCACGATCGATTCCTTCTTGGCGCCGTCGAAGACCCGCTGCCGGAGCGACGTGCGGGTGTGGACCTGCCGCGGGCGCGCCGCCAGGGCGCTGAGCAGCCGGCATTCCTGCCCCGACAGCTCGATCTGCTCCCCGCTGGGCAGCCGGACGATGTGCGACTCGGCGTCCAGCCAGCCCGCGCCGAGCGGCAGCAGCGTGGCCTGGTCGAGGTTCCTGCGGTGCAGGGCCCGCACCCTGGCCAGCAGCTCGTCGATCTCGAACGGCTTGACCAGGTAGTCCTCCGCGCCCGCGTCGAGCCCCGCGACCCGGTCGGCGACCGAGCCGAACGCGGTCAGCACCAGCACGGGCGTGGTGACCGCCTGCCGTCGCAGCCGCCGCATGAGGTCGATGCCGTCGAGCGCCGGCAGGCCGCGATCGATGATCAGCACGTCGTACGAGCGGCTCAGCCCCAGATGCAGCCCCCGCTGCCCTTCCAGAGCCAGATCGACCGCGTATCCCTGCTCGATGAACAGGTCGGCGAGCAGGCGCCCCAGCTCGCGGTCGTCCTCGATGAGCAGCAGCCGACGGGCTGTACCCGATGTTCCAGCCACCTGACCACGGTTACACCACGGTCGGTGCGAATACCAGGTCCACTCCGGCATTCGCCGGTCGAGAACCGGGCGCACCACGGCCCACCTGCGCGATCACGACGGATTGGACCTCACCAGCTCCGAAACTTCCGTGGTCTTGGTCCGGGTCTCCAGACGCTCGGGCAGCGCCAGCTTGTAGAGGGGCAGGGCGCCGGCCGTGGTCAGGACGGCCACGAGCACCAGCATCGCGAAGAGCTCCTGGGTGATCATGCCCTGGGCCAGGCCGATGTTGATGAAGATGAGGATCATCAGCCCGCGGGCGTTCATGAGCGCCCCCACCGCGTACGACTCCCGCCAGCCGAACCCCATCCCCCGCATCGCCAGCGCGCACCCGAAGTACTTGCCGCAGAACCCGGCGAGCAGGATCAGCCCGAACGCCAGCAGCATGGCGCCGCCCGCGATGCCCCCGAGGTGGGTGTTCAGCCCCGAGAAGGTGAAGAACGCAGGCAGCAGCAGGGTCGAGACGATCTCCATCATCCGGCCGTGCAGGGCCTCGCGGAACTTGGGGTCGCGGGGCATGGCCAGGCCGGCCAGGAAGCCGCCGAAGACCGAGTAGACGCCGATCCAGTCCGTCAGCCAGCCGGCCGTCAGCGGAACGAGGATGACGACGTACATGGCGGTGGGGCCGAGGCGGCCGGTGCGGGCGACGTTCGCTCCCATGGGGCGCAGCAGGGGGGCGACCACCTTGAGCATGACGACGGCGAACGCCGCGGTCAGGCCGATGGTGGGCAGCGCGTCGCCGGCGCCGGTGCCGAGGTGCATGGCCGACAGGACGGCCAGGATGCACCAGGCCAGGGCGTCGTCGATGGAGGCGGCGATGAGGGTGAGCCGGCCGACCGGGGCGTTCTCCAGGCCGCGCTCGTACAGGATCCTGGCCAGCATGGGGAACGCGGTCAGCGACAGCGCCCCGCCGACGAACAGGGCGAACTGGAAGGGGCTGACGTCCGGCAGCGAGAGCAGGTCGTACAGCAGGAGGCCCGCGCCGAAGCCGAGCAGCAGCGAGGGGACGATCCCGGAGACGGCCAGCACGGAGGCCTTGCGGACCTCGCCGGGCGTGCGCGCGCTGTGGTCGAGCCCCGCCCCCACCAGGAACATGTAGAGCGTCAGGCCGATGGTGCTCAGCACGTACAGGACCGGTCTGACCTCCTTCGGGAACAGGGCCGCCTGCGCGTCGGGGAAGAGCCAGCCGAAGAACGTCGGCCCGAGGAGCACGCCGGCGACCATCTCGCCGAGCACGCGCGGCTGCATCACCATCTGCGCCAGCCGGCCGCAGATCGCCGCGACGATCAGGATCACGACGAGGGCGGGCAGGACCTTGAGTATGAGGGCGAGGTTGGGGTCGGGAGAGGTGAGGTGGGCCAGTGCGGTCATGTTCGGTTCTCCGCTGGGTGATCGAAGTGGCGCTCGCAGAGCCGTTGCCGGCGGGCGTCCCAGACCATGTACGTGCCGAGGACGAGTTGCACGAGACTGCGCCAGACGTCCTCCCAGCGGTCGCGGACCCGCATGAGGACGAGCGCGGCGCGGGGCGGGGACTCGTGCGGCGGGGTGAGCAGGCACGGCCCCCGGTTGGGCAGGGACCGGGTGTGGGCGGCCGAGGAGTGCAGGGCGTACCGGTGCAGGATCTCCCGCGCCGCGACCCGCATCGCGATCGGCGCCAGCCGCCAGGCCGGGCAGGGGCGGTTGGCGGCGACGCCGAACGGGATGTGGTTGAGATCCTTGGCGGGCCGCTCGAAGCGACCCGGGTCGAAGTGGCCCGGCTCCTCGAACCCGGCGCGGTGGAACTCGGGATAGTTGAAGCACAGCACCGACCCGGCCGGGATCGCGGCACCCTCGCCGAGCGGGATCTCGCCGGTGGTGATGCGGTGGGCGATGCCGAAGAGCGGGTAGAGCCGCAGCGTCTCGGAGATCACGTGGTCGAGGTAGCGGTCGTCCGCCGTACGGGCCCGCTCCTGTACGCCGGGATGCTGTGCGAGGACCATCAGCAGGTGGGCCATGGCCTCCGACATCTGGACGACGGCGGTGTTGAAGAAGGCGCCCTGGAGGTAGAACGCCTGCTCCCGGGGCGTCAGGCCGCCGGGGAGCGGGATCCGCACGCGTGACAGGCGGCCGAGCAGGTAGCGGGTCAGGCGGTGGCGGCGTTCCATGTGCCGCAGGCCCGTGCACTTGAGCGAGGTGACCACGTCGTTCGCGTTGCCCACGATCAGGTCGCGGGCCTCGCGCGGGCACGGCTCGGCGAACACCAGCTCGTAGGAGAACTCGGCCCACAGCGGCATCGTCAGGTCGCGCAGCCGTACCAGCCCTCCGGCGCCGGCCAGCGTGCGGGCGGCGCAGCGGCGCGTGAGCTCCTCGGCCTCGGTGCGCGGCACGGCGAGCAGCCCGCGCGTCGCCCCGGCCACCGCGTCGTAGCGCTCGCCGGCCTCCAGGTGCTCCTGGTGCATCTCGGGGCCGGGCGCCAGCCAGTACCAGAACAGGTCCGACAGCGCGGCGCCCTTGCTGCGCCCGTTCGCGGCCGGGTGCGAGTAGACCTCCTTGAAGCGGTCGATGTCCACGAGGTCGCCGGGGACGGGGATGCTCTCGTCGCCGCTGACCCGGTTGAAGACGCGTACGCGCAGCGCCACGACCCGCGCCGGGAGCCACCACGGCAGGCTCACCAGGACCGCCGACGCGAGCGTCAGGATGATCAGCCCAATGGTCAGCATGGCCGCCGCACCATGCCCCGGTCGAGGTCGCCGATGGAGGCGCAGCCGCACAGGGTGAGCGCGTGCTCGACCTCCGCGCGCAACAGGCCGAGCACGCGGGCCACGCCCCGCTCGCCGTCCGCCGCCAGCCCCCAGATCACCGGACGGCCGACGGCGACCGCCGTGGCGCCGAGCGCCAGCGCCTTCAGCACGTCCGTGCCGCGCCGGATCCCGCCGTCCAGCAGCACGGGCACGGCGCCGCCGACGGCCGCGGCGATCTCCGGCAGCAGGTCGATCGAGGCGGGAACGGTGTCGAGCTGCCGCCCGCCGTGGTTCGAGACCATGATCGCCGAGACGCCGTGGTCGAGCGCGATCCGGGCGTCGACGGGGTGCGTGACGCCTTTGACCGCGATCGGCAGCGTGGTCATCTCCCTCAGGCGGTCGATGTGCTCCCACGACAGCTCGGGCGACATGAGGATCGGGCGCACCCGGTCGCCGTCGCGCAGGTTCTCGCAGCACAGATGGTCGGGCAGGTCGTGGAAGCCGTTGCGCAGGTCGCGTTCGCGCCGCCCGAGCACGGGCGAGTCCACGGTGACGACCAGCGCCTTGCACCCGGCCGCCTCGGCGCGGCGCACGACGGTCTCGGTGAAGGCCAGGTCAGGCTGCACGTAGAGCTGGAACCAGAGCTCGGCGCCGGGCGCGGCGGCCGCCACCTCCTCGATCGCGACGGTGGCGGCCATGCTCACGATCATGATCGTCTCGGCGGCGGCCGCCGCGCGTGCCGTGGCGCGCTCGCCCTCCGGGTCGGCGAGGCGGTGGAACGCGGTCGGCGCCACCAGCACGGGCATGGCGGCGCGGCTGCCGAGCAGGGTGAGGCCGGTCCGCGGCCTGGCCGCGCCGCGCAGCGCCCTGGGCAGCAGGCCGATCCGGGCGAACGCGGCCTCGTTCGCCCGCACGGTGACCTCGTCACCGGCGCCGCCGGCGAAGTAGTCGTAGTGCGCGGGGTCGAGGCGGACGCGGGCCTCGGCCTCGAACGCGCGCAGGCTCCACCGCTCCATCAGACCGGCGCGGACGTCAACTGCTCGGCGAAGAAGGCCCGGAGGGGCTCGACGTGGATCTCCTTGGAGGTCCACTCGTTCTCGAGGTTCTCGGTGATGTGGTGGGCGACCGGGGGCCGGCCTGGCACGTGGTGGCGGACGATGGGGTGCAGGTAGTGGCCCTCGTGAGCGCGGGCCGAGTCGCTCTGGCTGATCCGGCCCACCTCGATGTCGAAGGGGTCGATCTTGTCGTGGTTCGGGCCGTAGTCCAGGGTGATCGCGAAGTGGCCGCGGTCGCCGATCGGCGGGCCCTGCAGGTCGTACGGCACCTCCTCCAGGTAGCGGGCCGTGTCGCCGTCGGGCACGATGACGTCGGCCAGCAGCCCGAACTGCTGCCACAGCGCCGAGGCGCGGTTGACGCGTTCGACGACGGCCGCGGCGAGCGCCTCCGGGTCGGCGGGCAGCACCCTGGCGGGCCAGGGCACGCCGTGGTGGCGGGACTCCAGGACGCGGTGCAGCGCGCGCACGCCGTACCGGAAGCCGTGGATGAAGCCGCTGGTGCCGTGCTTGAAGTCGCGTGACTGCGTGATCGTGCCGGCGAAGTGGAGGTCGGGCACGTTGACGGACTCGTAGGCCGGGGTGAGCGACGGGAACCTGCCGTCGATCACCAGCTCCGGGCGGCAGGAGTCGCCGAAGATCGAGGCGTCGAAGCGGAAGCCGGTGCAGAGGATCACGCTGTCGTACGGGATGTCCTTGGTGACCTCGTTGACCCGGGCGAAGGAGACCGTCACCAGGTACGTGCCGTCCGGGTTGCGCTCGACGCGCTTGACGTCGCCGTCGAGGATCGCGTTCTGCGACTTGAGCTGGTACGTGTCCAGCAGGCCGTTGTTGACCGCCCGCAGGTGGCCGACGTAGTGGGTGCGCCAGGCCATGCGGATCGAGTGCGGGCCCGCCACGTGGATGACCGCGGCGGTCTCCATCAGGTTGTCGGCCGTCTCGAAGGCCGAGTTGCCCTTGCCGATGATGAGCACCCGCTGGTTGACGTAGTCGGCCGGGTCGGTGGAGTGGGTGCCGTACAGCTCGGCCGCCTCGATGCCCGGGATGGGCGGGATGTTGGGCCTGGTGACGCCGGCCGCGACGACGACCCTCTTCGCCTCGTACGTGCGCCCCGACTCGTCCGTCACCCGGAACGACGAGCCGGGCCGGTCCACGCGGACCACCCGGGAGTCGTAGGCGACGCGCAGGCCGTTCTTCTGGGCGAAGTCGCCCAGGTAGCGGACCATGTCGTCGGCGTGCGGGAAATACCGGTCGCTGTAGCGGGTGAACAGCAGGCCGGGGTCGTCTGACAGCAGCGAGTTCCAGTCCATCCGGAGGTTGAGCTCGGGGTCCTCCCACCCGGTGTGCTTCTTGTTGATCGAGATCAGCGTGCGATGGCGCGGGAAGGTGTGGAAGAACCGGCCCGGAGCGGAGCCCGCCTCGAGGATCAGGTAGTCCCGCCCCTGCTCGTGCAGGAAATACCCCAGTTGCAGGCCCGCGGGGCCCGCGCCGATCACCAGGTAGTCCAGGGTCTTGTCCGGCACTGGGGCCTCCGTCACGGCGATGTGATTGAACGGACAACCTCAGTGTTGGCGGGCAATTCTCAGAATTTGCTCAGAGAGGGCGCGCTTGTCGGGCTTTCCGCTGGTGGCGAGGGGGACGGCGGGCACGATCGTGATCGTCTGGGGGACGCTGTCCGCGCCGAGCTGCGCCCGTACCAGTGCCCGCAGCGCGATCCGGCCGGGGGTGCGGCCCGGCGCCGGGACGACGAACGCGTGCACGGCCTCGCCCGTGCCCTCGTCGGGGGCGCCCACGACGTACGCCTCGTCCACGTCGGGGTGGCCGGTCAGGGTGCGCTCGATCGGGCCCGCGTACACCACCATGGCGTTGACCATGATCACGTCGCGGGAGCGGCCGGCCAGGTGGAGGAAGCCGTCCTCGTCCACGTGGCCGAGGTCGCGGGTGCGCAGCCAGCCGTCCTTCAGGGTGTCGCGGGTCTCCTCCTCCTCGCCCCAGTAGCCCCGCATCAGGTACGGGCTGCGTACGTGGATCTCGCCCGTCACTCCCGGCGGCAGCTCGCCGTCGTGCTCGTCGCGCACGCTGATCTCGACGCCGGGATGCGGGCGGCCGACGGGCTCCAGCACGCCGGCGGCGATGTGGTCGGGGGTGAGCATGGCGATGTTGCCCGCCTCGGTCTGGCCGTAGCCCTGGTAGACGACGGGGCCCAGCTTCTCGGCGGCCTCGGCCAGCCGCCGCGCGCTGATCGGCGAGCCCGAGACCATCAGCGCCCGCAGGCTCCCCACATCCACCTTGTCCAGAAATTTCAACATCTGGAACAGCCGGGGCACCGTGATGATCGAGCCGGTGATCCGGTGGCGCTCGATCGCGTACGGGAACATCGGACGCCCGTCGTCCTCGGGGATGACCGCCGTGCCCCCGCCGAGCAGGCACGGCGCCACGAACTCCATGACGACCATGCTGGCCAGGGTGCCGAACAGCAGGTACCGCTCGAAGGCCCGCGCGAGCCCGCCCGCGACCGGCGACCACCCGCGCGGCTGCCAGGCCCAGTGCTCGCCCAGCGCCCCGTACGTGATCGCGCACCCCTTCGGGCGGCCGGTGCTGCCGCTGGTGAAGGTCAGGGCCGCCACGTCATCGGGCCGGGCGGACACGGTCAGCGGCCGTCCGTCGTCGGGGTGCGCCAGCAGGTCGCCGGCGCCCGCACAGGGGCCCAGGGACAGCGCCGGCCGGGCCTGAAGGTGGCGTGCGGCGGCGCGGCGCAGGTCGGGCGTGGCGGTCGTCGGGTCCACGAGCAGGGCGTCGATCCCCATGCCCAGCACGTGGGCGAGCTGCCCCTCCGGGTAGCCGGGCCGGATGCCGACGACCCGGCAGCCCAGCGTGTGCGCGGCCATGTGGGCGGCGAACGCCTCGGGGGTAACCGCCGTACGCACCGCGACGGCCCGCCCCGGGCCCAGGCCCGCCGCGCTCATCGCCCCCGCCAGCCGCCGGATCAGCTCCAGCAGCTCGCCCCGGGAGACCGTCCTGTCGCCGTGCTCGAAGGCGGGGCTGTCCGGCGCGTCGCGCAGCGCGTCGAGCAGAGGCTGCGGAAAGGGCATGTGCGCCTCCTCTGTGCTTTCATATTTCCGGATTTATCGCGACATTAGACGGCACAGATCAGAGACCCATCAGAGACGTGCGGGTGGTGAGCGCGAGGTGAAAGTGATCGGCGCGGGGTTCGGGCGCACGGGCACGCGGTCGCTCAAGGCGGCACTCGAGATCCTGGGATACGGCCCCTGCTACCACATGTCGACGATCATCGCGGAGCCGTACCGCGTCCGGCAGTGGCTCGACGTCGGCGAGGGCCGCTCCCGCGACTGGGACACGCTGTTCGCCGGCTTCCGGTCGGCGCTCGACTGGCCCGCCTCCGCGTACTGGCGCGAACTGGCCGAGCACTATCCGGACGCCAAGGTCGTCCTCACCGTCCGCGACCCCGCCCGCTGGTACGACAGCGTCAGCGAGACCATCTTCCGCAGCGCCCTGGAGGAGCGCCGGCTGCCCCTGCGGCGCCGGATCACCCGCTGGCTGGTGGCCCGCCGCGCACCGGACTTCGCCCTGTACCCGCGCATGGCCAGGGCGACCGTCATGGACCGCGTCTTCGGCGGCCGCATCGACGACCGCGCGCACGTCATCGACGTCTACGAACGGCACGCGGCCGAGGTGAAGGCGGCGTTCCCGGCGGGCCGGCTGCTGGTGTTCGAGGTGCGGGACGGGTGGGAGCCGCTGTGCGCGTTCCTCGGCGTGCCCGTGCCCGAGGTGCCGTTCCCGCAGGTCAACGAGCGGGCGGCGTTCCGCGCGAAGCGGCCGCGCCGGCTGTTCCGGCTCATCGTACGCGGGCGCTGACCGGCCCCGGGGCCGCGCATGGCGCGCGGTTCCCCGCTTCGGCCACCCGGAAAGATCACGAATGCGTAGGGTGGTACGGCATGAACCTGGACCTTTCCGACTACCGCGCCAAACTGCTGTCCGCGACCCCGGAACGTGCCTGGAAGTCCCTGCGCGAGCTCGCGCTCCGCGGCCAGGGTGACGCGCTCGCGCTGGCCGCGGAGTTCGCGGAGATCGCCGAGCCGTCGTCCGAGAAGCTGCTCAGGCTGTGGCCCCAGGCGCTCGACCCCGACGCCTTCGCCGAGCACCTGCTCGTGCCCGCCTTCGACGACGAGGGCCGTACCGAGCTGGAGCTGCGCCGGCGCGACTCGCTCGCCGGGCTGCGCCACCTGACGATCCTGCGAACGCTGGTCCTGGACCACTGCAAGGGCCTCACCGACCTGTCCGAGCTCGCCGCGCTGACCGAGCTGCGCGAGCTCAAGCTGGACGGCTGCGCGGCCGTCAGCGACCTGCGACCGCTCGCCGGACTCATCGCGCTGCAGGTGCTGGAGGTCACCAGCGCTCCCGGGGTGTCCGACGTCTCCCCGCTGCTCGGCCTGCGCAACCTGCGCCGTCTCAGCCTGCGCAGCAGCGGGGTGGCCGGCGTCGAAGGGTTCGGCGAGGCGTTCCCGTACCTGGACCGGCTGAGCCTGGACAACTGCCGGTTCATCGAGGACATCCGGCCGCTGTCCGGGCTGCGCCGGCTGACCGAGCTGGAGGTGAGCCGTACCAAGATCACAGGCATCGACGGCCTGCGCGGCCTCGACTCCGTGGCCGAGCTGCACATGCACTGCGCCCGCCTGACCAGCCTCGACGGCATCGCCGCCATGCGCGCGCTCGAACGGCTGTATCTCAGCGGCTGCACGAAGCTGAAGAGCCTCGACGGCCTCGGCCACCACCCCCGCCTGACGAACCTCGGCCTGCCCAGCGCGCCGCTGCCCGACCTGCGCCCGCTGTCGCGGCTGCCCGCCCTGACCGGGATCACCGTCGAAAGCTTCAACCGGCTCGCCTCGCTCGACGGGCTCGAAGGGCACCCGTCGATCAGCGAGGTGTACCTGGCCTACACCGAGCTCATGACGGACTTCTCCGCGCTCGCGCGCATGCCCGCCCTGCGCACCCTGACCGTGCAGGGCCTCGACCAGCTCTCCGACCTCAGCCCGTTCGCGGGGCTGCTGAACCTGGAGGAGCTCCACCTCGCCTGCACCGGCCCCCTGACCACCCTGGACGGGCTCGAACGCCTGCCCTCCCTGCGCGCCCTGCACCTCTTCGACTGCCGCTCGCTGAGCGACCTGGGAGAGGTCACCGGCTTCCCGTCACTCAAGGAGGTCACCGTGAGCCGCTGCCCGGTCCTGCCGCCCGACCTCCTGTCCGACCTGCGTGCCCGTGGCCTGCTCAGCGCCTGACCGCGGGCTCAGACCGACGTCGTGATGAGCTCATCGGCCGGACCGCGGAAGCGGGCTCAGGCCGACCTGGTGATGAGCTCGTCGGCGACCCACCGTGCGACGTTGGCGGGGTAGGGCGCCGACAGTCCGAGGACGATGTGCCGGAAGCCGGCGTCGATCGCCTCGCCGATCGAGTCCCGGGTGAGGTCGGGCTGGTCGTAGGAGACCGGCAAGTGGATCGAGCGGATGATCGAGGCGGGGTCACGACCGAGCTCGGCGCAGTAGCCGTCCAGCAGCCGGCTGCGGCGGACGACGTCGTCGATGTCGCCTCCGGGGATGTTCCACAGGTCGGCGTGCTCGGCGGCCACGCGCAGCGTCGGGCCCGAGCGCCCGCCGACGAGGATGGGCGGGTGGGGGCGCTGGACGGGTTTGGGGTTGCAGAACGCGCCGGTGAGCTGGACGTGCGTGCCGTGGAAGTCGAACGGTTCGGCCTCGGTCCACAGCCGCCGGATCACCGTGCACGCTTCGGCCAGGCTCTCCACGGCGTGGGCGGCGTCGTGGAAGGGCAGGCCGTGCGCGTCGTACTCGCGCCGGGCCGAGGGCCAGCTCGGTCGCGAGCCGGCGCCGATGCCGAAGTCGAGCCGGCCGCCGGAGACGATGTCGACGGTCGCGGCGATCTTGGCCAGCAGCGCGGGCGGCCGGAAGCGGTTGCTGGTCACCATCACGCCGAGACGCAGCCGCCGGGTCTGCGCGGCAAGGGCCGCGAGGAGCGTCCAGCCTTCGTGGGTCGTTCCGTTCGGGTCGCCGAAGATGGGCAGGAGGTGATCGAACAGCCACGCGTGTTCGATCTCCGGGATCGTGTCCGCCTCGCGCCAGACCCGCAGGATGTCCTGGTAGTCGACCTGTGACGGCGCGGTCATGATCCCGAAGAGGGGCCGGGAGGTGTGCAACATGGAGAGCCTTTCGGATGGTTAACCGGAACGCAGTTCCGTGATCAGCGACGCCGCAGCGACGGGGCGAGGAGGGCGGGCGGGGTGTCGTACTTCTCCTCCGGGGCCAGGTCGACGCCGGGTGCGACGATCGCGTCGACGGCGTCGAGCACGTCGGCGGAGAGCACCGTGTCCGCGGCGGCGAGCTGCGCGCGCAGGTGGTCCGGCGTGCGAGGGCCGATGATCGCGCTGGTCACGGCCGGGTGCGCGGTCACGAAGCCGAGCGCGAGCTGGATCATCGTCAGACCGGCCTCGTCGGCGACCTTCGCCAGCCGCTCGACCGCGTCGAGCCGGGCGCGGTTGGACGGGAGGGAGAGGTCGAACCGCTCCGGCCTGATCGCCGAGCGGTGGGTGGCGATCTCCCGGCCCTCGCGAACCGCGCCCGACAGCCAGCCCGACGCCAACGGGCTCCACACCAGCACGCCGAGCCCGTACTGCTCGGTCGCGGGCAGGACGTGGGCCTCGACCCCGCGCTGCAGGATCGAGTAGCTGGGCTGCTCGGTGACGTAACGGCTCAGGCGGTGGTCGCGGGCGGCCCATTGGGCCTGCACGATGCGGTACGCGGGGAAGGTCGAGGACCCGAAGTAGCGGATCTTCCCCGCGCGCTGCAGGTCGGTCAGGGCCGACAGCGTCTCCTCGTCACCGGTCTCCGGATCCCACCGGTGGACCTGGTAGAGGTCGACGTGGTCGACGCCGAGGCGGCGCAGGCTGTTGTCCAGCTCGGTGACCAGCCAGCGGCGCGAGCTGCCCCGCTGGTTGTGCCCGTCGCCCATCGGCAGGCCCGCCTTCGTGGCCAGCACGACGTCGTCGCGGCGGCCGGCGATGGCCTTGCCGACCATCACCTCCGACTCGCCGGCGCCGTACATGTCGGCGGTGTCAATGAGGTTGATCCCGGCTTCGAGGGCGGCGTCGACGATGGCGGTGGCCTCGTCCTGGGTGGTGCGCCCGATCGCGCCGAAGTTCATGGCGCCGAGCACGAGGGAGCTGACCTGCACACCGGTGCGGCCCAAGGTGCGGTACTGCATGAGCGTGTCTCCTCCGCTGCGGGTGGAACGTGGTGATGATGCGCGGCTTTGGCCGCCGGCTCCTGCTCTGACATCATGAGCAAGAGGAACCTCGTTCCGATTACGATAGGGAACGTCGTTCCGTTTTGGCAAGCGCGGGCCTTGGCAAGCACGGGCTTCGGCAAGCGCAGGCTTCGGCAAGCGCGGGCGTTGGCAGGAGCTGGCTTCGGCAGGAGCCGGCCCTGACAGGAACTGGCCCTGACAATCGCGGACTTTGGAGGAGTGGACATTGGCGGGAGTGGAGGGAACGGCGCGGTGAACGACAGCGACGACGGCGGCGACAGCGGCGGCAGCGACAGCGGCGGCGGCGGCGCGAGGCGTGCGGCCCCGCGCAAACGGGCGGACGCCCGGCGCAACGAGAGGACGCTGCTCGACGCCGCCGCGGCGGTCTTCGTGACCTCGGGCGTCGAAGCGCCGGTGCGCGACATCGCGGCCAGGGCGGGAGTCGGGGTGGCCACGATCTACCGCCACTTCCCGACCCGCTCGGACCTCATCATCGCCGTCTACCGGCACCAGGTCGAAGCCTGCGCCGAGGCCGGCCCGACCCTGCTGGCGAGCGGCATCACCCCGCACGCCGCACTGGGGCGATGGATCAACCTGTTCGTCGACTTCCTGGTCACCAAGCACGGGCTGGCCGCCGTACTACGGTCCGACGACGCCGGCTTCGACACGCTGCACACGTACTTCCTCGACCGGCTCGTACCCGCGTGCGCCCAGCTGCTCGAAGCCGCGGCCGCCGCCGGCGAGACCCGCTCCGACGTGGACGCCTACGAGCTCATGCGCGGCGTCGGAAACCTCTGCATCGGCGCGGACAACGATCCCCGCTACGACGCCCGCCGGCTGGTCGAGCTCCTCATCGCCGGACTGCGCCTGCCGCACCGCTAGCTTCGCTCAGCACTTCCCATAGCTTCGCTCAGCACGTCCCGCTCATGCGCCGTACGACGACACCGAGGACCCACTCCCCTGACCGCCCGGCCATCGGAGGGGTCTCCCGTGACCACGCCGGCCTCTACTACTGATTCGTCCACGAACCGCCGGCACTCGGAGGAGTGCCCGGACTCCTCATGGACGCCCCTCCCGGCCTGTTGCCCAGCATGAAGGCCACGTTGACCACGGCGATGCCGATCCAGATCGCCAGCACAGCCCCCTTGGCCTCCGCACCGAGGGCGGCGACACTCGCCACGACGCCGAGCGTCAGCGAGACGATCGCCAGCGCAAGCCGCTGCCCCGAACCCGCCACCGGCTGAACCTCACGCACCTGCCGCTGCTGGGCGAGCCGGTCTTCCACCCGCCGGTCGACCTCCTGATCCATCTTCTGCAGGAAGGACTCTATGAGGGCGTCCTCGTACTCGGGACCGAGATCCTTTCGGGCCTGATATGCGGCGCGTAATTCATCACCGGAAGCCGTCATGTCTGGTTTCTCCCTTCTCTGGCAGAAATCACGCTTGCCACCGGAGGCCAACACCTTGACCCTACGCGCGAGAAGTCGCCAACGCGCAGACGTAAGCCACCCACACCCGCCACTCGATGCCGAGGCACCAGGACTCAGCAAACGCATTTTTACGACACCGCAATCCGGCACTCACCAATAAACCGACATCAAATAACGCAGCAGCACCGGCCACCCAAGCCGATGCGCACGAAGGATCTTCGCCCGCTGCGCCGTAACCGCGAGTGGACCTAGGATGAAGCCGACCCGATCAAGATCCTCACCCTCCCGTACGCCGACCCCGAGGACTCCTGACAGAAGTGGACTCCGAAAGGACCGACACCGTGACCTCTCACCAGTGCGTCCGCCCGGACTCCGGCACCGACGACCAACCGTGGCGATGCCCCAAATGCGGCTTCCTATGGGAACCACTCCCGCCGACGGCAGCCCGCCCCGAACCAGCACGGATCCGCATCAACCGAAACGCCGCCTTCATCGTGGCCGCCATCATTACCGGCATCACATGCCTGGGTGCGCTGGCCGTAAGCCCTGAGGCGTTCACGGTCGCGATTTCCATTGTGATGTTCGCCTGCCTTGTGTGGGCGGGCTGGCATGTCAGTCGCCTATAAGACGATTACTGTCGACATGATCAGGTTTACGCGCGCTCTTGCCTGGCCTTAGCAGGCTGTTACCTCGCTCGAACTCTCGCCGGCCGCTTCTTCACCAGCTCTCCTCGCACGCAGCACCCAAGTTCCGGAGCTGGGGAGTCCCAATCTGACCCATGCCCGAGGTAGAAAAAGTCGCCGATGGATGACCCCTGCGTTGTGGGGCGGGAGCCCTTCCTGTGATCAATGCTGGGGGCGCCAGTCCAGATTCGCCTGCCCGACTTCCGCGACAGAGATATAGAAATTCCTCGACATGAAGCCCGGCACCACATAGCCGTCATATTCCGCGACGATGACGCCGGTTTCATTCCATCTCTCCGAATAGTCGTCGCTCATGGTCTGGAAAGAAGTCATGGCCGGCACCACGAACACACCAGCAGGCTGATATTCCTTCGATACTTCTTCCCGTGAGCGTACCGGCCTCCTGAGATCAATGAAGAAATATTCATATTCACCATCCCATGGGAGGGGTTCGTTGATCTCAAAATCTATACCGCGCAGCGAAACCACCTGTCGCGGCTGGATGTTCCAGTCCATGGCATCACGGACAAGCTTGAATAGGGTTTCGCTGTCCTCGGGAGTGAGCGTGTACCCCTCGGTGGCAGCCCAGATCCGGTAGCAATAGGTCTTATTGTCCTGAATATCATCGTCGTAGTCCATGCGGATAAGAGCTGCCCGCTTCACCTCTGCCGGATAGTCCTCCCGCCCTTTGCCGATCAAGCCGTCCACAACGCTCTGCGGATCGTCCATGATTCATGCCCCCTTCCCCTGTTGGAGCCCCGCACGCGCGAGGCGATCCAGTCATTGCCATCGTCCAGCAGGACGGGCGCGCGCTCAAGGGGTGAAAACCCGAAGCGGCTACCGCGATCCAGCCGTCCATCCCGCCTGCCGTCGACCCACCGCGGAGCGGCAGCGGGCCGGCGACGGAAATGCAAGCCAGGCTTGAATCACACGCCCCACTCTCCCCCGCCCCCGCTAGCTGCCCAAAGCTCTCGACTGTCGCCCCGGTCCTGTCAAGGCAGGCTTCGTGTGCACAGGAACCCGCGAGGTTCCAGGCCCGCCATTCTTGCGACGGCCGCAGGTTCCGGGTGCCGCGAATTATTGGTCAGCGGGAGGGAGAGCCACCGCGTTTCCACAGTCGTCTGCTTCAGACGCCGGCCACGAGCAACCGGACTCGCGACCGCGCGCGCGTGCGCTGACCGATTCGTCCCCTGTCCGGAAAGTGCGCTCCCTGTGATCACTCTGTACTGTCGTAGCGGCCCACCCACTCGTTCGCGCCAGCGGTCCGGCGTTTTTGCGCCGTCCACAGGGAGCGAAGCGAGAGGCAGCGGCGTGCGCCGAGACGGCGACGCGTGCGGCCCACTGAGCCGCCTTGATCCTCAAACGGGCCATCACCACGGCACAAGCCCGCGACAAGGTCAAACGCAACGCCGTCTCGCTCTGCGAGTTGCCGAAGGGAAAGCCGGGACCGCCATCAAAATCCCTGACGCTCACGCAGAACGAAGCGGTGCTCAAAGCCACCGAGCAGGCCAGAACCGTGGCTCTGGGCATACGCGTCGCTGTCGCTACTCACAGGCACCCGAACGGAGGAGCTGCGTGAGCTCACCTGATCGCATGTCGTTGCCTACGACAAAGAACGCCAGGAGTGGCGGCCGCGATTGAGGCCGGTTGGGAGCATGACAACTTCACCGTGTACTTCTGGCGGCCGGTCCGTACCGGCGGGGACACCAAGATCCCTAGGTCACGTCGTACGCTTCAACTGCCTCACCGCAGTGTTAGCTCTCTGGGAGCACCAGAGCGGCCGTGGAAGCGCACCGAACTCGGACGGTCAGGATCGCCTGCCGTTCACCACACGAAACGGCACCAAGATGAGCACAGGTAACGTCCGGCGTTGGTTTATCCTGATGAATTTCTCGACAGCCTCATCCCGGGTCCATCCGGCAGCCAGAAAGACGCAGTGATCATCTCCTCGTCGGGCAGGCACAGCCATACCGGGCCGACGCACCAGGGTAAGCCGCGATCGCATGTACATGTGTCCCGGTGGACTTTCTCGCGCGCTGATTGCCCTGCCTGAAGTCGGCGGCTCACAAGGTTCGGGAAGTGCCGCTTGCCGGCACGCGCGCCGCCGCTGGGGGACCGGCCGGAGAGCTGCCCCATGCCACGCTGTTGCCTTTTCGTCCCGAAATCTCGGCAGCGAGATCGCTACAGGTTGTTTGCGCTGCTCGCAGGGTCATTAACGACCGCTCAAGGTCGCCCGAATATGGCGCGGTTGCTGCTCCGGTTTCCGCCCCCGGCCCACCGCCGCGCCAGGGGCCAGATTCTCGGAATCATGGCATATCTGCACGAGTCGGATCTTTCGGGAGCTACACGTCAGGATAATATCCATTTTAATGGCGGATATTCAGACATAAAGGACACTCCCTCTTTTCGCTCCTTGCTGATTATTTGCTCGCTTATAAACGTACGTACGTCTTTCATGATTGACGCTGGGGTATCCCCCTTGTCGCACTATCGCAGCGGTGCGGGCGTATACGAAAAAGAACAACTCCGGCATCCGCGCTACCGCGACACCATTCACAAGCTCGATCTGACGCAGGTCAACGAGCCTCAGGAAATTACCTGACGTTCTCGCCGGGAATGCTCACCACGGAAAGGAATGCCCTGTGCCATTCATCATGCGCAACACACTCCCCAAGCTGGCCGCACGTACACTCGCCGCCACCGTCCTCACCGCAGCAGTCATGACCCCCGCGGTCGCGGCATCCTCTGCCCCCAACCCGGCCGAGGCATACATCTCGAGCGTCAGTGCGAACGGAAACGGGTGCCCGCCCGGGACATGGGAGGCGGCGATCAGCCCCGACGGGAAGTCGTTCACCGTTACATTCAGCTCATACGAGACGCTCATCGAACCTGGCGGTAATGCTTCGGACAAGGAATGCACGCTCTCGCTGAACGTGCATACGCCGCCGGGGAGCTCGCTTTCCACCGCCAAGTTCTCCTACCAGGGCTACGCGCTCATGGACCAAGCAGGGATGAGCGCGACGCAGAGCGCAAGCTACGACTTCCGCGGTGCTCCCGTCCCGGCTCAGTCGGTTCGCTCGCAGATCTCGGGGCCACACGACGACACGTACCTCTTCTCCGACCGGATCTTGCTTCACGACGACGTGGCGTCGGCGCAGGGCGAAACCCGCGCGCTAAACGGGGGAACGGGCCTAGTCCTCACCAACAACCCCGCAGAGACCGGCAGCGGCTTCTTCAACACCAACAGTGTCGACGGGACGCTCCAAAACGGACCGGGCTGCACCATCGACCGGCGCACCGCCACCTCGGGGCAGACCATCGTCGGCACCTCGGGCGCCGATGTCATCTGCGGGTCACCGTTCGCCGACCGTATCGCCGCGCTGGGCGGCGACGACGTCATCCTCTCCTTCGCGGGCAACGACCGGGTCGCCGCCGGTGGGGGCAACGACACCGTCTTCGGCGGCAACGGCGACGACGACATCAGCGGCGACGCCGGCAACGACACCCTCGACGGCGAAGCCGGCAACGACCGGATCCTGGGCGGGCCGGGCACCGACACCGCTAACGGCGGGCCGGGCACCGATTCCTGCGTAGCCGAGACGACCACCTCCTGCTGAGTCAGGTCGACGCTCCGGTGATGTGGCTTCGGGACGAATCAGTCGAGGTCGGAGCCGGGCGACCTGCTTTACCCGCCTTGGCCGCGCCGGGTCCCGAAGCGAGGGGACCCAGGTCGGACGCTTGCGGGCAGGAAGGAACCTGCGCGACCCGCCGGGCCAGCGTACGGGCCCCTTCGCTCACGGCCCGGCCAAGGACACCGGGCGAAAGCCGGCCGCCCTTCACCATCGCCCGGGAGCCGATCCGGCGAAGGAGTGCCAACCGTGTGCGACCAGCGTGCGATCCGCCGCGGTCAGCTTCGGTGAGCAGTGGCGACCCAGAGTCCAACTTCTGAGCGGGGGCAAGGCCCCGATCAGGGCACAAAATCGGGTTCCTAAGCTGACATACCCATATTGGAAGGTATCGGCTGACCCAGGCGGTGCGAATCAGCCGCGCAGCGTAGGTCGTGGCGCCGCACTCGTGGAGCCGGGCGAGGTCGTGCGGGTGGATACATCGATCCAGGGTGCCGGAGGTTTCGGCGGCTTTGTGGACCATTTCACGGACTACAAGCCTGCGACCATCACATACCTGGCATACATTCGGTGCTACTCGCGTGTTTGAGCTGGGTGAGCAACGGGCTCGTGGTCACGACCAAGCACGGCACGCCGTACGAACCCCGCGGCACTTCCATGCCGCCTGCCGGCAAGCCGACGTGCGGCTGATCAAGGTTCACGACACGCGTCGCACGTGCACCTCGCTCCTGGTCGCACTGGAGGTGCATCCTCATGTCGCGATGCAGATCCTCCGGCACAGCCGGATCGCCGTAACGATGGATCACAGCGAAGTGCCGACCGAGGCCACCGGGAACGCTCTCAGGCGCCCTGGGGACAGTCTCGACCGATAGGGGCTGCTGCACTTTGCTGCTGCACAAAGATCAAAAGGGCCACTCCCATGTTGGGATGTGGCCCTTGACCTTGGTGGGCGATACTGGGATCGAACCAGTGACCTCTTCGGTGTGAAGCAGACCTACTGATCATGCGGCCAGGTGTTTTGGCTGCTCAAGCCGATGCACCTGTGCACTGCTGTGCGTGATCGAACCTCACAGAGCACCCCGGATGTCACTCACTTTGCCGCCCGCTCCCGCGATAGGACTCGAATTCGTCGGAGCCCGCAAGCGGCAAGACGGAAGCGATGTCGATCTGCAGTTCGACCAGACACGCCGTTTTCACATCGGCGACAAACGTTCTGATCCTCTGGTCAATGATGGTTAGAGGAAGGGCAGTGGTCCACACATCGGGGTGGAAGACTGATCCGACGCACCATCCTTCTTGGCGCCGGTGGATACGCACGGCTCCATCATCAGAGAATCCTCCTGACTGCATCTCGAACGGAACACCCTCAGGACCGCTTCGCCAGTTCAGCAGTTCCACGGCAAGTTCGGCGACGGGGAAGAGGTGTTCCGTGAAGATCAGGCGCTCTCCGTCAGTGATTGAAAAATCTGCCTCAACGTGGGCCAGAATCTCAGCCGAGTGGCGAGAGTGGAGATCGTCTGCGCTGACGTTGGAGAACACGAACTGCATTCAGGCATGTTATGCGCTCTGGCGTAGCGGCGTAGCGTTGACCAACGTCTACCCTGCCCGTCTGCCGTCGTCCCACCCGCAGAGGTAGCGGGCCAGCCGCGGGGCTGCCCGGCCGCGCGCCCGGTGTCACGGCCGTGATGGAGCGTGGCGGCCCCGCGGCTGGTCTGCTAGGGCTTGTCCTGGGACGGCGGCAGATGGGCAGGCTTCCACCGCGACCACCCCACCGCCGCTCGCCGTGATCTTGGCCTGCCCGGAGCCGGAGCGCCCCGCCGGAGGCATGCGGTAAGCCCAGCCCCGTGACTGGCTGCGCCTGCGCTTGGCGACCCTCACCCCGTGGGCAGCGCACCGCGCCTACGAAGCGGCCCTGTCCTCGTTCGCGCCAGCTGACCGGCGTTTGCGCGGGCCGGTGCGGGAGCCTAAGTGGACGCAGCCGGCCCGCGCCGAGTCGGCAGCGCGTGCGGCCTGTCAGGGCCGCTTTAAAGACGTACAGAAAGTTCTCACAGAGCACGCAGACCATGTCTGTCGGGTCCCGAGACCTGGCACACGCAAGCGGTGCCCGTCAGCGTCTGTCAGCTGGCATGCCGACGGCGGCTGCTGCGTCTGCGAGCTCGGGAACTTCGAGGACCTCGACCCCGCTGGCGGTGAGGAGCTCAACTCCCTGGCAGTCGTCCACGAACAGACTCGGTTCACGCCAAGCGATCACCACACGACGGATACCTGCGTCAAGAATGAGCTGAGTGCAGGTCCGTGGGCGAGAACGCCTCTCGGAGCAGGGTTCCAAGCTGCTGTAGATCGTCATGTCGGTATGGGCGCCGGGTTTCAACTTGGCTAGGGCTGACTCCTCCGCGTGAATGTGAGGATCGGATTCACGCGAGTAGCCGCGCGCGACCTCGTGGCCGGCACTGTCCGTGATAATGGCGCCAACGGAAAAGGCTGTCGCTGAGGGGGGACATGCTTTCGCAAGCTCGATGGCGTGCATCAGCCATTCGTGGTCCGTCGTGGTGATGCCGCTCATGAGATGTCGGAGACTTCCTTTGGCAGGTAGCGAATTAGCGTGACGTCACCGATGGCGCGGACCTCGGCGACTTTCATGCGACGGCCGGAGCCTCCAGGGAAGTCACCGGCGTTGACGAACCTCGGAGCGGTGGCGTCGCCTACGAAGATCGGGGCGCTGACAAGCTGTAGTTCGTCTGCTAGGCCCTGAGTCAGGAACTGTGTGTGAACCGTACCGCCGCCTTCAACCATGAGGCGACGGACTCCGCGATGACCCAGGTCATCAAGCACCGTTGGTAGGTCAACGCTTGGTCCTACGCTGACGACGTCGGCTAGGCCCGCAAGCGCTTCGTGAAGCTTCGGCGCGCTCGACTCGGGGCAGTACACGATCTTGTCTCCGCCGTGATGCCAGAACCTGAGATCTGGGTCTAGGTCACCGCTGTTAGTGATCGTGACCTTGACTGGGAACGGTGGAAGCCCCTGGGCGACGCGCTCGTTCCGGCGAGCTTCAGAGTTCACGAGTAGCCGCGGATTGTCTTTGCGCATGGTTGTGGCACCGATCGAGATGGCGTCACTGTGAGCACGAACGTCATCGACACGATCGAAGTCTGCGGCGTTGGACAGGAGTAGGCGCTCGGGGATGTGTCGTCGATGTAGCCATCGACGGACACTGCGCAGCTCAGCAGGACGTGTGGGCGCTGGGACATGGCAGATGATTCCTTGTGACGACCATGGAACAGGACAGTCACTCAGATAGTCACCCGGAAGATCAAAAGGGCCACTCCCCATGTTGGGATGTGGCCCTTGACCTTGGTGGGCGATACTGGGATCGAACCAGTGACCTCTTCGGTGTGAACGAAGCGCTCTCCCCCTGAGCTAATCGCCCGCCCTGTCGGCTCCTTGCGGTGCCGACGGGGAAAACCATACCGCACTCTGGCACCTGCTGGCGAAGCGAAGCGGCCGGGTGGTGGTTCGCAGGTGGCTGCGCGGTTGCTCTGGGGTTGCTCCGGGGAGGATCGGGGGAGGTTCCGGGGTGACGAGGACGGGGCCGGGGAGGGATTCAGGTGAAACGCGGCGGTTGCCCACCGGCGGGGTGGGTCGGTGGCATACCATCGTCCTGTTCCGTAAGGCACCGATCGCGATCTTTTGGCAAGAAACGTTCATGGTCGGCGCGGCGGGACAGGCTCCACAACACGCAAAACCCTCGTAAATACGACCCGATTTGATCCCGTTTAGCCTGGTAGATGCCTAAATGTCCAGCTGTGATGTGCGTTACAGAAGGCCCCTGGAGCGGAATCTTTCCTACAGGTTTCTTCGTTCCGCGTCATAGCTGCAGGACGAAGTCCGTCAGAGCAGTGAAAGCCCCGAAGAGGGGACCTACGACGAAAAGGTTTGGCTGACGATGAACAGCACCACCGTCTCCGCCG
Organism: Nonomuraea sp. NPDC005650; assembly: GCF_040605375.1. Classification (NCBI taxonomy): domain Bacteria; kingdom Bacillati; phylum Actinomycetota; class Actinomycetes; order Streptosporangiales; family Streptosporangiaceae; genus Nonomuraea; species Nonomuraea sp. NPDC005650. Next base: position 174,889 of record NZ_JBEXCR010000014.1, read on the forward strand.
AGCTTGGCCTTCGGCTTGTGGTCCCCGACCGTACTACCGTCCCCCTGCTCGCCGGACTGAGTTACACAGCCGACGACCCTTACGCCATCCGCATGGCCTTCCACGTAGGGAATGACGAGCCGGTCGAGTGGATCTTTGCTCGCGAACTGCTCACCGTGGGCATCGTGAGACGTGTCGGCGACGGCGACGTACAGGTGTGGCCGGCGCGTGCCGACGGCGAGCGCACGCTCCACATCAGTCTCACGTCCCCGTTCGGGCAGGCGCTCTTCGAGGTGCCGCTGGCCCCGCTCACCGAGTTCCTGCACCGTACGTACGAGAAGGTCCCCGCGGGCCGCGAGACGGACTACATGGATCTCGACGCCGAGCTGACCAACATGCTCTGGCCCTCCTGACCCCCTAGCCAGGCAGCGTTTCCAGGACCTTGCGCATGCGGGCGATCTCGATGCTCTGACCCGAGTAGACGTCCTTCGCCATCAGCCGCATGCGCTGGTCCCGGCCGGTCGCCAGCTCCTCCCCCGCCATCTTGACCGCCCCCTCGTGGTGCCGGGTCATCAGCTGCAGGAACATGCGGTCGAAGGCCGCCCCCTTCGCGGCGCGCAGGGCGTTCAGCTCCTCGGGCGTCGCCATGCCGTACCCCGCCGCCTCGGTGTGGGTGTGAGCGTCCGGAGCTGAGCGGCCGAGTTCGTCCAGCCAGGCCGTCATGGCCTTGATCTCCGGGGTCTGTGCGGCGGTGATCTGGCGGGCGAACGCGCGGATGGTGTCCGTGGTCGTACGGTCGTTCACCAGTGAGGTCATCTCCAGGGCCTGGCGGTGGTGGGGGATCATGGCCTCGGCGAAACGTACGTCCGAGGCCACCGTCGGCACCGGCGTCTGCCCGACCCGCTCCCCCGGCGTCGCGGTACGGCCCACCGCCCCCGGACGCCCCGGCACGATCACCGGCGCCCCCGTGCCCACGGGGGAGGGCCCGGCAGGCGCGGCAGGCTCCTGTGAGCAGGCTGCGAGCACAAATGTGGTCACAACTGTGATGAACACCGCACACGACCGCGTACCCACTGACATAGCTTCCATAGTGAACTACGAGACAAAGGGGAATGCGCGTTGATCTCTGCCAAGTTGCGCGGAGCGTTGTTGTGTACGGTGCTGCTGTTAACCTCCGCCTGCGCGGCGGGGCAGTCGGCGTCCGGGGAGTCCACACCCGCCACCTCCACGCAGGAGACCAGCGCTCCAACCGGCAAGCCGTCGTCCGACGACGGGGTGATGACGAGCGACAACGTCAAGCTCGTCGCCCAGATGCCGCGCCCCGCCCCGATGAACGGCCGCGACGACATCAACACCGACCTGGCGTTCCAGGGTGACTACGCGTACGTGGGGAACTTCGGCGGGTTCGCGATCTATGACATCAGCGAACCGACCAAGCCTCAACTGGTGAGCACGGTGTCCTGTCCGGCGCAGCAGAACGATGTTTCGGTGTACGGCAACCTGTTAGTCCTGTCGATCGACGAGCCGCGCGGCGGCGAGGAGTGCGACTCCGGCGACGACAGCCGCGAATGGGAGGGGCTGCGGATCTTCGACATCACCGACAAGAAGAGCCCCAAGTACATCAGTGCGGTCAGGACCGACTGCGGCTCCCACACCCACACGATGGTCCCCGCCGGGGAAACGCTGTACGTGTACGTCTCCTCGCCCGGCCCCGAGCCCGAGTCGAAGACCTGTCCCCCGCCGCACGAGCTCATCCAGATCGTAGAGATCCCCACAAAGTCGCCTCAGTCCGCAAAAATCGTGGCGAAGCCGGATATCTTCCCTGAGCGGCAGCACTCCGAGCTCGCCTCCGGCTGCCACGACATCACCGCGTACCCCGAGAAGAAGCTGGCCGCGGCTGCCTGCTTCGGCGACGGTGTGCTCCTCGACATCTCCGACCCGGTCAATCCGAAGGTCCTCCAGCAGATCACCGACACGGAGAACTTCCAGATCTGGCACTCGGCGACGTTCAACAACGACGCCACGAAGGTCGTCTTCAGCGACGAGCTGGGCGGCGGCGGCCAGGCCACGTGCGACAGCAACACGCCGCGCACGAAGGGCGCGGACGCCGTGTACGACATCGTGAACGGCAAGCTGGAGCGGCGCGGATACTTCAAGATCCCCCGGGACCAGCAGGAGAACGAGAACTGCGTGGCCCACAACGGCTCCCTGATCCCGGTGCCGGGCAAGGACGTCATGGTGCAGTCGTGGTACCAGGGCGGGGTGTCGATCTGGGACTTCACGGACTCGGCCAACCCCAAGGAGATCGGCTACTTCGAACGCGGCCCGTTCCCTGGCGGTGGCATCGCGGGCTCCTGGTCGGCGTACTACTACAACGGGTACATCTACTCCAGCGACATCATGGCGGGGCTGGACGTGCTGCAGATCAACGATCCCCTCACCGATCCGGCCAAGAAGGTCAAGATGGACGACTTCAACGTCCAGACCCAGAAGTCGTACTGACCCAGGGCCGAGTGCCGATTGCCAGTTGCTCTCGGGGTGCGGCCCACGTGGCCGTCTCCGGACGCTGACTCGAACGTCTTCCCGGGTGGGTGCCGTTTTCTTGTTCTTGACGGCGCCCGCCCGTCCGTCCAGGGCACCACTGGCCGCCGTGCCCTGAGCGCCGCCCGTGAGCCCCGTCCGTGAGCCCCGCTCGTGGACGCTACCTGGGCGCCGTCCCTGAGGAGTCCCTCCTTCTGTACGGCGGCCGCTCATCGACACTGGAGGGCCGCCTGGGCGCCCGTCACCACGTGACCGCTCTTGGGTGGTCCCTGGTCGGCGGTTGCTGGTCGGCGGTCTGAAGTGGCTGGGCGGGGCAATGCGGCGGGTGCACGCGCGGACGACGCGCTGATCGGCCCGGAACGCCACCTGATCGGCCCGGGACAGCGAAAAAGCCCCAGTCTCCCGGCAGGTGCCGTGAGCTGGGGCTTTTGGAGCATGGTGGACGATACTGGGATTGAACCAGTGACCTCTTCCGTGTCAGGGAAGCGCTCTCCCGCTGAGCTAATCGTCCTTGTGAGGTGGCGACGGGATTTGAACCCGTGTGGACGGCTTTGCAGGCCGCTGCCTCGCCTCTCGGCCACGCCACCGAGCCGGAAGCTCCGAGCGGAAGACGGGATTCGAACCCGCGACCCTCACCTTGGCAAGGTGATGCTCTACCACTGAGCCACTTCCGCATCCGCCCCGTCTTACCCGGGGCGACGAGAGAACTCTAGCGAATCCTGGCCGAGTACCCAAACTGGATTACGCTCCCGCAGGTCACGTGTGGCCCCCGTTGACGGTGATGCGCTGGCCTGTGACGAACGCACCACCCTCCGAGGCGAGGAACGAGACGGCCGCCGCTACGTCACCGGGCGTGCCCATGCGCCCCAGGGGCACCTCCACGAGGTAATCGCTCTCGTCGAGGCCCGCGTGCCGCTCGACCGGGATCCAGCCGGGGGCGACGACGTTGGCCGTGATGCCGTACGGGCCCAGCTCGCGGGCCCACACCTGGGTTATCGCGTGCTGTGCGCCCTTTGCCGCGATATAGGCGGACATGCCGGGCAGCTTGCGGTCCACGATGTCGGAGCCGATCTGGATGACGCGTCCGCCGCCGTGCTCCTTCATGCCCGGCAGCACCGCCTGCACCAGCAGTGTCGGGCTCTTGACGAAGAACTCCAGCTGGTCGAGGTGCGTCTGCCAGGTGAGGTCCTCCAGCGCGACGGACGGCTGCTGGCCGGTCGCGTTGACCACCAGGACGTGGACCGGGCCCAGGCGCTCGGTGACGCCGGCGACCAGGGCCGCCACGTCGGGCTCGTGCGTGACGTCGGCGCCGAACGCCTCCGCGGCGCCGCCCGCGGCGTGGATCTCGTCCACCACCCTCGCGGCGCCGTCGGCGTCCCGGCTGTAGTTGACGGCGACGGCCAAGCCGTCGGCGGCCAGCCTGCGCGCGATCACGGCTCCCAGGCCGCGCGACGCGCCGGTCACGAGGGCGACTGCTGTCATGAGATCCGACTCTAGCGACGATCTCCTCGATCTCGACGATCTCCTCGAACGCCCGCAGCTCGGGCCTTGGCGACGCACGCGCCATCCACCAAGCTCAGGCGACGCGGGCACCGTCGGCCCGGCTCCCCCAGTCGACATGGGCACGGTCCGCCCGGCTCCCCCAGTCGACATGGGCACCGTCCACCCGGCCCCCTCGGGCAACGTGGGCACCGTCGACTTGGCTCCCCCAGGCGATGTGAGCGCCATCGGCCAGGCTCAGGCGACATGAGCGCCGTCGAGCGCGTGAGCCCGGCGAGCGCCCCGAACCCGGCGAGCGCCGGAGAGCGCCCTTGAGCCCGGCGAGCGCCGTCCAGCACTCTGAGCCTGACGTCCTGAGCCCCGTAGGCCGGGTTTCAGCGGCCCTGGGGGCCGCCGGACACGGCCGCCGGGTGCGGGCCCTCCGTCTCCAGGCGGTATTCGCGGCCGGAAACCGCGCGGTTGCCGTCGATGACGCGCTCCGACGGAGTCCGCTCCCCGTCCGCCAGCGCCTGCCGCATCCTCCTGAACCGCTCGTGCTCCTCCAGCACGTACCCGGTCCCCAGGGTCGTGCGGTCGACCTGGGTGGCGAGCAGGTCGCGGAGGTACGCCTTGTTCGGCGCGAACGTCATCGGCGGCGGGAACGCCTGAGCCAGCACCTGGTCCGGATCCCGCCCCTCGAAGCGCCTGAACAGCTCCGCCGCCAGCCGCAGATGCTCCAGCTCCATGTTGAGATGCAGCTCCCAGATCCCCTTCACCCGGGGATCCGACTCGGTCTCCATGAACGAGTAGTACAGGTAGCACTCGTTGTACTCGTGGTTGAGCAGCCGCTCCCACCAGCTCTCGCCCGGATCGGCCAGCGACTCGTAGTGGGTGAGGTGCCCCTCGTCGATCAGCGCGATCTCCTGGTAGAGCCGCCGGGCCGCGGGCTCCAGGCACATGGGGCCGGCGTTCATGGAGAAGTTCATGAGCTGTTGCTCCAGCGCCATGACGGTGAGCGCGTGCAGCCGTGACAGCGGCTCCGTCTTCCCCCTGTCGTACGGCTCGCGCACGTTGTCCGTCGGGTCCCGGTGCTGCAGGTACGTCGGCCGCCCCGGCATCACCTCGGTCACCCGGCCCACGATCTTCTCGGCCGCGCGGTGCTCGATCATCTCGTACAGGTTCGCGTACCGGTAGAGATGGTCGAGATGCTCCAGCGCGCCGAACTGGTAAGCCTGCTTCAGGTACTCGTCCGGCTCCATCCGCGCCGCCCACGCCGTCAGGTCCACCGCGGCCTGCTCGTAGGCGATCGTGGTCTCCAGCACCGACGACACCCCCGGCAGCAGCCAGTTGACCACCTTCTGCTGCTGTGCCTCGATGTAGCGCACCCGCGCCAGTCGCTGCCTGATCTCGGCGTCGGGGCAGTGGCGGGCGAGCTGGTGGCCGAAGAAGATCGCCTCCGTCTCGATCCCGTTCATGGTGATGATCCGGCACCGCGTGTAGGGGTCGATGTGGTCGGGGTCGATCGGTGTGACGTTCAGCTGGTTCCAGGCGCGCAGCTGGTCGTCCAGCGGGATACCCCGCTCCTGCAATGGGTCGAAGGCCATGTCGCTGCGCTTACCCGGGGCGAAATGCGGCAACCTCCGCGTTCGGTCCTCTAACGGCCCGCGTTCGGTAAGGAAGCGCGTGCCCGCCGGAGCTCCGGGTAGGGCGCGGGCGTGGGTGAACAAGATGTCATCGATTTGCTGGTGACCCAGCACAGCCAGATCAGGGACCTGTTCGACGAGGTCGAGCAGGCGCCGCCGGACAAGGTGGAGGAGGCCTTCGACCGCCTGACGCGGTTGTTGTCCGTGCACGAGACGGCCGAGGAGGAGATCGTCCACCCGTACGCGCGCAGGAAGCTCGACAACGGGCAGGGCGTCGTGGGCGACCGCCTCACCGAGGAGAACCGGGCCAAACAGCTCCTCCTCGACCTCCACAAGGGGGGCGTGGACCATCCGCAGTTCTGGGAGCGCCTCGGCCAGCTGCGGCTCGCCGTGGCCGCGCACGCCCGGAGCGAGGAACGCTACGAGTTCGCCAAGCTGCGTGCGAACACCTCCGCGGTCGAGCGGCGGGCCATGGCCGCGGCGGTGCGGGCGGCCGAGAGCCTCGCCCCGCTGCGCCCGCACCCCGGCACGGAGAGCGCCACCAAGAACGTGCTGGTGGGCACGCCGATCGCGCTGATGGAGCGGGCTCGGGAGCTGATCCGCAAAGCGCTCGGCAAACGCGGCTGACGCCCGCTCCGCAAAGCGCTCCACAAAGCGCTCGGCAAGCGCCGCTGACACGCGCCCGGCGACTGCGGCTGACGCTTCGACGCAGGTCGAAATGTCGCCGTACTAACGTCGTACGCATGGAGTACATCGCTCGTGACGCCGACATAGCCCCCGTCGCCGCGCTCATCGCGGACCCGACCCGGGCGGCCATGCTGACGGCCCTGCTCGACGGGCGGGCCCTGGCGGCGGGAGAGCTGGCCAGGGTGGCCGGGGTCAGCGCCGCCACGGCGAGCGCCCACCTGGCCAGGCTGCTCGACGGGCGGCTGGTCGACGTCGTACGCCAGGGCCGCCACCGCTACTACCGCCTGTCCGGGCACGACGTGGCCGAGGTGCTGGAGGTGCTGGCCAGGGTCAGCGCCCGCCCGCCCGTGCGGTCGCTGCGCCAGTCCAGGCAGGCCAGGATGCTGGAGGAGGCCCGCACCTGCTACGACCACCTCGCGGGCCGCGCCGGGGTGGGGCTGCTCGACCGGCTCAGGGAGGGCGGCTACTACGCGGCGCACGACCTGACCGAGGCGGGCGAGCGGCTGCTCGGCGGCATCGGCGTGGACGTGGACGGCGCGCGCGGGTCCAGGAGGCGGTTCGCGCCCGAGTGCCTGGACTGGACCGAGCGCAGGTCGCATCTCGGCGGCGCGCTCGGGGCCGCGATCACGGAGGTGCTGTTCGAACGGGGCTGGTACCGGCGTGGGAAGGTGCCCAGGGCGGTGGTCCTCACCGACGAGGGCAGGGAGGGCCTGTCCGCATTGTTCCCAAGTAAGGAGCTAACATCGGGTACGCCGGTTACCTAGCGAGCAGCGAGAGAGACTCCCCATGCGCGACAACGAAGTCGTGAACGTCGGCCCCGAGCCCCTGACCTTCGACGACGTCATCAAGGTGGCCCGTCACGGCGCCGCCGTACAGCTCACCGACGACGCCCTCGCCGCCATCTCGGCGGCCCGCCAGCGGGTGGACGAGCTGGCCGAGAGCCCGACGCCCGCGTACGGCATCTCGACGGGCTTCGGAGCCCTGGCCACGCGGCACATCGACCCCGCCCTGCGGGCCCAGCTCCAGCGCTCGCTGGTGCGCTCGCACGCGGCGGGCAGCGGGCCCGAGGTCGAGACCGAGGTCGTGCGCGCGCTCATGCTGCTGCGCCTGCACACGCTCGCCACCGGCCACACCGGCATCAGGCCCACCACGGCCAAGACCCTGGCCGCGCTGATCAGCGCGGGCATCACGCCGGTCGTGCACGAGTTCGGCAGCCTCGGCTGCTCGGGCGACCTCGCGCCGCTGGCGCACGTCGCGCTCACGCTGATGGGCGAGGGCGTCGTACGGGACGCCTCCGGGAGCCTCCAGTCGGCCGGCGAGGCGCTCAAGCAGGCCCACATCGACCCCGTCGAGCTGGCCGCCAAGGAGGGCCTGGCGCTCATCAACGGCACGGACGGCATGCTCGGCATGCTCATCCTGGCCATCCACGACCTCACGGCGCTGGTCAGGACCGCCGACGTGAGCGCCGCGATGAGCGTGGAGGGGCTGCTGGGCACCGACCGGGTGTTCATGCCGGAGCTGCAGGCGCTGCGGCCGCACCCCGGCCAGGCCCTGTCCGCCGCCAACATGACCAAGGTCCTGCGCGACTCCGGCGTCATGGCCAGCCACCGCGACCCGGAGTCCTGCACCCGCGTCCAGGACGCCTACTCGCTGCGCTGCGCCCCCCAGGTCGCCGGGGCCGCCCGTGACACGATCGCGCACGCCGCCACCGTGGCCGGGTGGGAGCTGGCCAGCGCCGTCGACAACCCCGCCGTGCTGGCCGACGGCCGGGTCGAGTCCAACGGCAACTTCCACGGCGCCCCGATCGCGTACGTCCTGGACTTCCTGGCCGTGGTGGCCGCCGACCTGGCCTCGATGTCGGAGCGGCGTACCGACCGGTTCCTGGACGTGGCCCGCAACCACGGCCTGCCCGCCTTCCTGGCCGACGATCCCGGCGTCGACTCGGGTCACATGATCGCCCAGTACACCCAGGCGGCCATCGTCTCCGAGATGAAGCGCCTGGCCGTGCCCGCGAGCGTGGACTCCATCCCCAGCTCGGCCATGCAGGAGGACCACGTGTCCATGGGCTGGTCGGCGGCGCGCAAGCTGCGCAAGTCGGTGGACGGGCTCACCCGCGTGCTGGCCGTCGAGGTGCTCACCGCCGCCCGCGCGCTCGACCTGCGCGCCCCGCTGGTGCCCGCGCCCGCGACCGCCGCCGTGGTCAAGGCGCTGCGCGAGACCGTGCCCGCGCCGGGGCCCGACCGGTTCCTGGCGCCGGAGATCGAGTCGGCCGTGCGCCTGGTGGCCGACGGCGGCGTGGTGGCGGCGGCGGAGTCGGTCACCGGTCCCCTGAACTAGCGGGGAAGCCCGACTCCCCTGAACTAGCGGGGAAGCCCGACTCCCCTGAACTAGCGGGGAAGCGCGACGATCAGGTCCACCTCCAGCAGCAGCCCCGGCCGGAACAACCTGGACACCTCCACGGTGGTGCTGGCCGGGGGCGTGCCGGTGATGTACTTCGCGCGGACCCGCCCGTACTCGACGAGCTGGTCCATGTCCGTCACGTACGACCGGATGAACGCGATGTCCTCGAACGTCGCCCCCTGGTCGGCGAGGATCCGCGAGACGACCTGGAAGATGTGCTCGGACTGGGCGGCCATGGAGCCCTCTCCGACGAGGTCCCCGTGCTCGTCGAAGGCGGCCTGGCCGGAGACGTAGAGCATGTCGCCGACGCGTACGGCGTGCGAGTAGCGGCCGTTCGTGGCGGGGATCGTCGACAGGTTCAGCGGCACCGCGCGGTGGGCGGGACCCCCGCCGGCATGCTCGGCGACGGCCGTCAGGTCGCGCTCCCCCAGCCCGGCCGCCCGCGCCTCCTGCAGCCTGGCCCGCGCCGCGCCGGCCATGGACGCGCCCTCCCAGGCGCCCAGCTCCAGGTCCTTGGTCGCGTGGGCCAGCGAGTAGCGGGTCTCGGCGGACGGCACGCGCAGCCGCTCCGCCAGCGTGCCCAGCGGGGTGCCAGACAGCACGTCGATCAGCGCGCCCCGGTCCACGCCGTGCGCCTCGCCGTATGCGAACGTCTCGGCCAGCAGCACCTGGGCGGGCACGAGCGCGCTCATGACGGCGATCTTCATGGCCGCGCCCGCGCCCAGCGGCCCGAGCTCCCGCACCGAGCCGAACACCGACAGCACCTCGCGGCAGCCCGACACGTCGCCGCCGGCCAGCACGGTCAGCGTGCCGTCGGCCGCCGGGCCCACGCTGCCCAGCACCGGCGCGTCCACCAGGCCCACCTCGGCCGGGAGCAGCGCGCGCAGCTCGCGCACCGCCTCCGGGCCGATCGTGGACATCTCCACCACCGTCGCGCCGGGCCGCAGCCCCGGCAGCGCCGCCGTCAGCACCTCCCGCACCGCGGCCGGGTCGCTGAGCATGGTGACGACCAGCTCGGCCCCGTCCACCGCCGCCGCCGCGGACACGCCGCCCCCGCGCCGCCACGTGGTCACCTTGTGCCCGGCCCGGGTCAGCCGCCGGGCCATGGGGACGCCCATGCGCCCCTGTCCGAGAAAAGCAATCATGTGCGACAGTCAACCTGGACGCGAGGTATTCCACCACCGACTAGATTGCATATCAGCCATGCGAGATCTGAATGCCTTGGATCCAGGAGCGCTGCGGCTGTTCCACGAGGTCGCCGCGAGCGGCTCGTTCACGGCCGCCGCCGAGCTGCTCGGATACACCCAGTCGGCGGTCTCCCGCCGAGTCGCCGCGCTGGAGCGCGCCACCGGCGGGCCGCTCTTCGAGCGCCTGCCCCGCGGGGTGCGCCTGACCCCCGCGGGGCAGGCGCTGCACCGGCACGCCGTGGCCGTGCTCGACCGGCTCGAACGCGCGGGCGAGGAGCTGGCCGCCATCCACACCGGCCGGGGCGGGACGCTGCGGGTGGGCGCGTTCGCCACGGCCAACGTGGATCTGGTGCCCGGCACGCTCAAACGGTTCGCGCAGCGGCGGCCCGGCGTCGAGCTGCGGCTGGTCGAGGGGCTGACCCCGCGGCTGATGGACCGGCTGCGCGGCGGCGCGCTCGACGTGGCCGTGATCAGCGACTACCCGGCCGGGCTGGCCGCCGAGGGCGTCCGTACGGTGCCGCTGCGCGAGGACCGGCTGCTGGTCGCGCTGCCCGGCGGCCACCGGCTGGCCGCCGAGGCCGACGTGGACCTGCGGGACCTGGCCGGCGAGACGTGGATCGAGGCCGCCCCGCGCGGGCAGCCGACCCTGCTGGTGACCGCGTGCGCGGCGGCCGGGTTCACGCCGCGCAGCGGGCTGCGGGTGGCCGAGTGGACGGGCAAGTTCGGGTTCGTTGCCGCCGGGCTCGGGGTGACGCTGGTGCCGGAGCTGGCGGCGCGGGCCGTGCCGCCGGACCTGGTGCTGCGGCCGCTGCGGGGAATGGCGCCCGCGCGGAAGGTGTACGCCGCCCTGCCCGAGACGCCACTGCCGGCCGCGCTGGAGCTCGTCGAAATGCTGGGAGAATGGGGAGTGTGTACGACGGTTTCGCCCACTTAGGACACGTGTACGCGACCGGGTTGCGTGACGTGACCTCCGACCTGGCCGCGCTCGACGGCGAGGGCTGGTGGGCTGTCGTCGTCGACTACGAGGGCAAGGTGACGTGCGCCCGGTTCGACCGGGTGCGCCGATCTCCCCTGCCCGCTCCCGCCGGCCCCTGGCACGGGCCCCGGCCCGACCAGTGGCGCAGCTCACTCGACCGGGCCGCCTACGAGCAGGGCGTTCGCGCCATCCGCGGCTATATCGAGCGGGGCGAGGTCTACCAGGCGAACCTCTGCCGGATCCTGTCGGCCCCCGTCCCGGCGGACGCCGACCCGCTCGCCCTGGCCGCCCGCCTGGCCGCGGGCAACCCCGCGCCGTACGCGGCCGTCATCCGGGTGCCCGGCCTGAGCGTGGTGTCCGCGTCGCCCGAGCTCTACCTGTCGCGTTCCGGCGACGTGGTGGAGTCCAGGCCGATCAAGGGCACGGGCGCGACCGCGGACGACCTCCTCGACAAGGACTACGCCGAGAACGTCATGATCGTCGACCTCGTCCGCAACGACCTCGGCAGGGTCGCGGCGGTGGGCTCGGTCGAGGTGCCGTCGCTCTGCGCCGTCGAGGAGCACCCCGGGCTCGTCCATCTCGTCTCCACCGTCCGGGCCAGACTGGCGCCCGGGGCGGGCTGGCCCGAGCTCTTCGCCGCGACTTTTCCGCCCGGATCTGTCACGGGCGCGCCCAAGTCGTCGGCTCTGCGGATCATCAACGAGCTCGAACCTGCTCCCCGGGGGCCGTACTGTGGGGCTGTGGGCTGGGTCGACGCCGACCGCCGCCGGGCGGCGCTGGCCGTGGGCATCAGAACATTCTGGATCTCGACGCCGGCTCACGGCGGCGGCGAGATCCGATTCGGCACGGGAGCGGGCATCACCTGGGGCAGCGACCCCAGGCGCGAATGGCTCGAAACCGAGCTCAAAGCAGCCAGGCTCATCGCACTGGCATCCACAGGAGGAACTACATGAACATCCCTGTCTGGGTCAACGGCGAGCTGATCGACCCCGCGCAGGCCACCGTCTCGGTGTTCGACCACGGACTCATGGTCGGCGACGGCGTCTTCGAGACGATCAAGATCGTGAACGGTCGGTCGTTCGCGCTCACCCGCCATCTCGACCGGCTCACGCTCTCCGCCCAGCGCATGGATCTGCCGGAGCCCGACGTCGAGGCCATCGCCGACGGCATCGCCAAGCTCCTGGAAGTCGCGCCCGCCTGGCAGCTCGGCCGCATCCGCGTCACCTACACCAGCGGCCCCGGCCCCCTCGGCTCCGACCGCGGCGACCAGGGCACCACGTCCGTCGTGATCGTGGACGAGCAGAAGCCGTTCCCTGCCACCGCCAACGTCACCGTCGTCCCCTGGCCCCGCAACGAGCGCGGCGCCCTGTCCGGGGTCAAGAGCACCTCGTACGGCGACAACGCCAAGGCCCTGCTGTACGCCAAGAATCGCGGGGGCGGCGAGGCCATCTTCGGCAACCTGGCGGGCAACCTCTGCGAGGGCACCGGCTCCAACATCTTCATCGTCCGCGACGGCCGCCTGCTCACCCCCACCCTCGAGGCCGGCCCTCTGGCCGGGGTGACCAGGGCGCTGGTGCTCGAATGGTGCGGCGCGGAGGAGACGGACGTGCCGCTGTCGGCGCTGTACGAGGCCGAGGAGGCGTTCCTGACCTCGACGACCCGGGACGTCCAGCCGATCGGGCTCGTCGACGACACCGAGCTGCCGGTCGCACCCGGCCCGATCACCACCAAGGCCATGCGGATCTTCGCCGAGCGCTCCGCCGCCGATCTGAACCCGTAAGCGGAAGGGCCCGGCCGCGCTCACCATTGGGCCACTTCACCGTCACCGCGCGGAGGCATCCGACCCGGCTCGGGCAGAGGACGGGGCGTGGCGAAGTCGACCCGTATCTTCCTGCTCGCGGCCCTGATCGCCGTGCTCGCCGTCTCCGGCGTGTGCGCCCTGCCGCCCGTGGGCGGTTTCCTGCTCGGCCGGGCCCTCGGCGGCGTGCTGGTCTTCCCCGGGATGGGCAGGGCGCCGGCGGGGGGCACGGCGGCGACGCTGGTGGCCTTCGCTCTGGCCTTGACCGGCGGGGCTTACCTCGCGTTCCGGTGGGCCGGGTTCGGCGGGTCGCGGCTGGGGGTGCTGGTCTGCTGGGGGCTGGCCGGCGGCCCCGCCGGGGTGCTGGCCGTGCTGATGTGGGCGCGGTTGCAGGATGTGCCCTTTCGGGACTATGTGACGTACGCGGCTTCGTGGGGGATGGCGACGGCGCTGCTCTCCGCCCTGCTGGCGCTGGCCGTCACCCGCGTGGCCCCGGGCGAGCCCGCCGCGCCCAAGAAAGCCACGAAGAAGGCCGCGAAGAAGAGGACCCTGGCGTTCCGGCCGCGTGGCTGGGTGCTGCCGAGCCTGGTGGCCGGGTGGTCGGTGGTCTGGAGCGTCTTCCTCGGACGGCACGACCTGCCGGCCTGGCTGCCGCTCTCGCCGGGTTACTTCGACCAGGTGGCCGTGGTGCTCGCCGCCGTCGCGGCCGGGTCGCTGGAGGGCGTGCTGCGGCGGCGATTACCGGTCGAGGGGCGGCCTGGGCGGGCGTTCGTCCTGGCGTGGGTCGCGCTGACCGCGGCCCCGGTCGTGTACGCGGCCGTCGTCGCGATCGACCGCGGCATGCGGGAGCTGCTGCTCGCGGACCCGCTGGGCTGGGCCTGGGCGGCGCGCTACCTCCGCGACCTCGGGACGGCGCTGATCGCCGAGCCCGCCCAGGTCGCCGTGCCCCCGCTGCTGCTCGCGCTGGCGGCCACCGGGCTCCAGACGGTCATTCCCGCCAGGCAGCGCCCGGCCGCCGCGCCCGATCCCGTGCGGCCCGATCGGCGGTGGAGCCTGCTGGTGGCCGGGGCGGCGGTCGCGCTGACGTACTTCTGCCTGGCCGTCACCTCGCGGTTCGCGCTGCTGACGCGGCGAACGTTCGACGAGGAGACGCCCGCGCCGCTGCGGGCGCTGGCGCTGCTCGCCCCGCCCGACCCGGCGCTGGGCAGGACCGTGGTGGTGTGGTCGTGGGCGGTGGTGGCCGCGTTCGCGGTGACGGCGGCGGCGCTGGTGTACGCGGCCGTCCGGGGACAGCTCGTCCGGCTCTTCCCCGCGTCGGACTACCTGGTGCTGACGGGCGCGCTCGCCCTGGCCACCGCGCTGGCCTGGAACCTCGGCAGCGTGATCGGCCACGCGGTCACCGGCGAGCGGCCGCTGGACGTCTCGCCCGCCCGGGAGGCCGCCGCGTTCACCGGGTTCGTGGTGCCGGTGTTCGGGGCGCTGCTGTTCATCGTGCATTCGCAGGTCGGCCTGACCAGGTTCGTCCGCGTGGTCGAACTGGAGGGCGAGGAGGGCTGGGCGAAGCTGCGCGAGCGCTACCGGGCCTGGAAGGAGCAGGTGCGCCCGCACGTGCCGAGCCGCGGGGAGCGCGGCCTGGCCGCGGCGCGGGCGGGCGGGGCGGCGCTGGTGATCGCCGTGGTGGCGGGGGCGCTCCAGGGGTTCGGCCTCGGGCCGCCCGTGGGGCGGGCCGACGCGCCCTTCCTCGCCGTGCCGGTGCTGTGCGTGACCCGCCCGCCGCTGGAGAACCTGACCGGCGCGCTGTACGTGGTCCTCCTGGCCGGGCTGGTCTACCTCGCCTTCGCCAGGCTGAACACGAAGGAGCGCCGGATGGCGCCCCTGCTGGCCGTCTGGGGGCTGTCGGTGGTCGCCGGCGGGCTGGCCGGCCTGTTCGACCCGGTCACCGGGCTGCAGACGGGCCTGGTCGCCGGGCCGCTCGTGGCCGCCGCGCTCGTGGTGCCGCTGCGGCGCAAGCTCCTCCTGTACGGCGCGGCGCTGCTGGTGCTCGTGGCGGCGGCGCCGGCCGTGAAGGGGAGCCCGGCGCGCGAGCGGGTCGCGCTCAGCCCCGTCACCTGGCGGGAACAGCGCCCGAGGCTCACGATCGACGTCTCCTACCCGCGGGCCCAGGGCCCCGACGCGGCGCGGATCGACGCGGCGCTCGCCGAGCCGGTGCGGGCGGCCGTCGAACGCGCGTCGCGCGACCTGCGCGCCGACCCCGCCGCCTCCCGTGCCGTCACGTCCACGTACGTGGTCGTGCGCGACGACGCCGACGTGATCTCCGTCCGCTACATGATGGCGGGGGACGCCGGGCGGGCCGTCAACTACGACCGGGCCGCGGGCCGGGCGCTCACCGTACAGGAGATCTTCGCCCCGGCCGCGTTCACCCCGGCGGGCCGGCGGCGGCTGGCCGACGCGCTGCGCCCGCTCATGCCGCCGCCCCAGAACCCGCGCACCGTGAGCGTCGACAACGACCGGGTGCTGGTCAACCTGGCCGCGGGCGCGGTGGAGTTCACGTTCGGGCGCGGCTACTACTGCGCGGCCTGCGAGCCGTTCACCGTACGGGCGTCGCGCGAGCGGCTGTCCGGGCTGTTGCGGCGCTGAACGATCTGGTCATCGAGCGCTCATAGCGCGACGATCACCCCATGGACACGCAGGAGATCGCGGATCGACTCGAAATCACCGGACTGCTGGCCCGCTACACCCGCGCCATCGACTCCGGCCAATGGGACCTGCTCGACGAGGTGTTCAGCCCGGACGCGGTGATCGACTACCGCTCCACCGGCGGCATCAGGGGCACGCGGGAGGAGGTCAAGAGCTGGCTCGCCGAGGTGCTGCCGAACTGGCCGGGGCGGCTGCACCTCATCGGGGCCCCGAGCATCGACTTCCAGGACGGGGAGGCGCGCGTGAGCGCCCCCTTCACCGACACCCTCGCCCCCACCAGGGACATGGTCACCGCGGACACCGAGGGCTTCCTGCACGGCGGCGGCTGGTACCACCATCGCCTGCGGCGCACCCCCGACGGGTGGCGCAGCGTGGAGCTGGTCGAGGAGCAGGCCTGGCGCACCGCCCGATAACCCGGTTCCGCTGAGCTGCGGGGACGGGGCGGATACAGAGTTAAGACGTTTGTGGTCGAAACCCTCAGGGCAGCGCGGGGGCGGGCAGCAGTCCCCCTGCCCTCCCCGGTCGAAAGGCTGTGCGGCACATGGCATTCGCATTGGGTCTTCTCGGTCACGACATAGCCGTCGATCTCGGTACGGCCAACACCCTCGTCTACGTCCGCAGGAAGGGCATCGTGCTGAACGAGCCCTCCGTCATCGCGATCAACCTGCACAAGAACACCGTCGTGGCCGTGGGCAAGGCGGCCAAGCGCATGATGGGGCGCACTCCCCCGCACATCGCCACGATCAGGCCGCTCAAGGACGGCGTGATCGCGGATCTGGACGCGGCCGAGCGGATGCTGCGCATGTTCATCCAGAAGGCGCACCCGAGCAGGTTCCTGGCCAAGCCGCGCATCGTGGTGGCGGTTCCGAGCGGCACCACCTCCATCGAGCAGCGGGCGGTCAAGGAGGCCGCCTATGAGGCGGGCGCGCGCCGGGTGCACATCATCGAGGAGCCGATGGCCGCGGCGATCGGCGCCGGGCTGAAGGTCGGCGAGGCCACCGGCAACATGGTGGTCGACATCGGCGGCGGCACCACGGAGGTCGCCATCGTCTCGATGAGCGGCGTCGTGGTCGCCAAGTCGCTGCGGGTCGGCGGCGACGAGCTGGACGAGGCGATCATCACCCACACCAAGAAGGAGCACGCGCTCCTGCTGGGCGAACGCACGGCCGAACGGCTGAAGATCGACCTGGGCATGGTGCGGCCCGCTCCCGTGCCCGACTCCGACCCCAGAGGCAGGCACCGGGTCGGCGTGGTCCTCACCGCCGGGGACGGCCCGGTGGTCGTCGTGGACGAGGCGGAGCCGGAGCCGCCGCCCGCCCCGCACCGCTGGAACCCGTTCAGGTCCAGGCGGCCCGACGCGGCGCCCGCGGCCGAGGCGCGGCGGCTCGACCCGAAGACCTCGGCCCCGGTACGCGGCCGCGACCTGGTCAGCGGGCTGCCGAAGACGACCACCATCACCTCCGAACAGATCAGCGAGGCCATCGAGGACCAGGTCCAGGCCATCATCGACGCCGTGCAGGCGACGCTGGACCAGTGCCCGGCCGAGCTGGCGGGCGACCTGCTGGACAACGGGATCGTGCTGACCGGCGGCGGCGCCCTGTTACGCGGCCTGGCCGACCGGATGGGCGCGGCCACCGGCATGCCGATCCGGGTCGTGGACAAGCCCCTCTACTCGGTGGCGCTGGGCGCGGGCCGCTGCGTCGAGCGCTTCCAGGCCATGCGTGACGTGCTGCTGCCCGATCGGTCCCGTCGGTGAGGCGGGCGTTCGTCCTGCTCGTGCTCGCCGCCGCCGTCCTGCTCGTCGTGATCGACCGTACGCTGACGCCCCTGGCTCCGCTGCGGGCGGCGGGATCGGCCGTGTTCGGGACGATGGAGAACGCGATCGGGGCGGTGACCCGGTCCGTGGGCGGCGAGCAGCGCGTGCGGATCCTGGAGCGCGAGAACGCGCAGCTGCGGGCCGACCTGGTGGCGGCCCGGCAGCGGCCCGGCCCCTCCGCCAGGGGGGTGGCCGCGCACGTGGTCGGGTTCGGACGTGGGCGGCAGGTCACCATCGACGCCGGAACCGGCTCCGGCGTCGAGCGCGACGTGACGGTGCTGAACGCCGACGGGCTGGTCGGCAAGGTCACCTGGGCGGGCCCCGCGACGGCCTCGGTGTCGCTGATCACGGACGCCGGGTCGTCCGTGGGCGCGCGCATGGCGGGCTCGGGCGAGCTCGGCCTGGTCACGGGCGGGCCGGAGGGCCTGCGGCTGAGCCTGTTCGACCCGAACGCGCCGCTGAAGGTCGGAGACCGGGTCCTGACGCTCGGCTCGGCGGGCGGCCGGCCGTACGTGGCCGGGCTGTCCATCGGCACGGTCAGCGCGATCGAGAGCGTGCCGGGCGCGGCCACCCGCACGGCGCTGGTGCGGCCCGCGGCCCGCCTGTCCGCGCTCGACCTCGTCTCGGTCGTCGTGCCCGAGCCGGAGCGGTGAGCCGTGGGACTGGTGATGTTGGTGTTCGCGGCTCCGTTGCTGCAGGTGCTGCTGGTCAACCGGTCGCCGTGGGGCGGCCCTGACCTGGTGACGCTGGCCGTGGTGTGGCTGGCGCTGGCCCGGGGGCCGGTGTGGGGGTGCGTGGCGGGGCTGGTGGCCGGGCTGGCCGCCGACGTGACGCCGCCCGCCGACGGCACGGTGGGCCGGGCGGCGCTGGTGCTGTCGATCGTGGGCCTGCTGGCCGGCCACTGGCGCGAGGGCAGGCCGCTCCCGGTGGCCGCGGCGGGCGCCGCCATGGGCGTCCTGCTGCAGGCCGCGGCCGCCGTGGCGCTCGGGGACGACCCGTGGACGGCGGTGCTCCCCGAGCTGCCACCGACGCTGGGCTGGACGGTGGCGCTCGGCGCGGTGGTGGGGGCGCTTCTGACGCGGCGCAGGGCGAGGGCGCCGTTGCCCGGTCGCTGGGACGTGGAGCCGCGCCGTGTCTAGGGCCAGGCTGTTCGTGCTGCGGCTGGTCGTCACGGCGATGATGCTCACGCTGGTGGGGCGGCTCTGGCAGCTTCAGGTGATCGGCGCCGCCCGGTACGCGCAGGCGGCGGCCGAGGTGCGGATCAGGACCGTGTCACTGCCGCCGACCCGAGGGCAGATCCTCGACGTGGCCGGGCGCCCGCTGGTCACGAACAACACCAGGCCGGTCGTCACGGTGGACGCCGTCGAGCTGGCCCACCAGCCCGACGGCGGCAGGGCGGTGCTCACCCGGCTGGGCAAGGTCCTGCGGCAGCCGTACCGGCAGCTGGCGGAGAAGGTGCGGCTGTGCGGGCCGCGGGTGGCGCAGCCGTGCTGGCAGGGCTCGCCGTACGAGCCGATCCCCGTCGCCGAGGGCGTCGCGGCGCTGCAGATCAGCGAGCGGCAGCAGGACTTCCCCGGGGTGCGCACGGAGCTGAGGCCCGTCCGCGTCTACCCGTTCGGCGCGGCGGCGGCGCACCCGCTCGGGTACGTGCAGGGCGCGAAGGGCCGCGACGGCCTCGAAGCCGTGTACGACAAGGAGCTGGCCGGCCGGGCGGGACGGCGGGACGTGGCCGTGGACAACACCGGACGGGTCACCAGGGTCATCCGCCTGGAGCCGCCCGTCCCCGGCGACACGCTCGTGACCAGCATCGACTCCCGCATCCAGACCATCGCCGAGCAGGCGCTGAGCCGGGCCCTGTCGAGCAGCGGCGGCTCGTCGGGCGCGGCCGTGGTGATGGAGTCGAAGACCGGGCGGGTGGTCGCGCTGGCCGGGCGGCCCTCGTACGACCCGGCCGTGTGGACCGACGGCGTGACGGCCCGCGAGTACAAGTCGCTGCCGCTGCTGTCGCGGGCCGTGCAGGGCGAGTGGGCCCCTGGCTCGACGTGGAAGGTCACCTCGGTGGCCGCCGCGGCCGCCGCCGGGTACGGGCTGGGCGCCACGTACGACTGCCCGAGCGGCTACACGGTCGGCAACCGCCTGTTCAGGAACTTCGCGAGCGCGGACCTCGGCCCGATGACCATGCACGGGGCGCTGGTGGAGTCGTGCGACACGATCTTCTACCGGCTCGCCGACCAGCTCTGGGAGCGCGGGTCGGACGTGATGCAGAGGACCGCCCGCGGGTTCGGGTTCGGCCGGCCGACGGGGGTCGACCTGCCGGGCGAGGCCGCGGGCGCGGTGCCCGATCCGGCGTCGAAGAAGGCGTACTGGCAGGCCACGCGCGAGGAGAGCTGCCGGCGCGCGGTCAAGGGCTACCCGGAGCTGGCCGACCGGGGGCGGGCCGCGTACCTGACGGCCATCGCCAAGGAGAACTGCCGGGGCGGCGGCGCGTGGCGGGGCGGCGACGCGGCCAACTTCGCCATCGGGCAGGGCGGCGTGCTGGTGACGCCGCTGCAGCTGGCGCGGGCGTACGCGGCCGTCGCCAACGGCGGCACGCTGTACGGCCCGCGCGTGGGCCTGCGGATCGTGCGGCCCGACGGGAGCACCGTGCGGGCGATCGAGCCGCCGGTGGCGGGGCGGCTGCCCGCCTCCGCCGAGACGCTGCGGTTCATCAGGCAGGCGCTGAGCCAGGTGCCCCGGTCGGGGACGGCCGCGGACGCCTTCGAGAAGTTCCCGTTCGACCGGATCGCGGTGGCCGGGAAGACCGGCACGGCGGAGTCGTTCGGGCGGCGGGACACCTCCTGGTTCGCCTCTTTCGCCCCCGACCCGGCCTACACCGTGGTGGTCGTGCTCTCGGAGGGCGGCAGGGGCGCGGAGGGCGCGGCTCCCGCGGCTCGTCAGATATGGGAGGGCATCCTGGGGTTGAGGGAGAAGCGATGAGGTCGCGGCTGGTGTGGGCGCCGGCGCTGGCCGCGCCCGACCGGGTCCTGACGCTGCTGGCGCTGGGCCTGTCCGCGGTGGGCCTGCTGCTGGTGTGGTCGGCCACGCGGATGGAGGGCGACTACTCGCTGCTGGTGCGGCAGGCGGTCAGCGTCGGGCTCGGCCTGGTGCTCATGTGGCTGGTCTCGCGGGTCGACCTGCGGGTGCTGCGGGCGTACGTGCCGGTGGTGTACGTGCTGGCCCTGGCCTCGCTGGCGGGCGTGCTGACCCCGCTGGGCGTGCGGGTGAACGGAGCGCACTCGTGGATCGTGCTGGCTCCCGGGGTGCGGTTCCAGCCGTCGGAGTTCGCGAAGGTGGCGCTCGCGCTGGCGTTCGCGGTGCCGCTCGGCGAGCTGCGCGACGGGCAACGGCGGCCCGGGTTCGGCGGGGTGGTGCTGGCGCTGGTGCTGGCCGCGGTGCCGATCGGGCTGATCGCGCTGCAGCCGGACATGGGGACGATGCTGGTGTTCGCGGCCATGGTGACCGGGGCGCTGCTGGTGTCGGGGGCGCCCAAGCGGTGGCTGCTGGCGCTGGCCGCCGGGGCGGTGGGCGCGGGCGCGGCGGCCTGGCAGCTGGGGCTGGTGCGGCCGTACCAGATCGAACGGCTGCTCGTGCTGGCCAACCCCGCGTCCGACCCGGGCGGCGTGGGGTACAACGCGGCCCAGGCGCGCATCGCCATCGGGTCGGGCGGCTTCTACGGCAAGGGCCTGTTCAACGGCGAGCAGACCGCCGGGCACTTCGTGCCCGAGCAGCACACCGACTTCATCTTCACCGTCGCGGGCGAGGAGCTCGGGTTCGCCGGGGCCGCGCTCATCGTGCTGTGCGTGGGCGCGCTGCTGTGGCGCGGGCTGGCCATCGCGCGGCGCAGCGGCTCCCCGTACGGGACCGTGCTGGCCGGGGCGCTGGTGTCGTGGATCGCGTTCCAGACGTTCGCGAACGTGGGCATGACCGTGGGCCTCATGCCGATCGTGGGCGTGCCGCTGCCGTTCGTCTCCTATGGCGGCTCGGCGACGGTCGCCGGGCTGGTGGCCATCGGGCTGCTGCAGGCCGTGCACCGGACCAAGGCCATGGAGGTGTAGCCCCGTCGCGGCCGCCGACGGCTGCAAGCTCGGTCCTTCGCGTAAGGGCGGAGCGGCCGACGCGGCGGCATGCTGTATGGATGACCGGCGAAGAACCGAGCGATCTGATTCGCAGCGTCTCCCGTGCGCTCCGTGTGCTTGAAGAGGTCTCGCGTGCCGACCGGCCGCTGTCGGTCAAGGTCATCGCCCGCCGATGCGGCCTGAACCTGTCCACCTCGTACCACCTTGTCCGCACTCTTTGTTACGAGGGCTACCTGCACCGGCTGCCCGACGGCGACTACCTGCCGGGCTCGCAGGTGGCCGAGCGGTTCCACGAGATGCTGGAGTCGTTCGAGCGGCCGCCGCGCGCCTCGGAGGTGCTGCGGCACCTGGCCGACTCCTCCGGCCACACCGCCTACCTGGCCCAGCTCTCCGAAGGGCGGCTGATGGTGGTCGAGGTGGCGGAGGGGCCGCGCTCGCCGTGGCTGGAGGACCTCCAGGCGGGCCTGGAGACGGCGCCGCACGCCACCGCGCTCGGCAAGGCGCTGCTGCTGTCCCTGCCGCCCCATGTCCGGCGTGGCGTGCTCACCTCGCACGGCATGCGCCGCTTCACCTCCGCGACCCCGGCCAGTGTCGAGGACCTGGAGGAGGAATTAGCGGGGTTGCGCCCCGGGCAGGTGGTGGAGGAGCACGGGCAGTTCAGGGCGGACGTGGCGTGCGCGAGCGCGGTCGTGCCGGGCACGCAGTGGGCGATCGGCATCTCGGCCCGCGGCCTGACCGTCCCGACGCCCGCCGCCGCCCACCTTGCGCTCGCGGTCAGGGACCTGGCCGGGCCATAATCCGTTGCCCTCCGGCGCCGCTCTTCGCCAGTCTGGGCGCATGAACGTGCCCTACCGGCAGATCCGTGCCGCCTACACCGAGGAGTCGATCACCGTCTACCAGGCGTACGACGCCGCCATCGCCGGGCCCGCCGTGGCGGCGCAGCGGTTCGTGGCGCCGTTCAAGCGCGAGCGGATGACGTGGATCAAGCCGTCGTTCCTGTGGATGATGTACCGGTGCGGGTGGGCGACCAAGCCCGGCCAGGAGCGGGTGCTGGCCGTCTCGCTGTCGCGCGAGGGGTCCGAGTGGGCGCTGGCGATCACCGACATCACCGACCGGGTACGGGAGGTGCGCGCGGCGGTCGTGGGCCGCGCGGACGTGAGCGGGCTGCTGCCCGCGGAGCGGCCCTATCCCCTGCCCGGCGAGATCGGAGAGACAATCGGGGTATGAGGGTGATCCTGTTCGGGGCGACCGGGATGATCGGGCGCGGGGTGCTCAGGGAGTGCCTGCTCGACGACCGGGTGAGCGCCGTGCTCACCGTCGGGCGCGCCCCGACGGGGGTCGCGCACGCCAAGCTGCGCGAGATCACGCACGGCGACCTGCTCGACCTCGCCCCGATCGAGGCCGAGCTGAGCGGCTACGACGCCTGCTTCTTCTGCCTCGGGGTCTCCTCGGCGGGCATGAGCGAGCAGGACTACCGGCGGATCACCTACGACGTCACGCTGGCCGCGGGGCGTACGCTGGCCCGGCTCAACCCGGGCTCGACCTTCGTGTACGTCTCGGGCGCCGGCACCGACGCCCAGGGGCGCTCGATGTGGGCCAGGGTGAAGGGCGCGACCGAGAACGCGCTGCTGGAGCTGCCGTTCGAGGCCTACATGTTCCGGCCCGGCTACATCCAGCCGATGCACGGCGTCACGTCGCGGACCCGGGTCTACCGGCTGGCGTACGTGGTGACGCGCCCGCTCTATCCGATCCTGCGGCGGCTGTTCGCGTCGGCGGTCACCACGACGGAGCGCATCGGACGGGCCATGATCGCGGTCGCCGAGCACGGGGCACCCCGGCGGATCCTCGGCCCGTCCGACATCAACGCGCTGGCGTCCTAGCCGATCAGCCGCCGGGCGGCGGGCTGGAACGTGATGGAATATCTCAGCGGGGCTGTGCGCTACCGTATCCGTCAAAAATTCAACAGTCATGGATGGTGACTAAAGTGCAGTTCGGAATCTTCAGTGTGGGCGACGTCACCACCGATCCCACCACGGGCCGGACGCCGACGGAGCACGAGCGGATCAAGGCGATGGTGGCGATCGCCCTCAAGGCCGAGGAGGTCGGGCTCGACGTGTTCGCGACCGGCGAGCACCACAACCCGCCCTTCGTGCCGTCCTCGCCGACCACCATGCTCGGCTACATCGCGGCCAAGACGGAGCGCCTGATCCTGTCCACCGCCACGACGTTGATCACGACCAACGACCCCGTGAAGATCGCCGAGGACTTCGCCATGCTGCAGCACCTGGCGGACGGGCGGGTGGACCTCATGCTGGGCCGGGGCAACACCGGGCCCGTCTACCCGTGGTTCGGCCAGGACATCAGGCAGGGCATCCCGCTCGCGATCGAGAACTACGCCCTGCTGCACAAGCTCTGGCGCGAGGACGTCGTCGACTGGGAGGGGCGCTTCCGCACCCCGCTGCAGGGCTTCACCTCGACGCCGCGCCCGCTGGACGGGGTGCCGCCGTTCGTGTGGCACGGCTCGATCCGCAGCCCCGAGATCGCCGAGCAGGCCGCCTACTACGGCGACGGTTTCTTCGCCAACAACATCTTCTGGCCGAAGGAGCACTTCATGCGCCTGATCCACCTCTACCGGCAGCGCTACGCGCACTACGGGCACGGCACGGCGGAGCAGGCCGCCGTGGGCCTGGGCGGCCAGGTGTTCATGCGCAAGAACTCGCAGGACGCGGTGCGCGAGTTCCGCCCGTACTTCGACGTCGCCCCCGTGTACGGCCACGGGCCGTCGCTGGAGGAGTTCATGGCGGAGACGCCGCTCACCGTGGGCAGCCCGCAGCAGGTCATCGACAGGACCCTCGAGTTCAGGGACTACTTCGGCGACTACCAGCGCCAGCTGTTCCTGATGGACCACGCGGGCCTGCCGCTGAAGACCGTGCTGGAGCAGCTCGACCTCCTCGGCGAGGAGGTCGTCCCGGTGCTGCGCAAGGAGTTCGCCAAGGACCGGCCCGCCGAGGTGCCGGACGGGCCCACCCACGCCTCCCGCCTGCCCGCCGTCACCGCCTGACCCACCGTCACCGCCCGACCACCGTCACCGCCCGACCACCGGAAAAGGAGATCGACCAGATGAAGCTCGCCGTCGTCACGGCGGGGCTGACCCAGCCCTCCTCCAGCCGTCTGCTCGCCGACCGCCTCGCTGAGGCCGTCGCGCGTCAGACGCAGGCCGAGGTACGCGTGATCGAGCTGCGCGACCTCGCCGTGGACATCGCGAACAACTTCGTGACCGGCTTCCCGAACGGCCGGCTGCGCGCGGCGATCGAGGCCGTGACGGAGGCCGACGGGCTCATCGCGGTCACGCCGATCTTCAGCGGCTCGTACAGCGGCCTGTTCAAGTCCTTCTTCGACGTGCTCGACAACGCGGCGCTGGCCGGCAAGCCCGTGCTCATCGCGGCCACCGGCGGCACCGCCCGGCACTCGCTGGCACTGGAGCACGCGCTGCGCCCGCTCTTCGCCTACCTGCGCGCGGTCGTCGTGCCCACCGCCGTGTACGCGGCCGCGGAGGACTGGGGCGGCGGGGGCGACGCCTTCACCGACGGCCTCGGCCCGCGCATCGCCCGCGCCGCCGACGAGCTGGCCGACCTGCTGCTGCACCGCGCGCCCAGGGTCGAGGCCGAGGAGGAGGTCGTCCCGTTCGAGCAGCAACTGGCCGCACTTCGCCCCTTGAGCTAGTTTTCACAACATGAGCCCCCTGGATTGACATATCGGAGTATGGTTCGTTAGGAAGCTTTCCTAACCTCCCTCTCCCCCAGGGGCTCATGTGCTGACCGCGACACTCCTGACCCTCTCCCTCGCCATCACCGGCACCGGCCCGGTCGACCTCGACGATCCGCACAAGAAGGACATCGCCATGCAGCTGGTGTCCAGCGCGGAGAACTCGTCGCTCGACTGGAAAGCCCAGTACGGCTACATCGAGGACATCGACGACGACCGCGGCTACACGGCCGGGATCATCGGCTTCTGCTCGGGCACCGGCGACATGCTGGAGTTAGTCGAGCTCTACACCGAGCGCAAGCCCGGCAACGTCCTCGCCAAATACCTCCCGGCCCTGCGCAAGGTGAACGGCACAGCCTCCCACAAGGGCCTGGACCCGAACTTCACCAAGGACTGGAAGACGGCCGCCAAGGACACCGCCTTCCAGCAGGCCCAGAACGACGAACGCGACCGCGTCTACTTCAACCCGGCCGTCAAGCAGGCCAAGCAGGACGGGCTGCGCGCGCTCGGCCAGTTCGCCTACTACGACGCCATGGTCATGCACGGGCCGGGCAGCGACAAGCTGAGCTTCGGCGGCATCAGGAAGTCGGCCCTGGCCAAGGCCAAGACCCCCGCGCAGGGCGGGAACGAGGTGACGTACCTGAACGCGTTCCTGGACGCCAGGAAGGCGGCAATGAAGGCGGAGGAGGCGCACGAGGACACCACGCGCGTGGACACGATGCAGCGCGTGTTCCTCAAGAACGGCAACCTCGACCTGAACCCGCCGCTGACCTGGAAGGTCTACGGCGACAGCTACACGATCAAGAAGTAGCGCGGACGGGCAGGGGGAAGCCCCCTGCCCGTCGAGGGTCGTCAGCGCTTGACGGCGACCACCGCGTACGGCGTGTCGGGGGCCGGGGTGGTCGTGAAGCGGGCGTTGGGCAGGTAGAGGCGCTTGCCGAAGGCGGCGACCGTCGTCGGGACGTCGAACCGCGGATCGGTCAGCCGTTTCACGACTTTTCCGGATGCGCCGTCCCGCGTCAGGTCGACGACGGCGATCGCGTTCATGCGGTTCTGCACCGCGTACAGGGTCCGGCCCGACAGCAGCAGGCCGTCGCCGTTGACGAGCGACTCGCCGCCCAGGTCCACCTCGGTGGTGACCCCGGAGGACGGGTCGACCTCGAACAGCTTGCCGGTGTTCGACTGGACGATCAGCAGCGACTCGCGGTCGGGGCTGGGGGCGATGCCGTTGGCGTTGTTGCCGGTCGTGTACTGGATGGCGCCCGAGAGCGGGATCTTGACGGCCTCGGCGGGCAGCGCGCCGCCGCGCCCGAGCTCCAGCTTGTAGAGGACGGGGTTGCGGGAGTCTGTGAAGTAGGCGGCGTGCCCGGTGAGGATGACGTCGTTGACGAACGCCGGGTCGGCGGTCAGCTTGTACGACTTGACGACCTCGCCGGTCCGCGGATCGATCACGCGAGCGTCGCCGCCCGCTCCCCCGGCCACGAACAGCCGCCCGCGCCCGTCGGTCTTGAGCCCGAGCGAGGGCGTGCCCGGGCCCTTGCTGATCACGGCCCCCTTGCCGGTGCGCAGGTCGGCCCGGTAGATGTCACCGGTCGCCCGGGAGCCGAAGTAGGCGTACGGGCCGGGCCCGATCGCGATGCCCTCCGGTTGGAAGCCGTTCGGCAGCGCGAACGTGTCGGGCTTGCCGGTGGCCTGCGCGGGCACGCCGCCGAGCAGGACCACGAAGAGGGCCCCGGTCGAGGCGCTGAGTGCGGTCTTCAGGATCGCGGATCTCATGCGGCCCACGATGCCCGCGCCGACGGCCCGGGCAAAGCCCTGAGGGCAGGCTTCACAGGGAGCTTTCAGCAAGCGCTCGCCCGCCGCGCGCCGGGCCGGGTGCCGGAGGCCACCCCCACGCCGCGAGATCAGGCGGTAGGTTGGGGCACAAGCGAACAAACGGGGTTTAGTCATGTCAAACGGTGCCCGTCATGTTCTGGGAGTGGTCGCAGGGCTGCTCCTCCCTCCGATCGTCGCCGCGAGCCTCTGGTACGGCGTCGGCGAGTACCTGGTCAGATTCCAGTCGGCGTTCGAGCCGTCCTGGCTCGGGCTGTCCGCGATCGCGGCCTCGGCCGTCGTGCTCGCGTTCCTGGCCGGCTCGCGGCTGTCGCCGATCGCCTCGCTGCTCGGCGGGCTGTCGTTCGCCGCCCTGGGCATCCTTCCCGTGGTGGAGCTGCGGGGCGTGCGGGTGCTGCCCGACCACTGGCTGCCGAATGTCATGGAGCAGGGGTTCCAGACCGTCGCGTACTCGGGGGTGCTGCTGTTCCTGGGCGTGGCGCTGGTGGTCGTCTCGCTGTTCCCGTCCCGGTGGCGGTCCTCGGCCACGCAGACCGGCTACGCCGCGCCCGAGTACGGGCCGGCGCCCTCGCCGTACGCGTCGTACAACGGGCCGGAGGACGCCACGCGGCCGATGCACCGGGAATGACCGGCCCGTGACCTGACAGAATGCCGCCATGCGCGACACGAAGATCGTCGATTTCCTGGCCGAGCTGGCCGACAGGGTGCCCGCGCCCGGCGGCGGCGCGACGGCCGCCCTGCACGCGGCGCAGGGTGCCGCGCTGCTCGGCATGGTCGCCCGATACACGACCGGGGAGAAGTACGCCGATCACGCCGAGACCATCGTCGGCGTGATCGGCGAGAGCGACACCCTGCGGGTCCGCGCGCTGCGGCTGGCCGAGGCGGACGCGGCGGCGTTCACCGCGGTCACGAACGCGTACCGGCTGCCCAAGGGCGAGGAGCGCAGCGCCGCCATCGCCAGGGCGCTGGCCGGCGCGGCCGAGCCGCCCGCCAGGGTGGCCGAGACCGCCACGCGGGTGGTCGAGCTGTGCGAGGTGCTGTTGCCGATCTGCAACCGCAACGTCGTCACCGACGTCGCCGCCGCCGCGGAGGCCGCCCGCGCCGCGCTCACCACTGCCCGGATCAACGTCGAGGTCAACCTGTCGGGCATCAAGGACGAGCGGGTACGCGAGGAGCTGAACCACCGTGTCTCCGGCGTGGACGCGGCCGTCGCCAGGGCAGACTGGGTGACCGCCGAGGTACGCGAGGAGATCAATCCGTGAAGACGCTCACCGGGAAAGAGCTGGCCGCCGCCATCAGGGCCCAGACGGAGGCCGAGGCCGCGGCGGGCCCGCAGCCGCGCCTGGCCGTGGTGGTCGCCACGGACGACGAGGCGAGCCTGTGGTACGTCCGATCGATCGCCAAGGCGGCGGCCGGCGTGGGCATCGCCTGCGACATCGTCGATCTCGGGCCCGAGACCGCTCCCGAGCGGATCGGCGAGACGCTGACCAAGCTCAGCGCCGACGCCAACGTCCACGGCGTCATGCTGCAGACCCCGCTCCCTGCGGGCGCCTCCGCGCAGCGGCTGGCCGGGGCCATCGACCCGCGCAAGGACGTCGACGGCGCCAACCCGCTCTCGCTGGGCCGGCTCGTCGCCGGGCTGCCCGCGTTCCCGCCCGCCACGGCGGCGGCCGTGCTGGCGCTGCTCGACCACCACGAGGTGGAGCTGGAGGGGCGGCGGGCGGTGGTGGTCGGCCGCTCGACCGTGGTCGGCAAGCCGGTGGCCCACCTGCTGCTCGACCGGCACGCCACGGTGACCGTCTGCCACTCGCGCACCCGCGACCTGGCCTCCGTCACCTCCACCGCCGAGGTGCTGGTCACGGCGCTGGGCCGCGCCGAGCTGATCGGCGCCGGGCACGTCGCGCCGGGCGCGGTGGTGATCGACGTCGGCACCAACCCCACGGACGACGGCGGGCTGGTCGGCGACGTCGACTTCGACGCGGTGTCGCAGGTCGCGGGCGCGATCACGCCCGTCCCCGGCGGGGTCGGCCCGGTGACGACCGCGCTGCTGCTGCGCCACACGGCCAGGGCGGCGAACCTCCCATGACGGCGCCTCCCAGGACGGCGGCTCCCACGACGGCGCCTCCCACGGCCTCGGGGTCCCGGTGAGCCGGTGGACGTGCCCGGAGTGCGACCGGGAGTTCGGCCGGGCGAGGCAGTCGCACGTGTGCGTGCCCGGGTGCACGGTGGACGAGACGTTCGCCCCGTATCCGCCGGTCTACCGGGAGATCTACGACCGGCTCGTCGAGCGGCTCGGGCCGGTCCACGAGGACGCGGTGCGGGTCGGGGTGTTCCTCAAGAGCGAGCACAAGTTCGCCGAGGTGCGGCCCAAGGCCCGCAGCCTCAACCTGGAGCTGACGCTGCCCAGGCGGGTCGAGCACCCGCTGGTCTCCAGGGTGCTGCCGATCCCGGGCGGCAGGACGGCGCACTTCTTCAAGTTCACCCGCGTCGAGGACGTGGACGAGCAGATCCTGGATTGGATGGCCGAGGCTTACGATGGGTGACGTTCTGATCGTCCAGAACAGCAGGAGCGGCGGCCCCGGCCGGCTGGGCGGCTGGCTGGAGGAGGCCGGGCTGCGGCTGGACGTCGTGCTCGCCCACGAGGGCGCCCCCCTGCCCGCCCGCCTCGACCACGCGGCCATGGTCATGCTCGGCGGCGGCTTCCTGCCCGATGACGACGACCGGGCGCCGTGGCTGGCCGACGCGCGGCGGCTGGTGGGGCAGGCCCTGGAGGAGGGCGTGCCGGTGTTCGGCATCTGCCTGGGCGGGCAACTGCTCGCGCAGGTCGCGGGCGGCGAGGTGACCGGCGACACGGGCGCGCCGGAGAACGGCAGCCTGCCGCTCACGATCCGGCCCGAGGCCGCCGGCGATCCGCTGTTCCACGGGCTGCCGGAGGTGGTGCCCGCGATCGAGCACCACAAGGACGCGACCACCCGGCTGCCCGGCGGGGCCGTCTGGCTGGCGGAGACGAGTGCCTGCCCGTACCAGGCGTTCCGGGTGGGTGAGCGGGCCTGGGGCGTGCAGTTCCATCCCGAGGTGCTGCCCGAGCGCATCCGCGAGTGGTCGCCGGGCGAGTTCGACCCCGAGGAGGTGTACGCGCGGGCGGTGGCGGACGAGCCGGTCTCCACGCCGGTCTGGCAGCGGGTCACCGCCCGTTTCGCCGCGCTCGCCAGCGGCGCGGGCGAGGGGGTCAGCTCGCGTACGAGTCCCAACCCAGCTTGACCGCCACCGCCAGCCCGCAGGCCGCCGCCAGGTAGCGCAGGCTGTCGCCCGGCAGCCGGCGCGCGATCCTGGGCCCGATCCACCCCCCGAGCAGAAATCCGGCCGCCAGCGGCGCCGCCGCGCCCCAGTCGACCGGCCCGAACAGCGCGAACCCGAGCGCGGCCACCGCGTTCGCCAGCCCGGACATCACGTTCTTCATGGCGTTCAGCTTGGCCGCCGGGTGGTCGAACATGAAGGCCAGCACGGCGAACACCATCAGCCCGCCGGCCGCGCCGAAATACCCCGTGTAGACCGTCACGGCGAACAGCGCCACCCGCCCCAGCACGTCGTGCTCGCCGTGCGCCCGTACCGACGGCGGCCTGACCAGCAGCAGCGAGGCCATGGCGATCAGCCACGGCGCGATCAGCTCGAACGTCCTGGCCGGGGTGACCAGCAGCAGCAACGCGCCCGTCGCGCCCCCGATCGCGGCCACGGGGCCGAGCTTCAGCACCCGCGCGCCCTGCCCGGCCAACTCCGGCCGGGAGCCGGCGGCGGCGCCGACGCCGGTGAAGACGAGGGCGACGGTGTTGGTGACGTTCGCGGTCAGCGGGGGCAGGCCGAAGGCCAGGAGCGCCGGGTAGGAGACGATCGAGGCGAGGCTGACGACCGTGCTCACCACTCCGGCCGCCACCCCGGCTCCGAGCAGGCCGAGCGTATCTCCGACGATCACCCGGCAATGTTATGGGTTGTCCGTTTTGTCCATTGAGGTGGGGCCTTTCTCACCGCCCCGGCCGGATGCGGGTCGGCGGGCGCACCCCGGCCGCGTAATAGCGTGGGCGGGTGCAGGTTGAGCAGCTTCACCCATGGCCCACCACCGCCGCCGAGGCCGAGGCCGTCCAGGACCGGCTCCGCGGGCACGTCGAGCTCACCGGGCCCGACACGTTCGCGCTGGTCGCGGGCCTGGACGTGCACTATCACGGCGACTCGCTGACGGCCGCGGCGGTCGTCCTCGACGCCGGCACGATGGAGCCGGTGGAGGAGGTGACGGCGCGCGGCCGGGTGGCGTTCCCGTACGTGCCCGGGCTGTTCGCCTTCCGCGAGCTGCCCGCCCTGGTGGAGGCGCTCGAACGGCTCACGGTGACGCCCGACCTGCTGGTCTGCGACGGGTACGGGCTGGCGCACCCGCGCGGCTTCGGCCTGGCCTGCCACCTGGGCGTGCTGACCGGCCTGCCCGCGCTCGGCGTGGGCAAGACGCCCTTCGTCGGCACGCACGAGCCGCCTGGGCCGGAGCGGGGCGACTGGGCGCCGATCGTTCACGAGGGCGCCGTCGTCGGCCGCGCGCTGCGCACGCAGCGGGAGATCAAGCCGGTGTACGTCTCGCAGGGCCACCGCATCTCCCTCGACACGGTCACCGACCAGGTCCTGCGCCTGGCCCCCCGCTACCGCCTCCCCGACCCGATCCGCCGCGCCGACCACCTGGCCCGCCACCCCGGCTGACCCCCGCACCCCAGCCAGGCAAGGCCAGCAGAGCGGGGTCAGCAGGGCGGGGTCAGCGGCGCCAGGCCCAGACGAGGAGCCAGACGCTGAGCCCGAAGAGGGTCATCCCGAGCGGCACGTGCACCGCCAGCACGCCCGAGCCGCCCAGGGCGGACTGGACGAAGCCGAGCAGCAGCACCGCCAGGCCGACCAGCGCGGGCCAGCCCGGTCCCCGGCCGGGCCGCCATAGCAGGACGGCCGCGACGAGTTGCAGCAGCCCCAGCACGTGCACGGCGAGCGCTCCCACGCCGTGCGAGCCCGCCCCTCCCCCGCTCATCAGCTGCCCGGCCGTCACGGCCTGCGCCAGGACCGACAGCGTGTTGAGGACGACGACGGCCTTGAACGCGGTCACGTACCCGTTCCCCTTGGCGACCTGGGTTACCACTGGACTCTCCTCCGACCTCGGTTGCGGGTCTCCAGCATCCGGCCGGGCCCGCCGGAGGGCATCCGCCGCTCGTCGTCATCCCCGATACGCCGCCCGTCGTACGGCTAGACGCCCGAGTAGGCCACCGGTGGGAGCACGGCCTGGGCGTCGGCGCCGCCGAACCAGAGCCCGATCATGAACGCGGCCGTCGCCTCCAGCAGCGTGGCCCGGTCGAGCCCGCCGCCGTCCACCGGGGTGCAGCCGAGGTCGGCGACCAGCGTGCGCACCGCGGCCAGGGCCTGCGGGTCGTCGCCGCACAGCGGCACGGCCAGCGGCCGCCCGTCGAACACCGGCGGCGTCAGCCGCCACACGTCCACGTGGCACAGGTTGAACGCCTTCACCACGTGCCCTCCGGTGAGGTCGCGGATCAGCGGGGCGATGGGGCGGGCGGGGTCGTACGGACCCTCGGCGTTGGCCACGTCGATGACGGGCTTGCCACGCAGCGCCGCGCCGGCGGACCCGAGCACGCCCGTCAGCCCCGCCTGCCTGACGGCCACCATCACCACCTCCCCGAACGCCGCAGCCTCCGCCCAGCTCCCGGCCCGGACGGCCGCCGACCCGCCCTCCGGCCCGCCATCCAGCCTGCCCTCCGGCCCGCTCTCTGGCCCGCCCTCCGGCGGACCGGCCGTGCGCGCCGCCTCGGCGGTCATCGCCGCGGCCCGGGTCGCGCTCGCGGCGGCGTCCCTGCCGCTGATCATCACCTCGTGGCCCGCCCTTGCCCACTGCGTGCCCAGGGCGTCCGCCATGCCGCCCGCTCCCAGGATCCCGATACGCATGTACGTCCTCCGTCGTGTGAACTGGTAAAAGGACTGTAGAAAGCCCGTCACACACCATTTGGTGCCTAACGGAGGCCACGTTGGGGTTCATCGCCGACTGCCAGGCCCGGCTGGCCTTCGACCTGCTGGCCAACACCTGGAACGCGGTCGTCCTGTGGGCGCTGCGCCACGGCCCGCGCCGGCCGGGGCGGCTGCGCGAGGAGATCGGCGGCATCAGCACCAAGGTGCTCACCGAGACGCTGCGCCGCCTGGAGTTCAACGGCCTGGTCGCGCGCCGTACGTACGCGGAGGCCCCGCCCCGCGTCGAGTACGAGCTGACCGACCTGGGCCGCACGCTCCTCGGCCCGATCGAGGCGTTCGGGGTGTGGGCGCACGACCACGCCGACGAGGTCATGGACGCGCAGGACCGCTGGGATTCGTGAGAGCTTTCTAATTATACGCAGTGTTACTGAATCACTACCCTGGGTAGCTAGATGGCGGTTGTTCATTACCGTCTCCCAGGAGGTTCTATGCTTTTCTCCCCCCGCAGGATCATCGCCGTCGCGGCCGTCGCCGGAGGCCTGACCCTGCTCGCCGCCCCGGCTTCCTACGCCGTGGTCGATCCCCTGGCCCTGGTCCCCTGCCTGGCCGAGGCCGGCGCCGGCGTCACGACGCTGGTCGACCCGGCCGCCCCGGGCGTGCCGGCCGAGTTGCCGGCCGTGGGCTGCCTGCAGCCCTGACCGGCTCCGCCTGGGCACGACCCCGGCCGATCCGGTTATCCGGGCAGGCGGCGCGGCAGCTCCGGCCGCGCCGCCCGCCGCGGCGGCCCGATCAGTTCCCCCCCACAGCGCAAGCCCAGTCCATCCGATAGCGCAGAGCAGCTAGGAGATCCTTTGAAGGTCCGCGTCCTGACCGCCGTCGCCGCACTCGCGCTGGCGGGCGCACTCCCCTCCGTCTTCCTCGACAAGCTCACCACCGACCCGCCCGTCGTCCGGGTCGAGACCTGGGTCCAACACGTCAACGTCTTCACGTCCTAGTGCGGCTCGCGCAGGTTCCCGTGGCCGACACCCCACCAGAGCCCCGGACCATGTCCGGATATGTCGGCTACTTCATGTTCCTTAGCCGGTGGATTCAGGCGCCGCTCTACATGGGGCTGATCCTCGCCCAGATCGTGTACACGTGGCGGTTCATGATGGAGCTGCTCCATCTGATCGAGCTCGGGTTCGGCGGCTCACCACCGGAGACCGCGGTCATGCTGATCGTCCTCGGCCTCGTCGACGTGGTCATGGTCTCCAACCTGCTCATCATGGTCATCATCGGCGGCTACGAGACGTTCGTCTCCCGGCTGCGCATCGACGGGCACCCCGACCAGCCCCAATGGCTTTCCCACGTCAACGCCAACGTGCTGAAGGTCAAGCTGGCCATGGCGATCATCGGCATCTCGTCCGTCCACCTCCTCCAGATCTTCATCAACGCCTCCAGACCGACCATCACCGACCGGGAGCTGCTGTGGAAAACGCTGATCCACCTGACCTTCGTGGTCTCGGCGCTGACGCTGGCGCTGATCGACCGCATCATGGCGGGCGCGCGGCGCGACACCGAGACGAACGGGGGCGAGCGGCAGCCGTGCCTGCACCAGGAACGGGTCGCCGCGTGACCGGGGAGCCCCGGTGAGGCGGCCGGCCGTCCTCGTGGCGAGCGTGGTGTTCATGAGCTCGCTCGCGGGCGCGGTGTTCATGGGCTCGCTCGCGGGCGCCGCGCACGCCGATGGCGGGTCCGCGGCGCCGAGCGGCCCGCCGCCCCTGATCGGCAACGTGACCATCTTCAACGACGAGATCATCGAGCCGGTGTCGCTGCCCGTGAGCACCTGCGGGTCGCTGCTTCCGCTGCTCGGCAAGTCGCCCACCACGTGCACGGGCGCCTCACGGGTGTCGGACGACGACGCCTGACGCCGTACGTGCCCGCCTGCGGGGGCGGGCGGGCACAGAGGCGGACACAGCGGTGGGCGCGGAGGCAGGCACAGTGGCGGGCACAAGTCAGCCGTAGAGGCAGGCGACTGAGGCGGGCACGCGTCAGCCGTAGAGGGCCTCCAGCACGGCGGCCACCCCGTCCTCGTCGTTGGACAGCGTGCGGCGCTCGATCGCCGCCAGCACCAGGTGGTGGGCGTTGGCCATGGCGTACCCGGCGCCCGCGTAGGCGAGCACGGCCAGGTCGTTCGGCATGTCGCCGAAGGCCACCACCTCGCCGGGCGCGATCCCCCGCTCCCTGCACAGCGCGTCGAGCGTGCCCGCCTTCGTCACCCCGCGAGCGCTGATCTCCAGGAGCCCGTCCACGCCCGAGTGCGTGACCTCGGCCAGCCCGTCGACCTCCGCCGATACGGCCGCGACCATCTCGTCCGCCGTCCAGGTGCGCGACTGGGCGAGCAGCTTGACGATGGGCTCGTCGCCGTCGAAGACGGAGCCCACCTCGCGCAGGTAGGCCAGGTCGTGCGCGATGCGCCTGGTGTAGGCGGGCTCGGCGAGCACGCCCCGGCCCGTCTCGACGGCCAGGCCGACCCCGGGCAGGGCCGCGGTCAGGGCCCGCGCGACCCCCTTCGCCACCGCCCGGTCCAGCGGGTGGCTGGCGACGATCTCGTCGGTGGTCAGGTCGTACACGATCGCGCCGTTGCTGCAGATCGCGAGGTCCGTGACGCCCGCCTGACCGGCGATCGCGCGGACGCCGCGCGGCGCCCTGGCGGTGACGAAGACGATCTCGGCTCCGGCGGAGCGGGCGGATCGCAGGGCCTCTCTGGTGCGGGGGGTGATGACGCCGGAGGAGTTGAGGAGGGTTCCGTCGAGGTCGGTGGCCACGATGCGCGGGAGAATGCTGGTGCTCACGGTGCCGATTATGCCGATCTGTCAGATCCGCATCTCGGACGGGAGCCGCGCCGCCGCGTCCGTGAGCTCCAGGCCGAGGAGCTGCCCGGTGTCGCCGAAATCCAGGACGACATCTGCCGCTTCGACCTGACTTACGGTCTCTTCCGGCGCTATTTCATGCTTCATCGCGATATAGGCGACATCGCGGATCTTGTCCCAGCTCACGTACACCGTCTGCGGACGCCGCCCGGACGGCGCCTCGTCCCAGCTCAACAGCCCCTCCCTGGCCTCGTGCGAGCCCGCCAGCGCAGCCCGGACCATGGCCAGGGCCAGCTCGATCGCCTCCAGCGAGTCGACCCCCGTGACCTTCCGCTCGTGCTCCCACCCGTCGAGCCCGTCGATCCGGTACGGGCACGACCAGTCCCCCGTCGGCTCCTCGTAAGGCACGCCGATCGTGACGGTGACATCACGCGGCGGATCGGTACGCAGCACCAGCACGCGATGGGCGATCTCGTACATGTAGCCTGATCTACCCCCAGGGCCCTCTGGAAGACACCCGTTCATATCGGCGCTGTAGTAAGCATTCCTGGCCACAGCCGCCGCAGGCTAGGCTGCGTACGGTCGTTAGGGGGCCATTTACATGAACGAGTCGTTCGGGACGCGCCTTCGAGCCAGGCTCGACGAGTGCGGACCGCTCTGTGTGGGCATCGATCCGAGCCCGGCGCTGCTGCACGCCTGGGGGCTCGACGACTCGCCCGCCGGTCTGGAACGCTTCAGCCGCACGGTCGTCGACGCCGTCAGCGACGTGGCGGCCCTGGTCAAGCCGCAGTCCGCCTTCTACGAGCGCTGGGGCAGCCGCGGCATCGCGGTGCTGGAACGCACCATCGCCGACCTGCGCGAGGCCGGGACGCTGGTGGTGCTCGACGTCAAGCGCGGTGACATCGGCAGCACGATGGCCGCCTACGCCGAGGCCTACCTCGACCGGGGCAGCCCGCTGGCCGCCGACGCCGTGACGCTGAGCCCGTATCTCGGGTTCGGGTCGCTGGAGGGCGCGATCACCTCCGCCATGGCCAACGACGCCGGCGTCTTCGTGCTGGCCCGCACCTCCAACCC
The DNA here is from genome assembly GCF_040605375.1 of Nonomuraea sp. NPDC005650. Lineage (NCBI taxonomy): Bacteria > Bacillati > Actinomycetota > Actinomycetes > Streptosporangiales > Streptosporangiaceae > Nonomuraea > Nonomuraea sp. NPDC005650. The sequence continues at coordinate 211,728 of NZ_JBEXCR010000014.1, forward strand.
GGAGGCGGCTCCGCTGCAGCGGCCCGTGGCCGGGCAGGTGCTCGACGGGGTCGCCGCGGCCAACGCCGGGCACGAGCCGCTGGGGTCTGTCGGGGTGGTGATGGGGGCCACGCTGTCCGAGCTGGAGCACTCGCTGGCCGACCTCAACGGCCCCATCCTCGCGCCGGGGCTGGGCGCCCAGGGGGCCACTCCCGCCGACGTGGCCCGGCTGTTCGGCTCCGTACGGCACGCCGTCGTGCCCTCGGTCTCCCGGGCCGTCCTGGCCGACCCCAAGCGGCTGCGCTCCCGTACCCTCTACTTCCGCGACGAGTGCGCGGCCCACCTGGACGCGAAGATCGCCACCCAGCTCTGAGCCGCGCCCCGTGATCAGCCCAGTGATCAGCCCTGTGCGGACGCCAGGACGCGGTTGACGGCGGCCAGCACGGCGTGCACGGAGGCGGTCAGGACGGAGGTGTCCCGGGCCGCGCCCCAGCTGGTGACGCCGCCGACGCGGGCCTCCACGTAGGCGATGGCGCGGCTGCCCCGGCCCGGGTCCAGGGCGTGCTCGGCGAAGTGGAGGATGTCCACGTCGATCCCGTCGTCCCCGAGCGCGGCGGTCAGCGCGGACAGCGGCCCGTTGCCGGTGCCGCGCAGCCGGCGCCCCGACCGCAGCGTGCCCTCGAACTCGTGCACCCCCGGCGCCGTCTCCCTCGTGCTCCATCCGGCCAGCGCACTGGCCTCCCCCGGGGCCAGGTAGGTGGCGTGGAAGAGCTCCCACAGCTGCTCGGCCGTGATCTCCTCGCCGCTGCCGTCGGTGGCGCGCTGCACGACCGAGGAGAAGTCGATCTGCAGCCGCCGGGGCAGCTCCAGGCCGTGGCGGGTCTGCAGGAGGTAGGCGATGCCGCCCTTGCCCGACTGGCTGTTGACCCGGATGACCGCCTGGTAGTCGCGGCCCACGTCGGCGGGGTCGATGGGCAGGTACGGCACGTCCCACGGCGCCTGCTCCGGCGGCACGCCCAGCTCGGCGGCCCGCTTGGTGTGGTGGGCCAGGCCCTTGCCGATGGCGTCCTGGTGGGTGCCGGAGAAGGCGGTGTAGACGAGGTCGCCCGCGTACGGGTGACGGTCGGGCACGGGCAGCCGGTTGCAGTGCTCCACGACCCGGCGGACCTCGTCGATGTCGGACAGGTCGAGCATGGGGTCCACGCCCTGGGAGTGCAGGTTGAGCGCGAGGGTCACCAGGTCGACGTTGCCGGTCCGCTCCCCGTTGCCGAACAGGCAGCCCTCCACCCGCTGCGCGCCGGCCAGCACGGCCAGCTCGGCGCAGGCCACGCCGGTGCCGCGGTCGTTGTGCGGGTGCACCGAGAGGATCACCGCGTCCCTGCGGTCGAGGTGGCGGTGCATGTACTCGATCTGGTCGGCGTACACGTTGGGGGTGGCCACCTCGACCGTCGCGGGCAGGTTGTGGATCACCGGGCGGTCCGGCGCGGCGTCCCACAGGGCCGTCAGGTCGTTGCAGACCTCCAGCACGTAGTCGGGCTCGGTGAGGTTGAACACCTCCGGCGAGAACTGGAAGCGCACGTCGCGGCCGTCCGCGAGCCTGGCGATGTGCCCGGCGGCGTCCATGATCAGGGCGCGCAGCTCGCGCCGGTCGTGGCCGAGCACCACGTCGCGCCAGGTGGGGGCCGTGGCGGTGTAGAGGTGCACGACCACGCGCGGCAGGCCCTCGACGGCGGCGAACGTGCGCTCGATCAGGTCCCGCCTGGCGGCCGTGAACACGACCACGCTCACGTCCTCCGGCACGACGCCGGGCTCGGCCAGGTGGCGGACGAAGTCGAAGTCGAGCCGGCTGGACGAGGGGTAGCCGGCCTCGATCTCCTTGAACCCCATGCCGGTCAGCAGGTCGAACATCCGGCGCTTGCGTGCCGGGTCCATCGGCTCGGCCAGCGCCTGGTTGCCGTCGCGCAGGTCCACGGGCACCCAGAGCGGGGCTCGCGTGATGCGCCGCCCCGGCCAGGCGCGCTCGGTGAGCGGCACCTGGACGCGCTCGTGGGCGGGCTTGTAGCGGTGGTAGGGCATGTTGCTGGGACGTTGCCGGTTCCAGGCGTGCGCGAACGGCGTCATGGCGGCTACACTAACCACAACACAGGTCCTCAGACAACCTGAGAGGTGCGTTCGATGCCGCTCGGCTCACTCCGTCCCAGCCCGCTCGTCGAGCAGGCCACCCAGCACCTGCGCGAGCAGATCACGCAGGGCGAGTGGCCCGTGGGCACGCGCCTGCCCGGCGAGAACGCGCTGGCCAAGGCCCTGGGAGTGGGACGTTCGACCGTCCGGGAGGCGCTGCGCGCGCTGGCGGGCGCGGGGCTGGTGCAGGCCCGGCAGGGCTCCGGCGTGTTCGTGATCGCCACTGCGATCGCCACTGTGACCGCCGAGGACTGGCCCGCCCGGCTGCGGCGGGCGGCCATCACGGACGTGTACGAGGTCCGCATGATGGTCGAGACGCAGGCCGCCCGGATGGCCGCCCAGCGGCGTACCGAGGAGGACGTCGCGGCGCTGCAGGAGGCCCTGGAGGCGCGGGCGCGGGCGGCGGCGCGGGACGACGCCGCGTTCGTCGACGCCGACATCGCCCTGCACGCGGCGGTCGTGGCGGCGGCCGGCAACCCGGTGCTGACCGACCTGTTCGCCGAGTTCGCGCCGGCGCTGCGCGAGGGGTTGATCGGCCTGGTGGAGGTGCTCGGGCTGCGATCGGCCGACCGCAACCCCGGGCACGACGCGCACGCGGCGCTGGTGGCCGCCGTCCGGGACGGGGACGGGGCGGCGGCGGGCGCGATCCTGCAGGCGGAGCTGGAGGAGACGCTCGCCCGGCTGCACGGCGCGTAGCCTGGTCACGATGATCGCCCGTACGCAACGCCCCACGGCCCGCGTCATCCTGGCCGCCCCCGACGACCGCGTCCTGCTGTTCCGCTTCGTCCCGCCGGACCCGTGGCCGAAGGAGCCCGCCTGGCACCTGCCCGGCGGCGGCCTCGACCCGGGCGAGACCCCGGCACAGGCGGCGGCCCGCGAGGCGCTGGAGGAGACCGGCCACGTGCTCGGCCCCGCCGACCTGGGCGACCCCGTGGCGGTGAACGAGGGCGCGTGGTCCAACCTCGGCCGGCACTTCTACACCGTGCACACGTTCTTCTTCGCCCGCGTGCCGGCCGCGACCGTCAACCCCACGGCGCTGGAGGACTACGAGACGGAGGAGTTCAAGCTCGGCAACCGCTGGTGGGGCGCGGACGAGCTGGCCGCCACCGGGGAGCGGGTGTTCCCGCCCGGGCTGGCCGCGCTGCTGCCCGGCCTCCTGGCCGGAGTGCGGCCCGCCGCCCCCGTCAGGCTCCTCTGGACGCACGAGAAAGAATCTCCGGAAGGGATGTAGAGGACGCGCGGTCGGCTCCGACCCAGTCACGAGCACAACGTGAAGGAGCACCCCATGAGCAAGCTCATCTACTGGGTCCACACCTCCGTCGACGGCCACATCGAGGGCCCGAACGGGGAGTTCGACTGGCCGACGATGGGGCCGGAGCTGTCGGCGTACGGGGACGAGATCAACGCCCGCGTCGGCACCTTCCTGTACGGGCGCGTCGTCTGGGAGATGATGTCCGGCTACTGGCCCCAGGCGGAGTCGATCTCGGATCACCCGCACGACCTCAAGTTCGCCCCCATCTGGCGCAGCACCCCGAAGGTCGTCTTCTCCACCACGCTGAAGGAGGCCGGCTGGAACACCCGGATCGTCTCCGGCGACCTCGCCAAGGAGGTCGCCGAGCTGAAGAGCGGGCCCGGCGAGGACCTCCTGCTGAACGGCGGCTCCCGGCTGGCCGGCACGCTGACCGAGCTGGGGCTGATCGACGAGTATCACCTCATGGTGCACCCGGTCGTCCTCGGCGGCGGCCGGCCGGCGTTCCCGCCCTCGGCGCAGCGGACCGGCCTGCGCCTGGTGGAGACGCGGACGTTCGACGCCGGGGTGGCGCTGCTGCGCTACGAACGGGCCGAGGGCTAAGGCTGGGCGGCCTCGATCTCGTGGCGGGTCGGCATGGACGTGCTGGCTCCCTCCCGCTGGACGGACAGCGCCGCCGCCGTGGACGCGAAGCCCAGCGCGTCGGCCATGTCCATCCCCTCCGACCTGGCCACGGCCAGCGCGCCCACGAAGGTGTCGCCGGCCGCGGTCGTGTCCACGGCCTCCACCTTGACCGCGGGCACCCGCAGCCGCTCCCCCGAGCGCGACCCGTACAGGGCGCCCTCGGAGCCCAGCGTGATCACCACCTCCTCGACGCGCTCCAGGAGCACGTCGAGGGCGGCTTCCGCGCTGGCGGCGCCGGTGATGGCGGCGGCCTCGTGCTCGTTCGGGACGATCGTCGTGACCGCGTCGAGGAGCTCGGCGGGCAGCGACTGCGCGGGCGCGGGGGTGAGATAGACGGGCACGCCGGAGACCTGGGCGGCCTGGGCCGCCGCCACGACTGCCTCCATGGGCAGCTCCAGCTGGAGCAGCAGCGCGTCCGAACGGGCGATCGCGGCCAGGTCCTCGCCCGAGGGGCCGGCGACGGTGCCGTTCGCGCCGGGGACGACGATGATCGAGTTGCCGCCGTCGTCGTCCACCACGATGTGCGCGATGCCGCTGGGGCCGGGCACCTGGCGCAGGCCGCGCACGTCGATCCCGGCCTCCGCCAGCGTGGCGCGCATCTCCGCCCCGAACCCGTCGTCGCCCACGGCCCCGAGGAAGGCCACGTGCGCGCCCGCGCGGGCGGCGGCGATGGCCTGGTTGGCGCCCTTGCCGCCGGGCACGGTGCGGAACTGGTGACCGGTGACCGTTTCGCCCCGCTTGGGGGCTTGGGAGACGTACGCGACGAGGTCCATGTTCGCGCTGCCGAAAACCGAGATCATGGCCCCATCATCTCCTGTGTGCGGGCCGCCAGCGTGGCCAGCCCCACCCCGTCGTACCCGGTCAGGCTGCTGGCCAGGCTGTCACGCAGCCGCCAGCGGTCCGGCACGCCCCCCGCCAGCGCGCCCGCGACGGATCCGGCCGTGGCCCCGGCGGAGTCGGTGTCCCAGCCGCCGGCCACCGCGCCGGCGATCGTGGCGGTGAAGTCGCCCCGGCCGTGGATCAGCGTGGCCGCGACGAGAGCGGCGTTGTTGACGGTGTGCACCCAGTGCAGGCCGCCATGGCGTTCGTGGAGGAGGTCGACGACCCGCTCGAAGTCGTCCTCGCGGGCGGCGTCCGCGGCGGCCAGGCGGACCGCCTCGTGCAGGCGCGAGCGCTCCGGCACCACGGACAGACCCGCCCGCACGACCTCCTCGGGCGAGGTGGCGACCAGGGAGGCCGCGCACATGGCGGCCACGAACATCGCCCCGTAGATCCCGTTCGCGGTGTGGGTCAGGCGGGCGTCGCGCCAGGCGTGCTCCGCCGCCGTGGCGGGGTCGCCCGGGTTGCTCCAGCCGTACACGTCCGCCCTGATCAGGGCGCCGATCCACTCCCTGAACGGGTTGCGGCGGGTGGCCGTGGCCGGCGGCTCGACGCCGTCCAGGAGGTTGCGGTACGCCACCCGTTCGGCGGTGAACGTACGGCCGGCGGGGAGCTCGTCCAGCCACAGCTTGGCCACGTCGTCGGTGGTGAAGCCGCGGCCGTGGCGCTCCAGGACGGACAGGGCCAGCAGCGGGTAGTTGAGGTCGTCGTCCTCGGGGATGCCGTCGATGTTCTCGGCCAGGGAGTTGACGGCGCTGCGGCGGTTCCACGGCCAGCGGCGGGCGACCTCGTCCGGGAGCCCCTTGGCGGTGAACCAGCCGCGGATGGGCCAGTTGCCGGTGGCCTCGGCGATCTGCCTGATGCCTTCGCGCGGGATCTTCTCCACGGGCTTGCCGAGCACGCACCCGGCCGCCCGCCCCTGCCACGCGCCCAGCACCCGCGCCGGGTCCACGACCGCTCTCGAAACCGCTCCCTGAGCCGACCCCTGGGTCGCGCCCGGCCAGGACGGGCAGGCGGCGATGATGCCGGCCAGGTCCGAGGGCTCGGGCAGCGGGGACGGGACGGCGGCCAGCTCGTCCAGCAGCTCCTCGGCCAGGCCCCGCAGCCGGGCCGCCACCGGCTCGGAGGCCCCGGCGCGCGGCGGCGCGTCGTGGCCGCCGGCCGCGTGCCAGCGGGCCGCGATCTCCCGCACGCGCTCCGCGTCGGGGCCGGACGCCCGGCCGTCCTCGGCGGCCTGGCGGAGCTCGTGGCCGATCAGGTCCTCCGGCTGGACCCAGGTGAGCCGGATCATCGGCGGTCGAGGTCGGCGAAGGCGGCCTCGTGGCCGCGGCGCCGTACCAGGTCGTCGGCGTGCACCCGGCGCGCCACCTCCGCGATGGCGAGCCCGGGGGCCACCAGGTCCGTACGGCTGGCCGCCCCTACCTGCGAGAGCCACTCCGACGGCACCGCGGACAGCCCCCCGAGGGCGCCCGCGATGGCCCCGCCCATGGACGCGATCGAGTCGGCGTCGCGCCCGTAGTTGACGCCGCCCAGCACGGTCTCGCGGTAGTCGCCCTTCGCGATCACCAGGAACCCGAGCGCCAGCGGCAGCTCCTCGATGCTGTGCACCCGGCTCGGCCGCCGCGCCCCGAGCCCCTGGTCGCGGTAGGTGTCGGCGACCGTGTCATAGGGCCGCATGGCGCCGCGCAGCGCCTCGAACGACCCGTCCCAGTGCCCCATCCCGGCGGCGGCCTCGCAGACGGACTCGATGGCGGCCCTCGTGCCGTCCTTGGCCAGGCGCAGGCAGGCCGCGACCACGGAGTCCGCGGTGGCGCCCGGTCGCATGGCCTCGGCCACGGCGGCGGCCATCACCCCGGCGGCCTCCCGGCCGTAGCTGGACTGGTGCGCCCCGGCCAGGTCGACGGCCTCGGCGTAGGCGGCGTCGGGGTCGGCGGCGTTCACGATGCCGACGGGGGCGACGTACATGGCCGCGCCGCAGTTCACGATGTTGCCGACGCCGGCCTCGCGCGGGTCCACGTGCCCGTAGTGGAGCCTGGCCACGATCCACTTCTCGGCCAGGAAGATCCGCTGCAGCGGCAGCGCCTCGGCCTCCAGCTCGGGGATCCAGCGCCGCTCGCCCATCAGCTCGGGCACCAGGTGCTCGGCCATGGAGTACGCGTTCAGGTGCCCGCCGGCCTTCTCGTAGACCCGGACCAGGGCGTGCGTCATCAACGTGTCGTCGGTGATGTGGCCGTCGCCCTTGTGGTACGGGGCGATGGGGCGGGCGTTGCGCCAGTCCTCGTTGAACGGCGGCACGATGCCCTCGACGCGGCCCCCGTACCTCTCGACGATCTGCTCGGGAGTCCAGCCCTCGGTGGCGCCGCCCAACGCGTCACCGACCGCCGCCCCCGCCACGCAGCCAGTGGCCCTGTCTTCAAGCGGCGTCATGCGATTCCCTCCGATAGTTCGATCAGATCCCGGCCCGCCAGGTCAGGCAGGCAACAACCGGCCAGCGTGCGGACCGACGCGATCCACCCCTCCGGGATCGCCTCCATCCCACCGCACGCCCCCGCGAGCGCCCCGGCCAGCGCGGGCGCCGAATCCGCCAGCGTGGCCAGGCAGGCGGCCGCGGGCACGGCCCGCGCGAGCTCGCCGCCCGCGGACTCGGCCAGCGCCAGCGCCACCGGCACGGTCTGCGCGGCGCCGACGCCGTAGCTGTAGACGTGGTCGAGCAGCGCCGCGTCCAGCGCGGGCACGGCCGCGAAGGGGTCGCCCGCCGCGCGTGCGACGGCCAGCGCGGCGCGGGCGTTGTGGCCGATGGCGGTGTCCTCGGGCAGCACGGCCAGCGCCGCCTCCACCGCCCCGGCCACCGACCCCGACCGCACGGCCTCGGCCACGGCGGCCGCCATGGCCTGGGCGCCCAGGACGCCGTCATAGGCGTTCGTCACCTCGGCGTCCCGCGTGGGGTCCCGTCCCAGGACCCCGAACGCCACGGCCCTGACGGCGGCGGCGTCGTCGAAGTGGTGGGGGTTGTCGTGCCCGGACGCGGGCGGCTCGACCCCCTTGGCGAGGTTGTCGAGCGCGGTGGCCACCGAGATCCGCGCCCTGACCTCCCCCTCGGACAGGTCCCTGAACGCCTCGGCCCGCGGGCGGTCGATCGTGAGCGCCGTCCAGGCCAGCCATTCGGCGTCGTCGGACGGCCCGACGGCCAGCGGGGCCGTGGGCTGGTTGAGCGCGAACGGAACCGGCAGCGTGGTGACCCTGTGCTCCTCCGCGAAGGCGTCCAGCTCTCTGTGCAGGCGTCTGCTCCAGGGGGCGTGCAGGGCCGCCCGGTGCCTGGCCGCCGGCCATCCGGCGGCGTCACCGACGGCGAGCCCGGCGAAGGCCCCCCTGATTCTGTCCCCCGACATCGTGATCTACAGTCCTCCTGCCAGTTCGTCGGCGACGTCCAGTACGTGTTTTCCGGCCACGGCGGGCAGGCATTTGCCCGTCACGGGTCCGATCCTGGCCGCCCAGCGCTCGGGCACGCCGCTCTCGCCCCGCATGGCTCCGGCGATCGCGCCGGCGATGGCGCCGATCGTGTCGGCGTCCCGGCCCAGGCTCACCCCGAACGTCACAGACGCCTCGACGTCGCCGTCCCCGGCCAGCACCGCCGCCAGGGCCAGCGCCACGGCCTCGGGGGCGACGTCGGTCCAGGGGTAGTGCCTGACGACCACGGCCTCGTGCAGCACCTCGACGAGCGCGGTCCCGTCGGCCGGGCCCGTAACCTGTTCCGTGGCCCGTACGACGTTGCGGGCCGTCCACGAGTCGGCGGGGATCACCGACAGCGCCGCTCGTACGACGTCCTGGACCGAGGCGCCGCCCATCGCGGCGGCCACGGCCCCGGCGACCGCGCGGCCGCCCAGGATGCCCTCGCCGGACCCGCTGACCAGCCCGTCCTGCTCCATCAGCCGGGCCGCCTCCACCGGGTCACCCGGGCAGAACACTCCGTACGGCGCCGCGCGCATCGCGAGCCCGTCCGACCAGCCGTGCGAGTGGACCAGCCCCGTCAGCGGCGGCTCCAGCCCTCGGCGAAGCGCTTCGACGGTGCCCAGCTCGGAGAACCCGGCCCCGCGCATGGGCCCGGCGACCAGGGGGATGATCTCCCGCCGGTACGCGGCGGCCACGTCGGCGGAGGTCAGCTCATGCCCGTGGCGCACCAGGAGGGACGCGGCGAAGATGGCGTACTCCGTGTCGTCGGTCCCTCCGCCCTCGATCTCCGTGAGCCGTCCCCACCGCCGCCGGATCTCCGACGGCGACAGGTTCTCGGCCGGAGCCCCGAGGGCGTCCCCGGCCGCGAGGCCGAGGAGACACCCACGGGCTCTATGGCGATAAGTCACCGCTGGTAACGCTCCAACACCTTGTTGCCGTCCTCGACCAGCTTCGTGGCCACCTGGTCGATGGTGATCTTATTGGCGAAGTACTCCTGGAGCACCGGGGTGGCGACCTTGGTCTTCCACTCGTCGAACCCGTTCACCTTGAGGAACGGCGCCACGACGAGGTTCTTGGCGGAGGCGGTGGCCACGTCCCAGCCGTTCTCCGCGGTGGTCATCGCCGGGTCGGCGGCGGCCGCCTGGGAGGTCGGCAGGAGCCAGTCACCCTTGGCGAGCTTGGCCTGGTTCGCGCCGTTCAGGAAGAAGGCGATGAACTTCATGGCCTCGTCCGCGTGCTTGCTGTCCTGCGCGATCGACAGCGTCTGCGAGACCGCGCCCTGCTGGGCGCTGGTGCCCTTCGGCGCGGGGAGCGTGACCCACTCGAAGTCCTTCGGAGCCTGCTCGGCGACCTGCTGGCGCAGGTACACGCCGGCCGGCAGCAGCGCGAACTTGCCCTTGTAGAAGGCCGGCAGCGGGTCCGCGGTGCCCTGGCCGAGCGCGGCCGGATCGGCGGACTCGTCCTTGTAGAGCTGGTCGTGGATGCGCTGGAGCACCTCGCGCTCCTCGGGCCCGACCTTGACCGTGGTCTTGCCGTCGGCCGTCTGGAAGAACGTGCCGCCGAAGTTGAGCGCCAGGTTGAGCGTCTTGTTGACCGGCGACTTCATCGGCCAGGCCACGCCGAAGTTGCCGTCCTTGGTCATCTTCTTCGCCGCGGCCGAGAACTCGTCCCACGTCCAGGGGTTGTCGGCGGTCGGGACGCGCGCGCCGGACGCGTCGAGCAGCTTCTTGTTGGCGATGATGACCTGCGACTCCTGCAGGAACGGCACGCCGTACACGCCCTGCTGGCCCTTGCCGTCGTCGAAGGTGACGGTGTCCCAGGCGGGCTGCGGGATGTCGCTCTTGAGCTCGGCGGGCAGCTTGTCCTTCAGGTCGAGCAGGTAGCCGTCGGAGGCGAAGCCGGCCAGCGCGGGCGAGTCGTTGTGGATCACGTCCGGCGCCGTGCCACCGGCGAACTGGGTGACGAGCTGGTCGTTGACGTTGTCCCAGCTGCCCTGGACGTAGGTGACCTGGATGTTGGGGTTGGCCTTGTTCCATTCGTCCACGAGCTGCTTGTTCGCGGCGACGGATTCCTTCTGCCACGCCAGGCTGAGGAAATTGATCTTTACTGGCTCGTTGGGGGCGGACGACGACTGCGTGCCGCCGCCTCCCCCGCCGCACGCGGCGGCGAGCGTGAGGATCGCCGCAGCCGCCAGAGCGGACGTGATTCGCATGTGAGCCTCCTAGCCCTTCACGGCGCCGGCCATCAGGCCGGACTTCAGTCGCCGCTGAATGATTGCGAAGAAGATCAGACTCGGGATCGTCGCCATGAGCGACGCCGCGGCCAGCGGGCCGAGCCTGGCCACCCCCTCTGGACCGGTGAACCTCACCAGCGTGAGCGGGAGTGTCATGACATCGGGGTTCTGCAGGATCACGAGCGCGAACATGAACTCGTTCCACGACGAGATGAACGAGAACAGCAGCGTGGCCACCACCCCCGGCGCCAGCAGCGGCGCGATCACGCTCACGATCGAGCGCAGCCGGGTCGCGCCGTCGACGGCCGCGGCCTCCTCCAGCTCGCGCGGCACCGCGCGCACGTACCCCTGCAGCATCCACAGCGCGAACGGCAGCGTGAACGTCACGTGCACGACCACCAGGCCGGGCAGCGTGTTCACCAGGTCCAGATCGCGCAGGATCATGAAGAGCGGAATGATGATCAGGATGAACGGGAACACCTGGCTGACCAGCACCCACCCGATCGCGATCCGGTTGAGCAGGCTGCGGTAGCGCGCCATCGCGTAGGAGGCGGGCAGCGAGATCACCACCGTGATCACGCTGCTGAACAGCGCCACGACCAGGCTGCGCAGCCCCGCGCCCACCAGGTCCTGCTCGCCGAACGCGTCGGCGAAGTTGGCCAGCGTCGGTTCGCGCGGGATCCACGTCGGGTCGGCCAGGGCCATCTCCCGCGGCGTCTTCAGCGCCGTCGACAGCAGCCAGGCCAGCGGGAACGCCAGGAAGACGATGTACGCGACCAGCGCCACGTACTGCGAGAAGCGCCTCATCACTTGGTCTCCCTCATCTGGCGCCCCAGGTACAGCGCGAGCACGGCCAGCACGACGATCGCCATCGCGAGGCCGAGCATCGACGCGTAACCGGCCATCCGGTACCGGAACGCCTCCTCGTACGCGAACAGCATCGGCAGCCGCGTCTGCCCGCCCGGCCCGCCCTGCGTGAGCACGTAGACCAGGCCGAACTGGTTGATGTTCCACACGAAGTCGAGCGAGGTGATCGCCACGATCACCGGCCGCAGCTGCGGCAGCGTGATGTTCCAGAACCGCCGCCAGCGGGTCGCGCCGTCCACCTCGCCCGCCTCGTAGAGCTCCTTCGGGATGCCCTGCAGGCCCGCCAGCAGCACCACCGTGGTCTGGGGCATGCCGGTCCAGATGCCGACCACGATGATCGCCGGCAGCGCGAGCGAGAAGTCGGCCAGCCAGTTGATGTCCGTGCCCAGCAGGCCGTTCAGGATGCCCGCGTCGGGGTGGTAGACGAGCTTCCACATCAGGCCGATGACCACCGGCGGCATCGCCCACGGCACCACCGCCAGCACCCGGGCCACGCCCCTGAACCGCAGGTTCTCGTTGAGCAGCAGCGCCAGGCCGAGCGCGGCCAGGAACTGCAGCACGGTCACGGAGACGGCCCAGATCGCGCCGATCTTGAACGACGACCAGAACTCGTCGTCGGTCAGCAACCTGCCGAAGTTCTCCAGGCCGACGAAGCTCGTCTCGTGGTTGCGGGTGTTGCGGGCGTCGGTGAACGCCAGGCCGATGCCGTACAGCAGCGGGCCCACGCTGAACAGCGCCACCGGCACCAGGGCGGGCAGCATGAGCAGCCACATCTCGCGCGTCTGGCGCGAGATCCGGCGGCGCTTGGCGCGCCGCGTCCCGCGCGGCGGCGCCGCTCTCGTCACGGTCGCCGTCACGCCATCTCCCTTTCGTCCGTACTGTGCTCATGTCCGGGCTCGTATCCGGGCTCGTATCCGGCGGTGGAGGCGCGGATCGCGAGCCTGGGCGGCACGGTGACCAGCCTCGGCTCGCGATCGCCGCCCTGCAGCCGCTCCAGCAGTAACTCGGCGGCGGCCTTGCCACGCTCGGCGGATCCCAGCGAGACGCTGGTCAGCGACGGCCAGGAGGCGGCGGCCAGGTCGGTGTCGTCCATGCCGACCACCGCCACGTCGTCCGGCACCCGCCGCCCCGCAGCCCGCAGCACGTCGAGCGCGCCGAGCGCGATCAGGTCGTTCGCGCACATGAGCGCGTCCACGTCGGGAACCCTGGCGAGCAGCTCCGCCACCGCGCGGCCCCCTTCCGCGCGGTAGAAGTCGCCGATCTGCACGAGGTTCTCGTCGTAGGGCAGGCCGAGGTCCTGGAGCGCCTCCCGGTACGCGGCCCCTCGGGCGGCTCCGGGGACGGTGTCCAGCGGGCCGTTGACCATGGCGATCCTGCGGCGGCCAAGCGCGTACAGGTGGTCGACCGCCAGCCTGACGCCAGTCCGGGAGTCTGCCCGTACGTTGTCCACGCGGGTGCCGTCGGGCACCGAGCCGATGATCACGACGGGGGCCCGGGCGGCGGCCAGCATCTCGAGGTGCGCCTCGGTGACCCGCAGCGGGCTCATGATCAGCCCGTCCACGTACCGCTCGCCCAGGCTGTGCAGCACGTCGATCTCGTCGGCCACGACGGCGTCGGTGGAGTGCAGCACGAGCCGGTAGCCCGCGGCCTTCAGCACGGGCTGGATCTCTCGGAGCATGGCCAGGTACGCGGGGTTGCCGACGTCGGCCATGGCGAAGGCGACCTGGTGAGTGCGGCGCGACTTGAGCGACCTGGCCACGGCGTTGCGCACGTAACCGAGCTCGTCGGCGGCCGCCATCACCTTGCGCACGGTCTCCTGCCTGGTCGGCAGGCCGTTCAGCACCCGCGAGACGGAGGCGATCGAGACACCGGCGCGCGCGGCGATCGTGTTGATCGTGGGTCCGTCGGCCAAGGCTGTCCTTCCATATCCTGTAAACGTTTACGGTCAAGAGACTGTAAACGTTTACGGTGTTTGGGACATGAAACATGCGCGTAACTTGGTGGGTCAAGTCACGATCGCATAACACCAGCTCAAAGCCCCTTTTCCGCAACTTCCCACCCTCCCCCGCCACCGCCACGCGCCGCTTGAGCACCGTGCGCGTTGCGCCGAGCACCACCGTCCCGCACCTCGCCGACCTGGCGCCCGATGAGCGGCGGCACCGACGCGACCGCGAGCCACCGCGATACACCCCCGCCACCACCGCGCCCATCGTGCACGGCGTCCGGTTTCAGCGGGCGGCCGTTCGAAAGGTGGGTCAGTCGTGGGCGGGGGTGGGGGTGGGAGTGGGGCTTTCCTCGGGGCCGCGGGCCGGGAGGCGGGTGAGGGTGCGGATGGCGGGGGCGCCGGTGAGGGCGACAACGGCGGCGAGGACCGCGGGGATGATCAAGGCGGTCGGGAGGGACGAGGCCTCGGCGACGTAGCCCAGGACGGCGGGGCCCAGGAGGAGGCCGCTGTAGCCGAAGGCGGTGACCATGGCGAGGGCGCGGCCGACGCGGCCCCCTGCGGCCCCGACCGCGCTGAAGAGGACCGGGACCACCGTGGCCAGGCCGACGCCCGCCAGTGCCCAGCCGGTCCAGGCGCAGACGAGCTGGAGGGCGTCCCCGGTCACGGGTGACACCAGGACCAGGAGGTAGCCCGCCGTGGCGAACAGGCCCGCGAGCTGGATGGTGCGGACCGAGCCGAGCCGGGCGCGGATGGGGTCGCCGAGCAGGCGGACGGTGGTCATGGCCACCGAGAAGATCGTGTACGCGAGCGGCGCCATGGCCGGGTCCGTCTCCAGCACCCAGCGGGCGTGCAGGGCGGCCCAGTCGATGGCGGCGCCCTCGCTCAGGTGCCCGGCGAAGGCGGCCAGGCCGAGCAGGGCGATCAGGCCCCAGGCCAGCGACGAGCCGGACGAGGCGCCGGTCTCGGAGGCGCTGGCGTGCGCGGGCGGGTCGGGGAGCAGGAGGCGGGCCGCCGGCAGGTACAGGAGGGGAACGACCAGCGCCGCCGCGATGAGCAGCCACTGGGCGTCCACGCCGGTCTGCAGCGCGAGCGAGGTGAGCCCGCCTCCGGCGGCCCCGCCCAGGCTCCACGTGCCGTGGAAGGCGGAGATGATCGGGCGGCCGTAGCGGCGTTCGACCTCGACGGAGTGGGCGTTCATGGCGACCTCGGTAACCCCCAGCCCCATCCCGAACAGCACCGCGAGCACCGCCAGAGCCCAGTACGAGGACGCGAGGGCGGGCCCGAGCAGGACCAGCCCCGAGAAGGGACCGGCGAACCAGCACACCCGGCGGCTGGACCACCGATCCACCAGCGGCCCCGCGACCAGCATCGACACCAGCGCGCCACCCGAGATCAGCAACAGGACGCTGCCCAGCCTGGCCGGGCCGAGGTCGAGCCGGTCGTTCAGGGACGGGAGCCCGGCGGCCCACAAGCCCATCACGAACCCGGCAAGGAAGAAGAATCCGAAAACTCCGGCACGAGCGCGTCTGGCGTCAATGAGCATTTTGTTCACGGCTAGAGCATAAACTGTGGTCCGTGATCGGTGCTACGACGAGTGGCGAGCTTCGCGCGCACAACCGGGTCCGGCTGCTGCGTGCCGTACACGACTGCGGGGCGACCCGCACCAGGTCGCAGCTGACCCGCGACCTTCGCCTCGCGCGGGGGACGGCGTCGGTGCTGGTGGCCGGGCTGGCGGAGGACGAGCTGCTGCACGAGGAACCCGCCAGGGAGCACGCGC
Organism: Nonomuraea sp. NPDC005650; assembly: GCF_040605375.1. Classification (NCBI taxonomy): domain Bacteria; kingdom Bacillati; phylum Actinomycetota; class Actinomycetes; order Streptosporangiales; family Streptosporangiaceae; genus Nonomuraea; species Nonomuraea sp. NPDC005650. The sequence continues at coordinate 226,972 of NZ_JBEXCR010000014.1, forward strand.
GGGGACGCCCGACGCAGGTGCCGGGCCCGCATCCGCGCGGCCCGCTCGCCCTGGCCGTGGACGTACGGGAGGACGCCTGGGAGCTGGCGGCCTGCGAGCTCGGCGGCCGGACCGAGACGCTTGACCTGCGCCCGCACGACGGCACCCCCGAGGGCGTCCTACGGCCCCTGGGCGAGGCCGTCGCCGCGCACCGGCGCCGCCTCGGGCACCGGGTGGTGGGGCTCGGGGTGGCCTTCGCCGGACCCGTCCGGCACGGCGGCCTGGTGGACATCGCCCACCTGGGCTGGCGGTCCGTCGACGTCCCGCGCCTGCTCGGCCCGGACGTCCCGGCGCCCGTCGTGGGCAACGACACCGCCTTCGCGGCGCTGGCCGAGGCGCGCAGGGGGCGGCTGCAGGGCGTTCAGGTGGGCCTGCACCTGCACGTGGACTTCGACCTCGGCGGCGTCCTCGTCGTGGACGGGCGGCCGCTGGGCGGGGCGAGCGGCGCGGGGGCCGAGTTCGGCCACATGCCGCTGACCGGCGGCGACCGGCCCTGCCCGTGCGGCGCGGTGGGCTGCTGGAGCATGGACGTCGGCGCGAACGCCCTGCTCCGCCACGTCGGCCTCGCCCACGGCGGCGGCAGAGGGCGGGAGCAGGCCGAGCGGGTGCTGGCCACCAGCGAGGAGGCGGTCACGGCCACCGCCAGGTCGCTCGGACGCGGCATCGCGGCGCTCGTGAACGCCCACGACCCCGAGGTCGTGACCCTCTCCGGCCACGGCGTGGAGCTGCGCGAGCGCGCCGGGAAGGCGCTCCTGGCGGCCTGCGAGCCCGGCCTCATGGCCATCCGCCGCGACCGTCCGCCCCGGATCGAGGGCTCGGCGCTGGGCTGGCGGGGTGCGTTGGTGGGCGCGATGGAATCGGTGTTCGACGGCTTCCTCACGCCGGAGTGTGTCGAAATGTGGCGGGAAAACCGGCCTGACCAGGGTAGCGACACGCCCGAGCGGCAGAATGTGATGAATTCCACGCTGAAGGGGTGAAGCCGCTCCGGCCCGCACCCCTTCCGAGCCATGTTAGCGATCTTGCAGTGCCCGGCCAAGGGGCTGTACGCATGAGGGGGAAACCCGTCACGACCCGAGCGATCCGGGGGAAGCCCGCGTGAATCTCGAGCTCGCACTCCGCATGACCGAGGCCGCCGTCAGATGGGCGATCCGCGAAGGCGCGGTGATCTCCGTGGCGGTCGTCGACGAGGGCGGACATCTGGTGTCTTTCCAGCGTATGGAGGGTGCGGAGGTCGCCGGGCCGGGTCTCGCGCAGGGCAAGGCGTACACCTCTGTGGCCCTGCGCAGACCCACCGCCGAGCTGGCCGTGCGGACCGCTCCGGGAGGCGACCTGTATGGCCTGCCCAGGGATGGTTTCGTCTGCGTCGGAGGCGGCATCCCGCTCTGGGCGGACTACGGCGGGGGCGCGCGCGTGGTCGGCGGCATAGGGGTCAGCGGAGGCACGGTCACGCAGGACGTGGTGTGCGCGGAAGCCGCCGCGGAGGTCTGGCGGACACGTTGAGCGGCGCTTTTCGCAACACGAACCGCTGGTATCCGCCATGATTAGCCACTGCACCACGGGTTACAGAAGCCCGAACGTAAAACTCCCCGAGGAGAGAACAGAGATGGCACTTCCCACTCTCACCCCCGAGCAGCGTCAGGCGGCTCTGGCCAAGGCCGCCGAGGCGCGTGCGGCCCGCACCGCTCTGCTGGCCAAGGTCAAGGCCGGCGAGGTGACGTTCGCTCAGCTGCTCGAGCGCGACGACGACATCGCGAAGAAGATCAAGGTGTCGCAGGCCCTGCGCGCCGTCAAGGGCGTCGGTCCGGCCAAGGCCACCGCGCTGATGGAGGAGGCGGGCGTCGACGAGAAGCGCCGCCTCGGCGGCCTGGGCGCCCAGCAGCGTAAGAAGCTGGTCGACGCGCTCGGCTAAATCCCCCCGAGCGGCCAGGTCCGCGCGCGACGCCGCGCGGACCGGCCACCACCCCTCAACCAAGCAAGACAGCGACCGGACAAGACGGCGGGGACGGTCAGGAGCGCAGGTAGGTCAGGACGGCGAGCACCCGGCGATGCTGGTCGCTGTCCTCCGCGTAGAGGCCGAGCTTGTTGAAGATGCTCCTGATGTGTTTCTCCACGGCTCCGTCACTGATCACGAGCTGCCGTCCGATGGCCGGGTTGGACTTCCCCTCCGCCATCAGCCCGAGCACCTCGCGCTCCCGCGGCGTCAGCTGCGCCAGCGGATCGTCCTTACGTCTGCGTACCATCAACTGGGACACCACCTGCGGATCGAACACCGTGCCGCCCGCGGCCACTCGCCGCAGGCCCTCCAGGAACTCGTCCACGTCGACGACCCGGTCCTTCAGCAGGTAGCCCACCGCGCCCCTGGCGTCGGCGAGCAGATCGTCGGCGTAGGAGACCTCGACGTACTGCGAGAGGATCAGCACGGGCGCCCCTGGCACCCTGCGCCGCGCCTCGACGGCCGCCCTCAGCCCCTCGTCGGTGAACGACGGCGGCATGCGCACGTCGACCACCGACACGTCCGGCTTGTGCTCGGCGATCGCGCGCACGAGGGCGTCGCCGTCACCGACGGTCGCGACCACCTCGCAGCCGAACTCCTCCAGCAACCTGACCAGGCCCTCCCTGATCAGAACCGCGTCATCGGCCACGACTACCCGCACGGCACCTCCGCCACGATCACTGTCGGCCCGCCGTCCGGCGACTGCACGCTCAGCTCCCCGTCGATGGCGCGGAGCCGGTCGGCCAGCCCGGCGAGACCGTGTCCCTTGGCGACGTGTGCGCCGCCGACCCCATCATCCCCGATCGTTAGCATGAGGACGTCGCCGATGCGGGTCAGCTGGATCGCGCAGCTGGTGGCGCGGCTGTGTTTGGCGACGTTGGTGAGGGTCTCGGCGCAGACGAAGTAGAGGGCGTTCTCCACCGCGGCCTGGTAGCGCTCGACGGTCTGCACGTCGAGGTCGACGGGGACCGTGCAGCGCCCGGCCAGGGCGGCCAGCGCGGGCGCGAGGCCGCGGTCGGACAGGATGGGCGGGGCGATGCCGCGCGACAGCGCGCGCAGCTCGTCGAGCGTCTCGCGGGTGGCGGAGATGGCCGACTTGATCGTGGCCTGCGCCGCGTCGGGGTCCTTGGCCAGCTGCCGCTGCGCCCTGGACAGCTCCATGGCCAGCGAGACCAGCCGCTGCTGCGGCCCGTCGTGGATGTCGCGCTCCAGCTTGCGCAGCGCGTTGGCCTCGGCGGAGACGGCGGCGGCGCGGCCCTCGGCCAGGTCGTCGATGCGCTCCTGCAGCTCGGCCACGCCGGTCAGCAGCGCCCGGCCGAGCCCGGCGCGCAGCAGCGCGGCGCCGCGCACGGCGAACGGCAGGAACACCAGGAAGACCAGGCCGAGGCTGACGTAGAAGATCGAGTTGACGCCGTAGCCGTCGCCCAGGCCGAGCAGCTCGGGCAGCTCCACGTTTCCCGGGATCCGCGAGGTGACGATGCCGTACAGCGGATAGGTCAGGCCCACCAGGGGGAGCGCCCAGAACACCACCGTGAGCACGAACGACAGGATGGCGAACGGCAGGTTGAGGATGCCGTGCAGCAGGTCGAGCCAGGACTGCCCGCTGGTCAGCGGGTTGACGATCCGGCGGAACCGGCCCGCCCCGGGCGGCGCGGGCTTGTAGCGGGGCCGTACGGGCGGGCGATCGAGCACGTCGGACAGCCAGCCGCGCTCCGCGTCGGCGAAGCCCCGCGCGGCCATCAGATTGCCGGCCAGCAGCGGCACGCCCACCCACACGACCGCCGTGCCCACGCCGGCCGCGAAGCCGGCGATCATGATCACGAAGCCGATGACGGCCGTGGGGAAGCCGACGAGCGTGTAACGGGTGTCCAGGAGGACACGCCTGATCCGGGAGCGCATGTCCTTCACGGTATGGCCTGGCGTCGCGCGGCACGAGCGGGTGTACGGGTGTCTGGGGGTAGGGCCAGCCCTACCCCGGAGGGTCACGGGATCTCGACCACAAGACGGTGGCGAGCGGCAATGTGCGCGGGCACCCCCCGACGGGAGCCTTGAGCCATCAGTTCTGAGCGAATCGAGGCTCCCCCATGACCGTCCTGCTGGACCGCCCCACCGCCGCGCCACCCCGCACGGCAGGCGCCCGTACGGCGGTGCGGGACCCGTTCATCGATCTGCTGCGCGTCTTCGGCATGGCGCTCATCGTGTTCCAGCACTGGACGATCCCGGTGCTGACCTACGACGGCGGCCGGCTGACCACGGGGAACGCGCTGTCGACGCCCGGCGTGTGGGTGGTGACGTGGATCAGCCAGGTCATGCCGCTGGTGTTCTTCGCGGGCGGCGCGGCGAACGCGATCAGTTTCGCCCGGGCGGACAAGGGCGCGCAGCGGTGGCTGGCCACGAGGCTGCGCCGGCTGGCCTGGCCGCTGCTGCCGCTGGCGGCGGTGTGGATCCCGCTCCCCCATGTGCTGCTCTCGCTGGGGGTGCCGCCGCAGCCGCTGGAGACGGGCGCGCGGCTGACCGGGCAGCTCCTGTGGTTCCTGGCCGTCTACCTGATCGCCGTCACGGCCACCCCGTACGCGCTGCGCCTGCACGAGAGGTACGGCCTGCGCGTCCCCGCGGCGCTCGCGGCCGGGGCGCTGCTGACGGACGTGGCGCGTTTCTCGACCGGTTTCGAGGCGCTGGGCTACCTGAACATCGTGTTCGTCTGGCTGGCGGTGCACCAGCTCGGCTTCTTCTACGCCGAGGGCCGGCTGCCGCGGCCGTGGGCGCTGGCGATCGGCGGCTACGGGGTCGCGGCCCTGCTGGTGGCGTACGGCCCCTACCCGGGCAGCATGATCGGCCTGCCGGGCGCGGCGGTGTCGAACATGGCCCCGCCCACCCTCGCCATGCTGGCCGTCGGGGTCGGCCAGATCGGCCTGGTCACCCTGCTGCGGCCGTGGCTGCTGCGGCTGCGTACCGGCCGCCTGCTGGCCTGGGCCGGCCCCAGGATCATGACCGTCTACCTCTGGCACATGCCGGCCCTGTTCGCGGTGACCGGCGTCGTGGTGGTGCTGCTGGGGATCGACACGCCGCGGCCGGGCAGCGCGTTCTGGCTCGCCGGGTGGCCGCTCTGGTTCGGGCTGCTGTGCCTGGTGATGTGGCCGCTGCTGAAGGGGTTCCACCGGTTCGAGACGCCGCCCGCGCTGCCGTACGGGAAGGGTGGATGGGGCGGCACGCTCGCCTCGGTCGCGCTGATCGGCGGCGGGGTGCTGACGCTCACGGTGGGCGGGTTCGCGCCCGGCGGCGGGCCGTTCCTCGCGGTGCTCGCGCTGCTCGGCGGGCTGCTGCTGACGGTCCCGCGGGCGCGGGTGTGAGGCGCGGGTGAGGATCGCGAAACACCGCTGTCACACGCGGTTGCGGAGAATGTGACCCATGACGATTGTCCGAGCCCTTGCCGAGGCCGATCTCCCCGCCGTCGCCGACATCTACGCCCACTACGTGACCGGCAGCGTGGCCACGTTCGACGAGACGCCGCTCGGGCCGGACCAGTGGCGGGCCAAGGCGGACGGCATCGCGGGCGCGGGGCTGCCGTTCCTGGTGGCGGAGGTGGACGGCGCGATCGCCGGATACGCCTACGTCTCCCAGTACCGCCCCAAGCCCGCCTACCGGCACACGGTCGAGGACACGATCTACCTGGCGCCCGGCTTCACCGGACGGGGCATCGGAAAGCTGCTGCTCGGCGAGCTGATCAAGAAGACCGGCGAGACCCCCGCCCGCCAGCTGGTCGCGGTGATCGCCGACTCGGGCGACCCGGCCTCGACCAGGCTGCACAAGGCGTTCGGGTTCGAGGAGGCCGGGCGGCTGCGGGCGGTGGGATTCAAGCACGAACGCTGGATCGACACCGTGCTGCTTCAGCTCGACTTGCGATAAGGGGCCCTTACCGGTTCGACCACCCGGCAAACTTAGGCAGGATAGAGGGCGTGAGCCTACTCGTTGACCGCCTGCCCGAAGACATCGACGCCGACCCCGACGCCATCTTCGACGCGTTCGTCCAGTGGAACGCGGAGCGGGGGCTCACCCTCTATCCCGCCCAGGAGGAGGCGCTCATCGAGGTCGTCTCCGGCAGCAACCTGATCCTGGCGACGCCGACCGGCTCGGGCAAGTCGCTGGTCGCCGCGGGCGCCCACTTCGCGGCGCTGACGCGCGACCAGCGCACCTTCTACACCGCGCCGATCAAGGCGCTGGTGTCGGAGAAGTTCTTCGACCTGTGCGCCGTCTTCGGCACCGAGAACGTCGGCATGATGACCGGCGACGCCAGCGTCAACCCGGGCGCGCCGATCATCTGCTGCACGGCCGAGATCCTCGCGAACGTGGCGCTGCGCGACGGCGCCGGGGCCGACATCGGCCAGGTCGTCATGGACGAGTTCCACTTCTACGCCGAGCCCGACCGCGGGTGGGCGTGGCAGGTGCCGATCCTGGAGCTGCCCGACGTGCAGTTCATCCTCATGTCGGCCACGCTCGGTGACGTGTCGATGTTCGAGCGTGACCTGACCAGGCGTACCGGCCGGCCGACGTCCGTGGTCAAGCACGCCGAGCGCCCGGTTCCGCTGGTCTACTCCTACCGGATGACTCCCCTGCACGAGACGCTGGAGGAGATGCTCAAGACCGGGCAGGCGCCGGTCTACGTCGTGCACTTCACGCAGGCGGCGGCGATGGAGCGGGCACAGGCCCTGATGTCCATCAACATGGCGACGAAGGCCGAGAAGGAGGCCATCGCCGCGATGATCGGGGGCTTCCGGTTCACGACGCGGTTCGGGCGGGCGCTGTCGCGGCTGGTGCGCCACGGCATCGGCGTGCACCACGCCGGGATGCTGCCGAAATACCGGCGGCTGGTGGAGCGGCTGGCCCAGTCGGGGCTGCTGAAGGTCATCTGCGGCACCGACACCCTCGGCGTCGGCGTCAACGTGCCGATCAGGACGGTGCTGTTCACCGCACTGTCCAAGTACGACGGCAACAAGGTGCGGCGGCTGCGCGCCCGGGAGTTCCACCAGATCGCGGGCCGCGCGGGCCGGGCCGGGTTCGACACCATCGGCTACGTCGCCTGCCAGGCCCCCGAGCACGACATCGAGAACGCCAAGGCCCTGGCCAAGATCGGCGACGACCCCAAGCGGCGGCGCGGCTACGCGCGCAAGAAGCCGCCGGAGGGGTTCGTGGGCTGGAGCGAGGACACCTTCCAGAAGCTCCAGGAGGCCGAGCCGGAGCCGCTCAACTCCCGGTTCAAGGTCAGCAACGCGATGCTGCTCGCGGTCATCAACCGGCCCGGCGACTGCTTCCAGGCGATGAAGCACCTGCTGACCGACAACCACGAGGACCGCAAGTGGCAGCGGCGGCACATCAGCCAGGCCATCGCGATCTACCGGTCGCTGCTGGCGGGCGGCATCGTCGAGCAGTTCGCCGAGCCCGACGAGCAGGGCAGGCGGGCCAGGCTGACGATCGAGCTGCAGGAGGACTTCGCGCTCAACCAGGCGCTGTCCACGTTCGCGCTGGCCGCCTTCGACCTGCTCGACCGCGAGTCGCCGTCGTACGCGCTCGACATCGTCTCGATCGTCGAGTCCATCCTCGACGACCCGCGGCAGATCCTGTCGGCGCAGCTGAAGAAGGCGCGCGGCGAGGCGGTCGCGGAGATGAAGGCCGACGGCATCGAGTACGAAGAGCGCATGGAGCAGCTGGCCGAGGTCATGTACCCGATGCCGCTGGAGGACCTGCTGCTCGGGGCCTACGAGACCTACCGGCGCGGGCATCCGTGGGTGGGCGACTACACGGTCAGCCCCAAGTCCGTCATCCGCGACATGTTCGAGCGGGCGATGACGTTCGGCGACTACATCCAGTTCTACGAGCTGACCAGGTCCGAGGGCACGGTCCTGCGCTATCTGGCCGACGCCTACCGGACGCTGTCGCGCACGGTGCCCGAGCACCTCAAGACCGAGGATCTGGTCGATCTGATCGAGTGGCTCGGCGAGCTGGTCCGCCAGGTCGACTCCTCGCTGATCGACGAGTGGGAGAACCTCACCAACCCGGCCGAGGCGCTGGAGCAGAAGGACCAGCTGGAGACCAAGGTTCGCCCGGTCACGGCCAACCCTCGGGCCTTCCGCGTGCTGGTGCGCAACGCGATGTTCCGGCTGGTCGAGCTGTGCGCCATCGAGAAGGAGGAGGAGCTAGAGGAGCTGGCTCCCGACGTCGACTGGGGCGCGGCGCTGGACGCGTACTACGCCGACCACGAGGAGATCTTCACCGACGCCGACGCGCGCGGGCCCGCGCTGCTGCGGATCGAGGAGGAGAGCGGGCTCTGGAAGGTCCGGCAGACGATCAAGGATCCGGCCGGCGACGGCGACTGGGGCATCGACGCCCAGGTGGATCTGGCCGCCTCCGACGAGGAGGGGCGCGCGGTCCTGCACGTGACCGGCCTCAACCGGCTCTGAAGCAACCGGGAAGCTGCGCTGGGGCTGCCCCCGAAGCCCAATGCAGCCCCAGAAAATGACAAGCCGTGTGCCGGAACGGACTGGCAAGGGCGCCCCGGCACACGCCTGTCGGAGTTAAGTGTCCTCGGTGAAACGTCGGAGTCGTGTCATGACAATGTCCCAAGATCGAGACATTTCCCACGATCAGCAGTCGGCAATGGTGCAGACCTTGGCGAGCATGCGCTTGGTGTCCTTGGTCTGCTGCTTGAAGTCGGCTGTGGCGGGCTTGCCCCACTCGCCTGCCACGGTGTAAAGGATCAGGGCGTTCCCGCGGCGGGTCACGACGGCCCGCTCGCCGCCGACGGCGGCCTTCTTACCCTGATATGCCTGGCCGGTGATCTTCAGCCCCTCGTCGCCGAGGGCCACGGCGGCGGCGGAGAAGCGGTAGCCGGACCGCGAGCAGGCGCGTGCGGCGGCGCCCAGATCGCGCAGGGCCTTGCCCGCGGCCTCGGCCGAGACGTAGAGGATCACCTGCTCGGACTTGGCGTAGTCGGGCACCGCGGTATAGGTGAGCGTCCTGGCCTGGGCGCGGCCGGACCGGGCGAGCGTGGCCTTCTGGCACGGGTTCACGACCAGGGGGGCGGTCTTCTTGCCGCTGGCCGTCCAGCTCGTCTCGGGGTTGTCGTCCTTCGTGGCCGCGGCCTTCTCGTACAGCAGGAAGTTGTTCGGGATGGCGAGCGCGGCCGCGACTAAGAGCGCTGGGATCATACGACAAAATGGTAGGGGTGAACGACGAAGACCTCAGGCGCGTGCTCGGCCTGCTCTCCCAGGACGACACGTTACGGACCTTCGCCTCGCTGGTGCTGGGCGAGGCCGACGGCCTGTCCCCCAAGACGCTGCGCAAGCTGGCCGGCGGCGGCCTGGCGGTGTGTGACGAGAGCGGCAAGTGGCGGGCCGCGCCCGAGCGGTTCAGGGAGCTGCTGCGGGCGCGGGCCGAGCCGGCGGAGGCGCTGAGCGCCGACGAGCGGGTGCTGCGCACGTTCCTCGTGGACGGGCGGCTGACGACCATGGGCATGCGCCGCGACAAGCGGCTCGTGGTGCTGCGCTACATCGCCACGCTGTTCGAGCCGGGCGTGCGCTACCCGGAGAAGGACGTGAACGTGACGCTGCGCGCCTTCCACGACGACTACGCGGCGCTGCGCCGCTACCTGGTGGACGAGGACCTGCTGTCCAGGGAGGGCAACGTCTACTGGCGCAGCGGCGGGCACGTAGAGGTCTAGTGGAGGTCTAACGGCGCAGGTTGCTGGTCCAGGCGTCCAGCTTGGCCTGCCAGCGCTCCGGGTCCTCCGGCCGCCCCGGCACGCCGGGCCGGGTCTGCCAGGGCAGCGGCCCCTCGGCGTGCCGATACTCCACGCCGATCGCCTCCAGCCGGGGCAGGTGCGCGGCCAGCCGCCGGCGGAAGTCGGCCAGGTCGCGCTCGGGCGGGCTCCACACCGTCTCGGAGAAGGCCGAGAGCCGGGGGAAGGCCATGTAGTCCGCGTGCCGGGCGGAGTCGATCAGCTCCGTCCACAGGCAGCACTGCGCGCCCAGCACGCGGTCGGCCGCCGGCTCGCCGCGCAGGTCGGCGGGCACGGGCTCGAAGGCGTAGACGTCCTCCAGCGTCAGCACCGTCCCGAACGGGACCGGCTCCTCCTCCCCCGGCCCCTGCCGGTAGTCGAGGTAGAGGCTGGTGTTCGAGCAGTTGACCACGTCGTGGCCGCGCCGGGCGGCGGCCACCGCGCCCAGCTCGCCGCGCCACGACGCGACCACCGCGCCCGGCGCGAGGCCGCCCTCCAGGATCTCGTCCCAGCCGACGAGCCGGCGGCCGCGCGCCGTCAGGTAGGCGTCGAACTGGTGGATGAACCAGCTCTGCAGCTCCTCCTCGTCCCGCAGCCCCAGCTCGGCGATGCGCCGCTGCGCCGCGGGGCTGGCCTTCCACTGGTCCTTGCGGCACTCGTCGCCGCCCAGCACGATGTACGGGCTGGGGAACAGCTCCAGCACCTCGTCCAGCACGTCCTGGAAGAACTTGATCGTGCCGTCCTCGACGTTGAGCACGTTGTCGCCGACGCCCCAGCTCGTGCGCACCTCCAGGGGCGTGTCCAGGTTGCCCAGCTCCGGGTAGGCGGCGATGGCGGCCTGGGTGTGGCCGGGCAGGTCGATCTCGGGGACCACCGTCACGTGCCGGGCGGCGGCGTAGGCGACGATCTCCCTGATGTCGTCCTGGGTGTAGTAGCCGCCGTGCGGGCGGCCGTCCATGGGGCCGTTCCAGCCGGTCTGGCTCTCCTTGCGCCACGCGCCGGCCTCGGTCAGCCTTGGGTGGCGGCGGATCTCGACCCGCCAGCCCTGGTCGTCGGTGAGGTGCAGGTGCAGCACGTTCAGCTTGTGCAGGGCCAGCAGGTCGATGAAGCGGAGCACGTCCCGCTTGACCATGAAGTGCCGGGCGACGTCGAGGAGGCCGCCGCGCCAGCCGAACCTCGGCGCGTCCTCGACGTACGCGCCGGGCACCTCGAAGGGGCCGTCCCCGGCCTTCCTGAAGGCGGCGGGCGGCAGGAGCTGCCGGAACGTCTGCGCCCCGTAGAAGGCCCCGGCGGGCCCGCCCGCGACGATCTCCACCGTCGAGCCGACGGTCAGCCGGTACGCCTCAGGCGGCAGGTCGCCGAGCGCCAGGGTGATCGTTCCCGAGCCCCCCGGCAGCAGCTCGCCACCGGTCACGGGGGCGAGCTCACCGCGCAGCCAGGCGGCCACCTCGCCGAGCGCCGGGTCGGCGGCGAGCGAGGTCTCGCGGTCGAGGACGAACACCTCTGGCCTGGGCTCGTGCATGACGGGCTTGGGAACGATCAACAACGGTATGTCCTTTCCTAATAGGAAACCTGCACATCCAATGGCCGCCCCGCCGTGCTGCCCGGTTGCGACCGTAGCGGCCGTTCGTGGCAGATTTCCTATTAGTTGCAGGTGATGGCGGCGTCGGCGAAGTCGGCGTGGTCGGAGGTCGCGTTGTCGCCTCCGTTGGTCGCGACCAGCCGGACATATCTGGCGCCCTCGACGGACGCGGTGACCTTGCGGGCGGGCATGGAGCCGGTGAGCACGCCCGAGTGGGCGACCCGGCCCCCGTCGGCCCAGACCTCGAAGTCGGCCGAGCCCGCCGCGCCGACCTCGTCGTCGATCCCGGCCTGGAACTCGACGGTCGAGCAGCGCCCGGCGAGGTAGTACTCGATCTCGGCGGGCGCGTGGGCGCCGAGGCCCTTGGCGTACGTGACGCCCTCGATGGTGATCGGCCTGCCGTCGCCGGCCGCCTTGTCACCGTTGCTGGTGTCCTTCTCGACCGGGCCGAAGTAGTTCTTGGCGCTGGTCCAGGCCACGTCGCTGAGAGAGGTCCGCCCCGGGCCCGGCGCCGTGGCGACCGTCACGACGGCCACGGCGGTCTGACCCGTGCCCTGGGTGCCCTGGGTGAAGGTGAGCTCGTAGTTCCCCGGCGTCGCGCCGGCGGGCGGGGTGACGGCCCACTTCACGGTGAGCGTCTCGCCGCCGTCGAGCCGCCGCGCCCTGGTGGGCGTGCGCGCGGCGGCCTGCCACCCGTCCGGTACGCGGGCCGCGACCTCGACGTCGCGCAGCCCGGCGGTGGCCCCGGTGTTCGTGACCCGGGTGATGATCTCGCCGGGTTTGCCCGGCTCCAGCACCGACGGCCGGTCGTCGCCGAGGAACCTGGGCGGGTCGGCCTCGAACGTCACCAGCGGCGGCGCCTGCTCGCGGCTCTCGCTCACCCGGTAGAGCAGGGCCGCGTGCGCCGGGACCTGGGCCGAGAGGTCGCCCTTGGACGAGGCGACCGCGCCGCTCCACAGCTCCTCGACCCGGTAACGGGACCCGCCGAGTGACGTCGAGACGGTGGCCGCCCGGTCGCTCTCGTTGAACAGCGCGACGGCCCGATCGCCGCCGGCCAGCGGCTTGGACAGCACGTGGTACCAGCCGTCGCTCTTGACGAACGTGCCGTGGACGCCCAGCGGGTCCTGGTTCACGGCGACGACCTTGGGGTTGGCCACGACCGAGGGCGGCGCGGCGGCCGGGTCGGCCTGCAGGATCAGCGGCGCGGCGCCGACGGCCCAGAGGGTGAACTGGGCGCGGTACTCGGTCTCGGTCATCCCGCCGCGCCCGGCCTGGATCAGGTCGGGGTCGGCCCAACTGCCCGGGCCCGCGTACTCGGCCCTGAGCTGGTTGGTCTCCCAGATGTCCACCATCGTGGCGTAGGTGTCGGGGATGGGACGGTTGTAGACGTTCGTCCGCCAGGTGGTGGCGCCCGCGCCCTTGCCCCAGAGCCACGGCACGGTGCTGCCGTCCTCGTTGTTCATGGCGAACACGACGTCCGGGCCGAGGGCCTGGCGCATGCGCGGGTAGAGGGCCTGGGCGATCTGCTGGACGTTCTGGCCGGGGAAGTCGGCGGCGGGGATGTTGCACCAGTCGTACTTGACGTAGTCGACGCCCCAGCCCTTGAGCTGCTCGGCGTCGGCGGCCTCGCTCTTGTACGAGCCTGGGCCGCCGCCGGAGCACGCCTTGGTGCCCGCCGACAGGCTGAGCCCCAGCTTCATTCCCTTGCCGTGGACGTAGTCGGCGAGGGCATTGACGCCGCCGGGGAAGCGGGTGGCGTCCGGGGCCAGGGCTCCGCCCGAGCGCTGCGTGGCCAGCCAGCAGTCGTCGACGATGACGTACCGGTAGCCGAGCGGGACGAGGGGCACGAGGGCGTCGGCGGCCTTGCGTACCGACGACTCCGAGACCGAGCAGCCGAGCGAGCGGCTGCTCCAGCCCATCGGCGGGCCGGCCGCCGCTTCGGCGGCGCCGGCTAAGGGCACGAAGGGCGCGGCGAGGAGGGCCGCCGCGGCGGCGGCCGTGAGGATGCGCATGGGAGTCCTGTCAGGCGGGGTTGAGTCTGGCGGCGCCCGGCTCGATGACGAAGGAGCCGGAGGTGTAGGCGGGGGCGTACGGCTCGGTGACGCGCGACAGGGACCGGAAGTCGACCTTCATCTCCTGCTGCGTGAGCTTGGCGCGCACGTAGCCCCGGCGGCCGTTGAAGAACTTGACGTGCGGGTTCTCGTCCAGCAGGACCTGGGTGTTGGGATACTCGTCCAGGCCGTTGCCGGCGCTCGTCACCGAGGTGGTGACCAGCTCGACGGCCACGGACTTCGACCCCGGGTCCTGGAAGTCGCGCTTGACCTCGCCGGCCCAGTGGCTGTGCACGTCGCCGGTGAGCACGACGGCGTTGCGCTTGTAGGTGTCGATGGCGGCCGTCAGGCGGTTGCGGGAGGCGACGTAGCCGTCCCAGCCCTCGTTGGAGTAGCCCTTGCCCTCGCCGTTCGTCCAGTCCATCTCCATCAGGAAGACCTGCTGGCCGAGCAGGTCCCAGGTGGCGCGCGAGCCCTTCAGCTCGCCGTCCAGCCACGCCTCCTGGTCGCGGCCCAGGATCGTGCGGTTGGGCTCCAGGCGGTCGAGGCAGTCGGGGCCGACGGTGCCGCTCTTGCCGGTGCACGCGTACAGGTCGCGGTACTGGCGGGTGTCGAGCAGGTGCAGGTTGGCCACCGCGCCCCAGCGGATGCTGCGGTGGAGCTTGAGCGCCGGCCCGTTCGGCTTCTGGGCGCGGCGCAGCGGCATGTTCTCGTAGTACGCCTGGAAGGCGGCGGCCCGGCGGGCGAGGAACGGCGGGTCGGGCTGCTCGGGCACGTCTCCGGCCCAGGCGTTCTCGATGTCGTGGTCGTCCCACACCACGACCCAGGGGGCGATGGCGTGGGCCAGCTGCGACTCGGGGTCGGCCTTGTGCTGGGCGTGCCGTAACCGGTATCCGGCCAGGTCGAAGCACTCGCCGCCGGCCTGGTCGCGGACCGGGTACTTGTAGTCGCCGTACTCGTAGATGTAGTCGCCGAGGAAGGCGATGAGGTCGGGCTGGTCCTCGGCCATCCTGCGGTACGGCGTGAACCAGCCCACCTGGTAGTCGGCGCAGGAGGTGAACGACAGGTTCAGGGCACGGGTGCGGGCGCCGGGTGCGGGGGCGGTGAGGGTGCGGCCGACGGGGCTGAGCTCGCCCTCGGCCTTGAAGCGGTAGAAGTACTCCGCGCCCGGTTGGAGGCCGTCGAGCTCGACGTGCACGCTGTGGGCCGCGTCGGTGCGGGCGACCTCGGCACCGCTTCGTACGACGTGCCGGAAGTTCTCGTCCTTGGCGATCTGCCACTGGACCGGCACCGGGCGGTCGGGCATGCCGCCGAGGCCGTCGAGGGCGATCGGGTTCATGGCGAGCCGGGTCCACAGGACCACGCCGCCGGGCGTGGGGTCGCCCGAGGCGACGCCGAGCTGGAAGGGGTCGGAGAGAGGGGCGCGCCGGACGGCCGCGCGCACGGGTTCGGCACCCAGTGCGGCGGAAATGCCCAGGCTCGCGCCCCCGGCGAACAGAGAACGCCGGGTGATCATGGGGGTCCTCACTTGACGGTGGCGTTGCCTTCGGCCACGGCCTGGTCGGCGGCGGCCTTCGGGGTGAGCTTGCCGAGGTACATCTCGTTGAAGATCTGGTTGAGCTTGGTCTCGAAGCCGGTGAAGCCGGTGGTGACCGGCAGCGGGAAGGTCGAGCCCGTGGATTCCTGCTCGAAGGGCGTGACGTCGATCTTCTTGGCCTTCCAGTAGTCGACGTAGCCCTGGCTGAGGCCGTTGAGCGCGGGGAAGACGTAGCCGCCGTCAGCCATCATCTTCTGGGGCTCCTGGGTGCCGAGGTATTCGGCCAGCTTCATGGCCTCCTTGGGGTGCTTGCTCTTGGCGTAGACGGCCTCGGCCAGGCCGTTCAGGTTGACCGAGCGGCCCTGCGGCCCCTCTGGCATGGCCGCGACGCCCATCTCGAACGTGGCCTCCGGCGCCACGAACGGCAGCAGCGCGTTGTTGGCGGGGAACATCGCGACCTTGCCCGCCTTGAACATGTCGGTGATGTTGCCGGTGGGCGGGTTCGTCTGGGTGGCGGGCGGGGCGACGTGGTGCTTGTTGACCAGGTCCACGCCGAACTGCAGCGCCTCGACCGACGCCGGGTCGTTGAAGGCGTACTTGCCGAAGGGCTTGTCGACGAGCTTGCCGCCGTTCGAGCTGACCCAGTTCATCCACTGCGTCTGGTAGTGGTTCCAGGAGGCGAAGCCGTACGTCTTGACCTTGGCCGGGTCGAAGCCCGCGTCGCCGGGGTGCTTGCCGGCCTCGTCCACGGTGAGCTTGCGCGCGGTGTCGAGCAGGCTGCCGGTGCCGTCCTTGGCCCAGGTCAGCTTCTCGGGCATCTCGACGCCGGCCTGCTTGAACAGGTCCTTGTTGTAGAGCAGGCCGACGATGCCCCAGTCCTTCGGGACGCCGTACAGCTTGTTCTCGTAGGTGAAGGAGCCGACGACGGTCTGGTGGTACTTCGACGCATCCACCTGCACCGGCGACAGGACGCCCTTGGTGACGTACTCGGGGAACTGGGTGGGGGTCATCCAGAACACGTCCGGCGCGGTGCCCGCGACGACGTCGGCGGTGAGCTTCGTCCAGTACTGGTCGTACGGCAGCAGTTCGATGTTGACGTGGATGCCGGGGTTGGCCTTCTCGAAGGCGGCCATGACCTTCTCGTAGCCGACCTTCTGCTGGTCGTCCCAGAGCCGGTACGTCAACGTGACCTGGTCCGACCCGCCGCCGCCCGAGCCGGAGCCGCAGGAGGTGAGGGCGAGCAGGGCGGCGCCGAGCAGCGCCCAGCGAATCGGGGGGTTGCGCAACATTCGCTGACCTCTTCTTACTTGAGACCCGTGAGGACCACGGACCTGACGATGTGCTTCTGGAAGAAGACGAAGATGGCCACCATCGGCACCAGCGCGATCAGGCTGCCGGCCATCATGAGGTTGTAGTCGACGCCGATGCCCTGCCTGAGCGTGGCGATGGCCACCGTGATGACCTTGGTGTCGTCGCCGCTCGTGATGATCAGCGGCCAGAGGAAGCTGTTCCAGGACGAGATCACGGTGATGATCGCCAGCGTGCCGAGCGCCGGGCGGCAGAGCGGGAGCATGACGCGCAGGAGGATCGTCAGCGGGCCCGCCCCGTCGATCCGCGCCGCCTCCTCCAGGCCGGCGGGCAGGGTCTTGAAGAACTGCCGCATCAGGAAGATCCCGTACGGGGTGCCGAGCACGTACGGGGCGAGCAGGCCGTACCAGGTGTTGACCAGGTCGAGCTGCCGCATGATCAGGAACAGCGGGATCATGGTGACGGCGCTGGGCACCATCATCGTGGCCACGAACAGCCAGAACAGCGCGTCCCTGCCCCTGAACCGGAGCCGGGCGAACGCGTACGCGGCGAACGTGGTGAACACCAGCTGCCCGGCCGTCAGCAGCGCCGTCATCACGGCCGTGTTGAGCAGGTAGCGGGGGAAGTCGCCGGCCAGCATCTTCGCCAGGTTGTCCGTGGTCGGCGGCAGCCCCGGCAGCCACGGGGCGGTCTCGCTGAGCTGCCCCTGCGTCTTGAACGCGGTCAGGACCACGAGCAGATACGGAAACACGGACACGAACGCACCGATGGCGAGCACGGCGTACAGGAGGATTCGCTTGGCCACGGGTCTCTCAGCTCTCTCAGCTCAGGTCGTAGGTGGTGCGCTTGCCGAAGAACCTGACCTGCGCCGTCGTCACCAGGAAGATGATCACGAAGAGCAGCGTCGACAGCGTGGCCGCGTAGCCGAAGTCGAACTCCTTGAACGCGGTCTGGTAGATCCGGAAGTTGAGCACCTCGGTGGTGTGGCTGGGGCCGCCGTCCGTCATCGCGAACACCGTGTCGAACACCTGGAAGGCGCCGATCAGGTTCGTCACGCTGACGAAGAACATCGTGGGGTTGAGCAGCGGCAGCGTGACCCGCCAGAACCGCTGGGCCGAGGTCGCGCCGTCGGTCTCGGCCGCGTCGTGCAGCTCCTTCGGGATGCCCTGCAGGCCGGCCAGGAAGAACAGCATGTTGTAGCCGGTGTACTGCCAGATGCTGACCAGCGCGACGGCGGGCAGCGCCCATGTGGGGTCGGACAGCCAGTCGGGGCCGGTGACGCCGACCACCGCGAGCGCGCTGTTGATGGCGCCGTCACGGGGGTCGAAGATCCAGTTCCAGATCAGGGCGAGGACGATGGGCGTGGCCATCCACGGGACGACGAAGAGCGAGCGGTAGAACCTGACGCCCTTGATGCGCTGGTTGAGCAGCAGGGCCAGGGCCAGGGCCAGCACGGTCTGGAGCGGGATGCACAGCAGGACGTACGCGACCGTCACCCCGAGCGAGTGCCACGCCTGCCCGTCGCCCGCCAGCCGCCGGTAGTTGTCGAACCCGACGAACTCGGGGGACGAGAGCAGCTCCCAGTCGAAGAGGCTGAGGACGAGCACGATGAGCATCGGGAGCAGGAGGAACGCGATCACCCCGAGGAGGCTGGGGCCGACGAAGAGGTACGCGTACCAGCCGCTCCCCCGCCCGCGCCGCCTCCCGGCCACCTTGACCTCCGCCACCAGGCCCCTCCGCGCGGTGCGGCCGGTCACCCCGGGTCCGTCGCCGGCGGTGCGGCTCGTCACGCCGGGTCCGTCGCCGGCGGTGCGGCTGGTCACGACGGCTCCGTCGTCGTCGGCACCATGAGCCGCCTGGTCGTCTCCAGGCCCCAGTCGTCCAGCGCCGCGATCGGGTCGCTCGACCCGCGCAGGCCGCCCGTGGCGGCGAGGTGCGCGGCCCACTCCTCGCGCGCCTCCACCTCGGGGCGCAGGATGATGCAGTCGGGGTCGTTCACCCACCAGCGGGCGTGCAGGAACTCTCGGGCCGCGCCGGTGAGCCGGGCCCCGAGCTGGGACGGCTGGCTGATGTCGCCGGACCTGGGCTGCACGGTCGGCGCGATGTCCGGGCTGACCCGCATGATGTCCACCAGGCCGATGCTGGGCAGCATGGGCGCGCCGCACCCGTGCAGGGTCGCCTCCGCGCCGGCGCCCCGGCGGATCAGCTCCAGGCCGCGCCGGTACGCGGCGATCGGGTCGAGGTCCTCATGCCGCCCGCCCGCGAGGGCTCCCGCGTAGACGAAGTCGAGCTTGAAGTGGCTGATGCCCATGGCGCCGAACGTGCGGAAGACCTCGACGAGATGCTCGGCCGCCTCCGGGTGGGTGACGTCGAGCACGGCCAGCTCCTGGTCCCACATGCGCCCGGCGTACGCGCCCCGGACCAGCCAGTCGGGGTGCTCGCGGAAGATCCGGCTGCGGTGGCCGACGAGGAACGGCGCGGTCCAGATCCCGGCCCGCCGCCCGGCGCCGGTGACGGCGTCCACGGCCCGTGCCAGCGAGCCGAACTCCGGCCGCCCCTCCAGCCAGTCGCCGATCTCGGCCTCGTAGCCGTCGTCGATGAGGAACATGTCGGCGCCCAGGCCGAGGCGTTCGGACTGCCGGAGGTTCTCGATGACGTCGGCGTCGGTGACCTTGTCCCAGTAGCCGTACCAGGTGCACCACATGGGCGGGACGGCGGGGAACGTGCGCTTTCCCGCCATGGTGTCCGCCCAGTCGCGGAGGGCCTGGTCCAGGCCGCCTTCGGCGCGGTGGTGGCGTACCGGGCCGTCGGCGGAGACCACCAGGCGGTCGCCCTCCGCGCGCGCCCTGATCGAGGGCACCCGCAGGGGGCTCGGCGCGGACCAGAGCTCGACGGAGCCGTCGCCCGGCTCGACGGCGAGCAGCCCCTCGCCCTGGAACACCCCCGGGGGGATGGGGGTCTCGGGGCGGTAGGCGAGGATCTGGATGGTCTCGTCGGCGGGCCGGGGCGGGGCGTCCGTCAGGCGGTACGCGCCGGTGGGGCTCCACGACTGCCAGCCGTGCTCGAACACCCGCGCCTTGCCAGGGCCGCACCTGATCTCGCCGATGTCTTCGAACGACATCCTCAATCCTCTCGACTTACGAAGGAGCGCTTCATTAGTAGCACCGGCGCTCTCGCGGGGTCAATGACGGGTTTTTACTGAAATAACAGCAGATGGAGGCGGCGCGTACAGCCGTCGATCGCTGGCATAATCTCTGGTTACAGAGGAGACCTACTTAAGGACTGAGGACGGCGATGGCGGACGTTCGCGGCGGCGACCTGTCCCGGCTGCGGCAGCTCAACTCGCTGACGGCCATCCGGGAGCTGCGCAGGGCGGGGGCGCTCACCCTGTCGGCGCTCGCCGAGCGCACCGGCCTGTCCCGCCCGTCCATGAAGGAGGTCACCGACGAGCTCATGGGGCTGGGCTGGGTGGTGGAGGTGCCGCCGAGCCCCGGCACGATGGGCCGGCCGGCCCGCCGCTACCGCTTCCGCGCCGACAGCGGCTACCTGGTCGGGGTGGACATAGGGGGTCACAACATCCGCGCGGCCCTGTCCGACCTGGACGGCGAGATCCTCGCCGAGACCCGGCAGCCGGTGCTGCCCGAGGACTCCGTCGAGGAGCGCCTGGCCGCGATCGAACGCGCCGTCTCCGGCTGCCTGGCGCTCAGCCGTACGTCGGTCTCCGACCTGTGGCTGATCTCGGTGGGCACCGTCGGCGTGATCGACGTCGAGGGGCGCGTCATCTACTCGGCCGCCGTGCCGGCCTGGCGCGACCTCGACCTCGCGGGCAGGCTGCGCGAGATGTTCCCCTGCCAGATCCTCATCGAGAACGACAGCCGCCTGGCCGCCATGGCCGAGACCCGGCGCGGGGTGGCCAAGGGCGCCAAGGACGTGGTGTTCCTGCACGTCGGCCGGCGCATGGGAGCCGGGCTGATCATCGGCGGGAAGGTGCACCGGGGGTTCGGGGCGGCGGCCGGGGAGATCTCCATGCTGCCCGAGGCCCGCTGGTTCGACCCCGCCGAACACCTCAACACCTGCCCGTCCCTCCCCGAGGGCACCCCGCCCGAGGACGCGGCCGGGTGGACGCTGGCCGCCGCCCGCAACGGCGACCCGGTGGCGCTCGCCGCAGTGGAGCGGTACGTGGACGATCTGGCGGTGGGCACGGCCGCGATGGTGCTCATCCTGGACCCGCAGATGGTGGTGCTGGGGGGCGGCTTCTCCCGGTCGTCCGACGTGCTGCTGGAGCGGCTGCGGGTGCGCTTGGAGCGTACGTGCATGCGGATGCCGGAGGTGCGGGCCTCCACGCTGGGGGACGAGTGCGTGGTGGTGGGCGCCATCGACTACGCGGTCGACCACCTGGACGACCAGCTCTTCACCCCCGACAAGGGCCCCCTCCCCGTCACCCGCTGATCCCCCTCCACCCACGGCCCCGCACCGCGACCGGCGATCAGGGGTGGGTGCGGAGGCGGGCGCGGTAGTCGCGGGGCGGCAGGCCGTACTCGCGCCGGAAAGCCCGGCTGAAGTGGAACGGGCTGACAAAGCCGGACGCCGCCGCCACCTGCCCCACGTCCAGGTCCGTCACCTCCAGCAGGCTCGCCGCGTGCCGCACCCGAGCCTCCCGGACGGCCTGCATCGGGCTGCGCCCGGTCTCGGCGGTGAACAGGTGGGCGAAGCGGGACGGCGAGAGCGCGACGGCCCGCGCGAGTGAGGCGACCGAATGCGGCGCGCCGGGCTCGGCGGCGATGAGGGCGAGCACCCGGCGTACGCGCTCGTCGCCCTCCTCCGGCCGCCGCGCCCCCTCGGGCCGGGCGGAGGCGGTGGCCAGGACGAGCGCCTCCTCGACGGCCCCCAGCACCAGCTCCCGCGCCGGCCCCGCCACCACGACGGCGGGCACCCGCACCTCGGCGGCGCCCGCCCCCGAACCGGACGCCTCAGCGGGAGGAGCCGTGTCGGGCGGGGGCGCGTCCGGCACCCATCGGGCGTCCTGGAGCGCGCGCTCGAACGCCAGCCCCATCCGCCCATGCACGCCCGCCGGCACGCCCCCGACCAGATGGCACCCGTCCCCCCGGGCGAACGGCCCCAGCCAGGCCGTCCACGAGGGGCGGGGCTGGAAGTGCACCCACCAGAACCGCCACCGCTCCGCCCCCGGCAGCACCCGGTAGTACTGCGACACCCCGGACCCGAGCACCACCAGGTCCCCGGCCCGGGCCGCGAAAGACGCCCCACCCTGCTCCACGAGCCCCGCCCCCGCCTCCGTCCACAGCAGCAGCCAGCTCGGGGAGCCGGCGGGGCGGCGCGTGGCGTACCCGGGCGCCTTGTCGTAGTGGCCGACGATCGTCAGCTCGGCAGCAGGAACAGACATGTCCTCAGCGGTCACAGGCATACCGTTCCCCGATCCCGGTATCTAGCGTGGGAAACATGAGGCTCAACGACTTCCACGATCAGGGGTACGTGATCGTGCCCGGTCTCCTCGCTCCGGAGGAGGTGGCCGAGTTGCGCGACGAGTTCATGGCGCTGCACGCCAAGGGGCCGATCCCAGGTCACTTCTCCCCGCAGCCACAGGAACCCGGCCGGCCGTACGACATCCTTCGCGACTATCCACGGATCATGCACCCCCATCAGGTGAACGGTCTGGCCCTGCGGTATCTGCTCGACACCCGCATCGCCGCGATTCTCCGCGACATCCTAGGAGAGGAGCCGATAGCAGCCCAGAGCATGTTCTACTTCAAGCCGCCGGGCGCCAGGGGCCAGGCGCTGCATCAGGACAACTTCTACCTCCGGGTGGAGCCGGGCACGTGCGTGGCCGCGTGGGTGGCGCTCGACCGCGTGGACCGGGCGAACGGCGGCCTGGAGGTCGTGCCGGGGACGCATCTCATGGACCTGTTCTGCCCGGAGGAGGCGGACCAGGACATCTCCTTCACCAGGGAGTACGTGCCGCCGCCGCCCGGCCTGGCGAAGGTGCCGGTCGACATGGAGCCGGGGGACGTGCTGTTCTTCAACGGCAGCCTGGTGCACGGGTCGGAGCCGAACAGCACGGCCGACCGGTTCAGGCGCAGCTACATCTGCCATTACGTGGGGCGCTCGGCCGAGCGGATCGCCGAGTACTACCCGACGCTCACGATGTCGGGCGAGCCCGTCCGGCTGGAGGCGTCCGTCGGCGGCGGCCCCTGCGGCACCGAGGCCACCGGACCGCACTAGGTCACGAGCATCGAACCGTATGCTGTACGGTATGGCGTACGACATCGATGCGAGAGGACGAAGTGTGGACATGACGGCGAAGTGGCGGGCCGGGGTCGCGGGCATTGGCGTGATCGCGGCCCTGACGGCGGGGACGGGGGCCGCGGCGGCCTCCAGCTCCGGCTCCAAGCCCGGCTCCCCAGGCTGCGAGCAGGTCTCCGTGGCCGTGCCGCTCACCGCGGGCGGCCCGCTGGACCAGCGGGTGGCCGGCACCCTCTGCCGCCCCCGCGGCGGCGCCCGGGCGATCCAGATCCTGGTCCCCGGCGGCACGTACGACCGGACCTACTGGCTACGACGCGGCGGGGACGGGCCGTCGTTCGCCGAGACCATGGTCCGGGGCGGGTACGCCGTCCTGGCGATCGACCGGCTCGGGTCCGGCCGCAGCTCCTGGCCGTCCGGGACCGCCATGCGGCCGGACAGCCACCAGGCCTCGCTCCTCCAGGTGGTGCTCGCGGCCCGCCAGGGCAAGCTCGACGGGCAGCGATACCGGCGCGTGGTGGCCGTGGGCAACTCCGTCGGCTCCTCGATCATCCGCGGCGTCCAGATCCGCCATCCGGACGCGCTGGACGGCATCATCCTGACCGGCGAGTCCAGCACCCCGAACGAGCGCGCCTTCGAGGAGTTCGCCGGGGCGATCCACCCGGCCGCCCAGGACCCGCGCCTGGCCTCGCGCAAGCTGGACGAGGCGTACTACACCACCCGGCCCGGCACCCGCACCGACTGGTTCTACCACCGGCCGGGCGCGCGACCCGCGGTCATCTCACGCGACGAGGCGACCAAGGAACCGGACACCTTCCTGGAGTCCCTCCCGCCCGTCTCCGACAACCGCCTCATCCGCGTACCCACCATGATCATGGTCGGCCAGTACGACCGGCTGCTCTGCGGCGAGGGCGCCACGGACTGCACGAGCACGGCGGCGCTGCAGGCGCAGCAGAAGCGCTGGTACCCGAACACGCCCATGGAGGCGACGCTGATCCCCGGCACCGGTCACGTGCTCACCCTCCACCGCACCGCCCCGGCCTCGTCCGCCCAGGCCCTCGACTGGGTCCGGCGCAACATCCGCTGATCCCGCGGTCAACCGCCGGAGATGTCGGACTCCGCGTCTCCGTCGGGGACCACGCAGTCCCAGGGGTCGTCCAGCCAGCCGTCCGGCAGCAGCACCTTGGTCCGCTCCCCCGACTTCCCCCGGGGCGTGTCGGTGTTCGGCGGCCACGGCTGGTCGTGCTCCAGCTTCGCCAGCCCCTCGCGCAGCCCGTCGAGAGACTCGGCCGTGGCCAGCTCCCGCCGTAGCTCGCTCCCGACGGTGAACCCCTTCAGATACCACCCGACGTGCTTGCGGAAGTCGGCGACGGCGTAACGCTCGATGTCGAAGCACTCGGTCAGCCCTTCGGCGTGCCTGGCCATCACCTCGGCGACCTCGCCGAGCGTGGGCCGGGCCCGCTCGGGGCCGCCGTTGAACGCGTTCTCCAGATCCTTGAACAGCCACGGCCGCCCCAGGCACCCCCGCCCGACCACGACCCCGTCGCACCCCGTGCGCGCCACCATCCGCAGGGCGTCGTCGGCGCACCAGATGTCGCCGTTCCCCAGCACGGGGATCTCCGGCACGGCCTCCTTGAGCCGGGCGATGGCCTCCCAGTCGGCCACGCCCCCGTAGTGCTGCTTGGCCGTACGGGCGTGCAGCGCGATCGCCGCGACACCCTCCTCGGCCGCGATCCGCCCCGCGTCGAGATAGGTCAGGTGATCGTCGTCGATCCCCTTGCGCATCTTCATCGTGACGGGCAACGACCCCGCGCTGGCCACCGCCTCCCGCAGGATCCGCCGCAGCAGATTCCTCTTGTACGGCAGCGCGGACCCGCCCCCGCGCCTGGTCACCTTGGGCACGGGGCAGCCGAAGTTGAGGTCGACGTGGTCGGCCAGGTCCTCCTCGGCGATCATCTTGACCGCCCGGCCCACGATGCCGGGGTCCACCCCGTACAGCTGGATGCTCCTGGGCCGCTCCGACTCCGCGAACCTGATCATCCGCAGCGTCTTCGGATTGCGCTCGACCAGCGCGCGCGTCGTGATCATCTCGCAGACGAACAGCCCCGCGCCCTGCTCTCTGCACAGCACCCGGAACGGCGCGTTCGTGATGCCCGCCATCGGCGCCAGCACCACGGGCGGCCAAACCCCAATCGGCCCAATCTTCACTCCGTCAGTTGTAGCGCAGGTCAGGCCGTAACAGGTATTCGCAGATAGTCTGTTATTCGCATCTTCAGGGGAGGGATGGATGCTTCTTCGCGTACGCGTCGCGCTGCCCGACAAGCCGGGTTCACTCGCTCAGGTGACCAAGGCGCTGGGGGCGTCGGGGGCCGACATCACGCAGGTCACCGTGCTCGACCGGGGCGCCGGCACGGCCGTCGACGACATCACGGTCTTCTGCGCGGAGAGCACACCCCGGCAGTCGCTGGTCAAGAGCCTGGAGACGGTGGAGGGCGTGGCGGTCGAGGGCATCTGGACCACCAGGGAGGCGCCGGGCACGTACCCTGAGCTGGAGATCCTCAAGTACATCACCACGGCGGGCGACCGCGCTCTGACCACGCTCATCGACTCCCTCCCCGTCCTGTTCAGCGCCGACTGGGCCGCCACGACGGCCGGGCAGCGCGTCGTCTACGCCAGCTGGCGCGCCCCCAAGGACCTGGTCGTCCCGGAGGACACGCCGTCCCGCCCGACGGCCCTCACCTTCGAGGAGGGGCTGCACGTCATCCACGCCCCGCTGCCGCCCCTGGCCCTCGCCCTGCTCCTGGCCCGCTCGGAAGGCCCCGCCTTCCACCGCATCGAGGTCCACCGCCTCACCCGCATCCTGGAGATCTTCCTCAGCCTGCCCGCCACGGAGCGGAGCGTGGCACGCCAGCTCCGCAAGTAGCCGAACGCGGCCCAGCGGTCACCATCCGGTCGGCAGACGCGCTAGAGTTGTTCAGGCAGCAACGCGGAAGTGGCTCAGTGGTAGAGCATCACCTTGCCAAGGTGAGGGTCGCGGGTTCGAATCCCGTCTTCCGCTCGGCGAGATCGACTCGGTGGCGTGGCCGAGAGGCGAGGCAGCGGCCTGCAAAGCCGTCCACACGGGTTCAAATCCCGTCGCCACCTCACTGGACGATTAGCTCAGCGGGAGAGCGCTTCCCTGACACGGAAGAGGTCACTGGTTCAATCCCAGTATCGTCCACCAGGCTCCATAGCGGATCAGGTCTGACCTGGTCAAACAGGAGTTATAGCCCCAGCTCGCGGCACATGCCGGGAGTCTGGGGCTTCTTGTTGTTCGGGATTGATCATGGTTGTTGTCAGCACCGGTGCCGACATTGTGCTGACCCTGGGAGCGGCTTTGCGGCAAAGCTCTTGACGTCGGTCGGCATAACGCTGAACTTCCAGGTTGTGGATGAGAAATCCCTAGCAACTAGCTCGGACGGTCAGCCCATGCGGCTACGGTTCGTGGGCAGCCCGACGACCTCGCATGGATGAGCGGATGGCCGGACCTCATGAGGCACCACGCTGGACAGGGCCGAACCGTCCGGCGCGTTCGGGTGGTGTCACGCCCATTCTCCGACTACACCCGGTTCAGTATGTCCGTGGCTCGCCACAGCATCCCGGCCGGCGACCAGATCCACTACCTCGACCGCGTGGAGGCCGAACGACTCGGCCTCCCCTATTCCGATTGGTGGTTGTTCGACGACCAGCGCCTCGCACTGCTTCACCTGGACGAGGAAGATGTTCTCCATGGCGCAGAGATCATCACAGATCCGGAGATCATCGCGAGGCACCGCAAGTGGCGTGACGTTGCATGGCGTAGCGCGGTTCCCCTTGAGGAGTTCGTGAACCTCGGTGCGTGACATAGCCCGAGCCCGCCTTGCAATGGGGCAAGAGCTCAAAGAACTACGACTGGATGCACGGCTGACCGGGCGGCAGCTTGCCGCCCGCTTCGGCTGGCAGGCATCCAAAATTTCTAAGATCGAAGGCGGCAAGCAGACCCCGTCAGAGGACGACATTCGGGCCTGGTGCGAAGCGACCGGTCGGCCTGAGAAGGCGACCTCCCTCATCGTCTCACTCCGCGCCATGGAGACTCTCTACGGCGAATGGCGGCGGCAGCTCAGGCTTGGCACAGCGACCCGGCAGAAGTCCTGGGCTGAGATGGAAGCGGAAACCAAACACTTCCGAGTGTTCGAGGCGGTATTGATTCCCGGCCTCCTCCAGACCAGCGAATACGCACGGCTTCGCCTCTCCCAGGTGATCGCCTTCCACGGCATCCCGAACGATCTCGAAGACGGCCTGGCCACCCGGATGCGCCGTCAGGAGATCCTCTACGCGCGAGACAAGTCCTTCCACTTCGTCATCTTGGAAGCCGCTCTCCGTCTTGGCATGGCTCCCCCCGACATCATGCTCGATCAATTGGAGCGACTTATAGCCGTGTCGCTCATGCCGCGAGTCCGGCTCGGCATCGTGCCACTGAACGCCCAGCTACCCTTCGCACCCCAGCACGGGTTCTGGATCTTCGACGAGCGCGCAGTTCACGTTGAGACGGTGGCCGCAGAGCTGACACTGACGCTTCCCGAGGAAGTAGCGCAGTATGTGCGCCTGTTCGATTGGTTCGCCAAGGCGGCCCAGTACGGACAACAGGCACGGCAGATCATCACCAAGTCCATGGAGGCTCGCGCCGAAGGTGCTTGAGGTTCCCGCCCTGCTTCCATAGATGCGCTCATTCGAGCAATTCCGAGCAACTTCCTTGTTAGTGCTCGCTGTTGCTCTTAGCGTCGAGACATGGCCCGCAAACACAGAACATCATCGGCTGACGACCTGCTATGCCAGCCGATACCGGAGGAGGAGGCGGCAGCGCAGAACGCGGCCCTTGACCGGGTTCTGGAGCATCTGACGACCGCAGGCATCCATGCCCAACTGATCAAGCGGATTGCCGACCGATGCGCGATCAAGCGCTGGGGCGTGTAGGCGCCGGGAACGAGCCCTCGGCCGACAGGGTTGAAGTCGTACCGGCGTCCCTGCCCAGGCGCGTTGCCTTCCTGGTGGCGCAGAACGCGGCGGTTCCTCCGATGCCGAAGGGATGCCATGGCTCGGCGATCAGTCCTTAGCCCCGAGCATCAGCGCGGCGTGAACGATAGGTGCCCGCAAGGGGGTCCGTCGTGAGGGGGTACACCACCGTCCCGTACACGATCGCCTACGCCAACGAGCTGGTCGAGGATCCGATCGGCTTCGAGTGGCACAACGACGAACTCCGCTTGGCCTACCTCCATCATCCCCGGCGGAGCGACTGGATCAACGGCGTCCTGCGGGGTCGGTCGCTGGACCTGCGCGACAGGCCGGAAGCGCGCGGCTCCGAGCGCATGCGGAAGCTCAACGTCCTGCGCCAATGGAAGTGCATGGACGACCTGCTGTGCCAGGTGTGCGGCAAGCCCGCGACCGACTCGGATACGGGCCGGACCCCGTGGCTCCTCGTGGAGACGGTGTTCGAGGCCACGGGCACAGACTCCGGCCGGACGAACGCTCCACCGACCTGCTGGAGCTGCATCCCCAAGGCACTGCAAGAGTGCCCCATGCTCCAGGACAAGGCCACGCTCTGCACGGTGGAGACAGCCCTCAGCGCAGGCGTCCTGGCGGATCTGTACCGACCCATCACTCCCGACTTGCCCAGGCTCTGGAAGCACAACGTGTACGTGGCCTGGGACGCCATCCGATACCACCCGTTCGCGCTCGCTGCCGCCCAGGTGGTCGAGCTGCACGGCATGAGACCCATAGACGCCCGCAGCTAGGCGAGCCTGTCCTCCGCTTAGCCGGGGTGCCGGCAACCCCCGGCCAGACAGGTGGACGAGCCCCCCGCACACGGATTCCTGCCTGAGGATCGCGCTTCCCGCTTACGCGATCCGGCCGCCCTCTGGTCGGGGGTTTCTTTGTTTCTAGCGGTCCGCGTCGAGGTCTGGATGTGAGGTGAGATGCTGCCGATGGATCAGATCTTCACGGCTGAAGGCTCGCTACAAGGGCTGTTCCAGCCAATGCCGCATGTGCACGAGACCTGCGGCTTCGAAGAAGGCCAACGCGCGCTTGTTGAAGTCCCACACGTCGGTCAGAAGGCTGGTACAACCCGCCTCCTTGCCAGCCACGCGGATTGACTCGACCAAGGCTGTGCCTACTCCAGTACGCGCGATGGTGGGGTCTACTGCGATGTGTTCCACGAAGACAAAGCTCCGGGGACGCATAAGCGCGTCTCCTGGGCGCTTATGAATGGTGGCCGTGGCATAGCCGACAGGACGTTCCGGAGAGTCTGCGATGAACGCAAGAGCGTTCTCGCGCGCCAGGAAGGTGCTGAACAGGGACACCAGCTCCTCAGCCGATAAGGGCGCGCGGAAGATGTCAGGTCGCTCGTTGACGTGAGGGGCATGCACGAAGTCGTTCAGTTGCGCCAACGTGGCCGCGTCATCTGGCGTCGCAGGGCGGACCCTTACTGATTCCCTCATGGAGGGATAGTGGCCTTGATCCACACGTAGCGCCACCGGATATCTGCCGTTGTTGCGGCGCTTATTCATGCAGAAGCCCTCCGAGCGATCCCGGAGGGCATCTGATCTGGAGTTGCCGTGACGACAACCATCAGTCGGACGTTACGCCGCTACCTCAGGCGTCTGGAAGAGCGCCTCAGCGTTGCTCTTGGCGCGGCTCCTACGCGGCCTCTTGGCCGGGGTCGGCGTGCCCTCCTGCGGCACGCTGGCGGCGGCCTGGCTTGCCATCATGCCCTTGAGGATCTCCTGGAGCATCTCGGCGACCTTTATGCGGAGCGCCTGCGGATCGATTCTTTGTCTTCCGGCGGCAGTGCCTCGGCGACCAGCAGTCGTGGCAGCAACTCCGGTTCCAGGGTCATCGCGCGGAAGACGAGTGCGACAGTCACATCGTGCTCGGGCCGGTGCACGATCTGGACCGGGTCACCGGCGCGGATGTCGCCGGGCTCGATCACTCGCAGATACGCGCCCGGTCGTGCGGCCTGGGTGAAACGCTTGATCCAGCCGTCACGCTCCAGCCAGCCTTGGAAGGTCGCGCAAGGGATCCGCGGGCACGACACCTCCAGGACAACTTCCGGCCCGATCCGCCAGCGCTCACCGATCAGGGCGCCGTTGACGTCCAGGCCCAGGCTCGTGAGGTTCTCGCCGAAGACGCCGTTCGCGAGCGGCCTGCCCAACTCGGCCTGCCAGGTGTCGAGATCCTCGCGGGCGTACGCGTAGACGGCCTGGTGGACACCGCCATGATGCTTCACGTCGTGCACCCGATCGCCGGCGAGACCGACCTCCCCGGTGCCCTTCGGGCCAGGGGCCTTCACGGCGACCGGGCCGTCAACGGGCCGCTTGTCGATGCCCGTCGTGCTCACGCCCTTCCAAGGGTTGGGCCGGGGTCTGCCGATATTGACGGAGAGCAGCTTCATGCGCGTGACGGTACGACCCCCGTCCACACACTCGCGACTCATTTCGCCTGTCGGCCCAGGCTGAGCCTCGGATCGGTGGTTGGCGGCGAGCGTGTCGGGCGGAGGAGCGTGGTCCAGGGCCGGGGGAGCGCGAGGGGGCCGGCAAGCCCCTCGCCCGGGGCCGGGGCGAAGCCTCGGTCCCGGGAGCACAGCCCGAGCGTGAGCGAGGACCGTTCAGGGTGGGCTCCCACGGCCCACCGGGTAACCGGGCAACGGGCGGGGCCTTGGTGAGCGAAGCGAGCGGGGGTTTTGGGGGGTCGAAGGGGGCGCGAGCCCCCTGAGAGGCGCGGTCTGGAATCCCGGGCGCGAAGCGCTCCCATTGTGGAAGGCCATGCTTTTCTGGAGAGGGCCTGGGCGGTGATAATGGTCCGCGCGTTCGAGGTTGGTGGCTGTTAGCGTTATCGGCAAGGGGGTGAGCCTCCGTGAGATCCAGGAACGGCAGGCCTGCGGTGCTCATGGACGTCGCCGTGCTCGCCGGAGTTTCGGCCATGACCGTGTCACGCGTGCTCAACGCGCCGGATCGGGTGCGGGCCGAGACGAGGGCGCGCGTGCTGGCCGCCGTACAGGAGCTTGACTACCGGCCCAATCAGGCCGCGCGGCAGCTCGTCACCGGGCGGTCCGGGGTGCTCGGGGTGGTGAGCATCGACACCACCCTGTACGGGCCCGCCTCCACGCTCTACTGCATCGAGCAGGCCGCCAGGAACGCCGGGTTCAACGTGAGCATCGCCAGCCTGCCCTCGCTCAGCCGCAGGTCCATGGAGGAGGGCGTGGAACGGCTGCGCGACCAGGCCGTGGACGGCGTGATCATCGTCGCCCCGCACGAGTCGGCCGCCGACGGGCTGCGGCATCTGCCGGCCGAGATGCCCGTGGTCGCGGTCGACGCCGGGGACGACATCCCCGTGCCGGTCGCCAAGGTGGACCAGCGGACCGGGGCCGTCCGGGCCACCCGCCACCTGCTCAGCCTCGGCCACCGGACGGTGTGGCACGTGGCCGGGCCGGCCGACTGGCTCGACGCCAACGGGCGCATCGAGGGGTGGCGGAGCGTGCTGGAGTCCGCCGACCGGCCGGTGCCCGAGGTGCTGCGCGGCGACTGGAGCTCGCGTTCCGGCTATCAGCTCGGGCAGCAGCTGGCCCGGGATCCCGAGGTCACCGCCGTGTTCGTGGCCAACGACCAGATGGCGCTCGGCGTGCTGCGCGCCCTGCGTGAGGCCGGGCGGCGGGTGCCGGAGGACGTGAGCGTGGCCGGGTTCGACGACATCCCCGAGTCGGCCTATTTCTGGCCGCCGCTGACGACCGTACGGCAGGACTTCGGCGAGGTCGGCCGGCACGCCTTCCACCTGCTGCTGGACCGGATGGCGGGCGCCGAGGCCGACGCGCGGCGGCTGGTCGAGCCCGAGCTGGTCGTGCGGGAGAGCACCGCCCCCGCCCCGAAGCCGTAGCCGCAGGGATCGATCAGCCGGTGAAGGCCGCGGCGTGCTCCCGAGCCCAGTCGGCGAAGGGGCGGGCGGGGTGTCCGGTCAGCTCCTGAACGGTCCGCGTGATCTCGACGGGCCGGCCGTCGTTGGACTGCCACCAGTCCAGCAGCGGGTCGGCGTACGAGGCGGGGATGTACTCGGCCATCTCCTCCTTCCATTCCTCGCGGCTGAGGTGCTTGACGGGGATGTCACGGCCCGTCACCTCGGACAGGATGTCGATCTGCTGGGCGAAGGTGAGGGACTGCGGCCCGGTCAGGGTGTACGGACGGCCGCTCAGGGCGGGGTCGGTGAGCACGGCGAGCGCCGCCTCGGCGACGTCGGCCTCGTGGATCGGGTCGTTGTGGGAGCCGGGGTAGGGCAGGCCGACGGGCCGGCCGGACTTGACGGACCAGGCCCAGCCCAGCGTGTTGCCCGCGAAGGACCCGGGGCGCAGCGAGGTGGCGCGGACCGGGGAGGCCTCCAGGGCCCGCTCCACCTCCAGGTGCGACTTGGCGAGCAGGCTGCTGTCGGGGTCGGGGGTGAGGACGGCGGAGGAGGACAGCAGCACGATGTGCTCGACGCCGGCGCGGGCGGCCTCTTCGGCGAAGGCGCCCGCGCAGGACGGTTCGGCGTACAGGAAGACCGAGGTCACCCCCTTCAGCGCGGCGGGGAAGGTGGCCGGGTCGGTGAGGTCGCATTTGAGGGTCTGCGGGTCGTCGGGTCTTTTGGAGGCCGGGCGGGCGTCAAGCCCGCGGTCGCGCAGCAGGGTGAGGAGGCTCCGGGCGACGGAGCCGCGGCTGCCGGTGACGAGAACGGTCATGAGGGGGTGTTCCTTTCGCGCTGCCTTCCGCATGGGGCGGATAGAATGCATACGTGGCACGTACAGTGCGTCGCACACATATTGTGTGACGCACTTAAATTGAGGCATGAAGGGGCCGGATGTCAAACCGAGCCGAGTTGCTGGCGCGTGTCGTCACCGAGAGCCGGCGGCACTACGCCGCGTACGTGCTGTTCAACCAGGCGCTGGCCGACCATCTGGGCCTGCACCCCACCGACCTGCAGTGCGTTTCCCTGCTCGACCTGGAGTCCGGCCCGGTGAGCACCGGGGAGATCGGCGCGTTGACCGGCCTGACCCCCGGGTCCGCCTCCCGGCTGGTCGACCGGCTGGAGAAGGCGGGTTTCGTCGTACGGCAAGCCGACCCGAAAGACCGCAGACGTGCCCTGGTCGCGCTGGCGCCCGACGCCCGGGCCAGGATCGCGGCGGCCTGGGACGTCCCCGGGAACGCCTTCGGGGAAGTCCTCGACCGCTATGACGATGACGAGCTCGCGATCATCGCGGACTACCTCGGGCGTGCCATCGACGTGGGTCAGGAACAGGCGCGGCGGCTCGCCTCCGCCGGCCCGTCCCACGCCTGACCGATGGCCTGCTGATCGACGCAGGCCCGCACGAGGACGGCGCCGCCGAGCCCGGCTTACCGGGGCTCAGCGGCGCCGGTCCTGGTGGGGTCAGGGGCGGGCCAGGCGGATCACGTTCCACGAGACCGGGGGCAGGAGCACGCGCGCCGGATCCTGCTCCACGTCCGCGTTGGCCCGGGGCGCGATCCGGTCCGGGGCGTCGGCCGTGTTGCGGGCGTAGACGTCCGGGTCCGTGAGGGTCGTGGCCTCGACGATGCGCGCCCCGCCGAGCGCCCGGGTGTCGATCTCCAGGGAGAGCGGACCGTCGGTGGAGCGGTTGACGGCGAACAGCGTCGTGCCCTCCTCCGAGTGCGTGGCCACCGCGTGCAGCAGCGGCACCTCGCCGAACTGCGCCGTCTCGTACGTGGGCGACACCGGCTCCACCCGCAGCACGTCACCGGCCGCCAGCCGGGACGCCTGCGCGAACGGGTGGAAGGTGGTCTGGCGCCACGCCCGCCCGCCGGGCTCGGTCACGATGGGCGCGATGACGTTGACGAGCTGGGCCAGCGACGCGGACGTGACCCGGTCGCTGTTGCGCAGCAGGGTGATCAGCAGGCCGCCGAAGGCGACGGCGTCGGCCAGGTGGTAGTGGTCCTCCAGCAGCCGCGGCGCGACCGGCCAGTCGGCGGGCGGCGCGGCGTTCTGGAAGCGCGACAGGTACCAGACGTTCCACTCGTCGAAGGAGATGTCGATCCGCTTGCGCGACTTCAGCCGGGCGCCGACGGAGTCGGCGGTGGCCACGACCGAGCGGATGAAGTACTCCATGTCGGTCGAGCAGGCCAGGAAGCTGCCCAGGTCGCCGTCCTTCTCCTCGTAGTACGCGTGGCAGGAGATGTAGTCGACCACGTCGTACGCCTCCTCCAGCACCGTGGCCTCCCACGCGCCGAAGGTCGGCATGCTGGAGCCGGAGCTGCCGCAGGCGACCAGCTCCAGGCCGGGGTCCACCATGCGCATGGCGCGGGCGGTCTCGGCGGCGAGCCGGCCGTACTCGTGGGCGGTCTTGTGGCCGGTCTGCCAGGGGCCGTCCATCTCGTTGCCCAGGCACCACATCCTGATCCCGTGCGGCTCCTTGGAGCCGTTGGCGATGCGCTGGTCGGACAGCGCGGTACCGGACGGGTGGTTGCAGTACTCCAGCAGGTCGAGGGCCGCCTCGATGCCG
Source organism: Nonomuraea sp. NPDC005650 (assembly GCF_040605375.1). Lineage (NCBI taxonomy): Bacteria > Bacillati > Actinomycetota > Actinomycetes > Streptosporangiales > Streptosporangiaceae > Nonomuraea > Nonomuraea sp. NPDC005650. Next base: position 261,080 of record NZ_JBEXCR010000014.1, read on the forward strand.
CGGGTGCCGAGGTTGAGCGCCATCATGGGTTCGACGCCGGCCTTGCGGCACCAGCGGACGAACTCGTCGACGCCGACCTCGTTCGTCTCGGTGCTGTGCCAGGCCAGGTCGAGGCGGCGGGGCCGCTGGTCGACGGGGCCGACGCCGTCCTCCCACCGGTAGCCGGAGACGAAGTTGCCGCCCGGGTAGCGGACCGTGGACACCCCCAGCTCCCTGGTCAGGTCGAGAACGTCGCCGCGGAAGCCGTCCTCGTCGGCCGACGGGTGGCCCGGCTCGTAGATGCCGGTGTAGACGCAGCGCCCGAGGTGTTCGACGAACGTGCCGAAGGTGCGCCGCCGGACCGGGGCGACCTTGAATGCGGGATCGAGCGTGAGTTTGGCCTGGTGCACGGAGAGAGCTCCTGGGTTTCGCGGGCGTTACGTGATCCAGATTGTTAGCGATAACAAGCAGGCCGGTCAAGAGGGCGGACGACCAGGTGGGGCTGGTCAGGAGGGGGCTTGACACGTCGGGTGTTACCGCTAACACTCGGGTAACCCCAAGGAAACAAGCGGCCCCCGACCTCAGCGGAATGCGACAGCTCGCAGGAAGAGGCCACCGTGCAAGATCCCCCTCCCATCTCCCGCCGCCTGCTCCTCGGCGGAAGCCTCGCAATCGCCGGCGCCGCCGCCACCGGATGCGCCATCCCCGTCGGGTTCGGCTCGTCCCAGACCCGCGTCCAGTACTGGCACTTCCTCGGGGCGAGCGACGGGATCATCATGAACAAGATGGTCCAGGCGTTCGCCAAGGACAATCCGGACATCTTCGTCGAGGAGAACGTGCTCGCCTGGGGCGAGCCGTACTACACGAAGATCGCGATGGCCGGCTCCGGCGGCCGCTCCCCCGACCTGGCCACCTTCCACCTGGCCCGCCTGGCCGGGATCGGCGCGGGACAGATCCTCGACCCCATCGACGTGAAACTGCTGGAGGAGAACGGCCTGCGGGCCGCCGACTTCAGCCCGCCCATCTGGGAGCGTGCCCACCTCGACGGCGTGCTGTACGCGATCCCGTTCGACGCCCACCCAATGGTGCAGTACTACAACACCGACATCTGCGGGAAGGCCGGGCTGCTCGGCCCCGACGGCAGGCTCAAGCCCACGACGGGCGTGGACGAGCTGGTGGCGGCGCTGAACAAGGCCAAGGAGGTGATGGGCGGCAAGCCCCCGCTGACCTACGACGCGCTCGGCATCGGCACCGTGGGCCCCTGGCGCGTGTGGTACTCGCTCTACCCGCAGAGCGGCGGCACGCTGCTGTCGGACGACGGCACCAAGATCGCGATCGACGACGCCAAGGCCCTGGAGGTGCTCCGGTTCATGCGCCGGCTCGGGCAGGAGGGGCTGTGCGACCGGCGCACCGACTACGGGGCTTCGGTGGCCAACTTCACCAACGGCCAGGCCGCGTTCCTCTGGAACGGCGACTGGGAGACCACCGGCCTCAAGGAACGCAAGACGCCCTTCAGCATGACCCGTTTCCCCAACGTCTTCGGCTCGGGGGCGGCGCAGGCCGACTGCCACTCGTTCGTGCTGCCGCACCAGCGCGACCGCGACCCCGAGGTCGAGCGGGCCACGTACCGGTTCATCGCCTATCTGGTCAAGAACAGCGCGGACTGGGCGGTCGCCGGGCACGTGCCCGCGTACCTGCCGGCGCTGGAACAGCCCAAGTATCTGTCGCTGCAGCCGCAGTCGGAGTACCGCTCGGTCATCACCGACGTCGCGCTCGACCCGCAGGTGTGGTTCGCCGGGTCGGCGTCGCGGCTGTGGCTCGAGTTCGGGCAGGCGTTCTCCCCGGTCATCACCGGTGATCACACGCCGGAGGAGGGCCTGGCCGCGGCCAAGGCGGCGCTCAACCGGCTGCTGTCCGCCCCGGATCCCTTCCCCGCCGAGGAGCGCTCATGACCGAGCTTGCCGAGGTCGTCAGTGAACACAGCACCTTGGTCATGAGACCGACGAAGGAGGGCTCATGACCGCCACCGTCGCGGCCCCCGCGACCGCCGCCCCCGTCGCCAAGGTGAAGGTCCGGCGCGGCTGGACGCAGCACGGGCTGCTGTTCGTGGCGCCGTTCCTGCTGATCTACGTGGCCTTCCTGGTCTGGCCGACGGTGCTCGGCTTCCGGATGAGCCTGTCGAGCGTGAACATCGCGGGCGGCAACAACCATCTGGTCGGGTTCGCCAACTACGCCGAGGCGTTCGCCGACCCGCGCATGTGGCGCTCGCTGTGGAACACGCTGGTCTTCACCGTGCTGAGCACGATCCCGCTGGTGCTGCTCGGCCTCGGTTTCGCGCTGCTGGTGCACCACCTGCGGTTCGTGCAGTGGCTGTGGCGGCTGTCGTTCTTCGGGCCGTTCCTGCTGCCGTCCGCCGTCGTGTCGCTGCTGTGGCTGCAGATGATCTACCCGCCCGACTACGGCCTGCTCAACGGCACGCTCGGCACCAAGACGCTGTGGCTGGGCGACCCGTCGGTCGCCATGTGGTCGATGGTGCTGACCACGGTCTGGTGGACGGTCGGCTTCAACTTCCTGCTCTATCTGGCCGCGCTACAGTCGATCCCGCAGCACCTGTACGAGGCCGCCGCGATCGACGGCGCCTCGGCGTGGGACCGGCTGCGCTCGATCACCCTGCCGCTGCTCGGCCGCACGACCGCGCTCATCGTGGTGCTGCAGTTGCTGGCGTCGCTGAAGGTGTTCGACCAGATCTACCTGATGACCGCCGGCGGGCCGCAGGACTCCACCAGGCCGATCATCGAGTACGCCTACGACGTCGGCTTCACCGGTTACCGCACCGGCTACGCCTCGGCCATCTCGTACATCCTCTTCGTCCTGATCGTCATCGTGTCCCTGGGTCAGCTGCGGCTGTTCCGCAAGCGGGCGGAGGTCTCGTCATGACCAAGCGGTTCAGCTTCAGCCAGCTCGTCCTGCTGGTGGTCGCCCTGGCGCTGGCGGTCGTCTGGCTCGCGCCCATCGCCTGGGCGATCGCCACCTCACTCAAGCCGGAGACCGAGACCACGAAGGTCCCGCTGCAGTGGTTCGGCAGCGAGATCACCCTGGACTCGTACCGGCTGGTGCTGGGGACCGGCGGCATCGTCAAGTGGGCGATCAACTCGACCGTCACCGCGGTGATCGTCACGTTCCTGACCGTGCTGTTCTCGGCGATGGCGGCGTACGGGTTCGCGCGCACCCAGTTCAAGGGGCAGCGGGCGCTGCTGGCGGTGGTCCTGGCCGGGATCATGGTGCCGCCGCACGTGCTGATCGCGCCGCTGTTCGCGGAGATGGTGGCGCTCGGGCTGGTCGACACCTGGTGGGCGATCATCCTGCCGCAGGTGGCGGCGCCGCTGATCGTGTACGTGCTGTTCAAGTTCTTCCAGGACGTGCCGCCGGAGCTGGAACAGGCGGCCTTCGTGGACGGGGCCGGGCGCTGGCGGGTGTTCTTCACGATCGTGCTGCCGCTGTCGCGTCCCGTGCTGGCCGCCGTGTCGATCTTCACGTTCATCACGACCTGGAACAACTTCCTCTGGCCGTTCCTGGTCTCCACCGACCCGAACACGATGACGCTGCCCGTCGGCCTGGCCAACGTGGTGCAGGGGACCTTCGGGCTGCGGTACGCGCAGATCATGGCCTCGGTCGTGCTGGCCGGGCTGCCGCTGCTGGTGGTGTTCGTGCTCTTCCAGCGGCAGATCGTCCGCGGCGTGGCCCACACGGGCCTGGCCGGTCAGTGATCCCGCAGATGCTCTCTCAGGGCGTCCCGGTCGTCCGGGACGCCGTGGGCCCGCAGGACCTCCTTGAGGTTGAGCCAGCTCCACGCCTCGTCGCCCAGGTCCGCGATGGCCGTGAGTGCGCTCCGCCGTAGCTCCGGCGCGTCCTCGACGGCCTCCAGGAGGTCGCCCGCGATCGGGAAGACGTCCCGGGGCTCCGCGACGGCCAGGCGGGCGATGAGGGCCTCGGCCCTGGCCGGAGCCTCCCCCGGCAGGCGGCGCTTGGCGACGCGGGCGGCCAGCGTGGACAGGTCCCCCTCGGCGTACGGGAGCGAGGTGGTGCCGGTCGCGGTGAGGAGCCTGAGGACGCCGTCGCGGGCCGGGCGGGGCGCGTCCTCGCCGTGCAGGTTGACCAGCGCCAGCGCGGCGGCGTCGCGTACGAGGCCGTCGGCGTGGCCGAGACCGCGCTCGATCGCTTCTGCCTGCCAGGGAAGCAGCGAGAGCGCGAACATCGCCGTCGCCACCGGGACCGGGTCGGCGTCGGCGTCGGCCTCGGCGTCGGCCTCGACGAGGCCGGCCAGCGCGGGCCCGACGGTGTCCGCCTCCTCGGGGAACCAGCCCGCGAGGTACGCCGCGCACGTCCTGACGTGCGGATCCGGGTCGGTCAGGAGGGAGAGCGGCAGGTTCTGCCTGACGGCGTCGTAGGAGGCCAGCATGGCGGCGTCGAGCGAACGCTCCAGCCTGTAGTCGTACGTCCGGCGGACGTAGGCCCGGTCCCTGCGGACGGCCTCGTTCGACGCCTCGTCGACCCACTGCTGGAGGTGGGTGTCGGCCTCCTCCTTGCTCCTTGACTGCACGGCCGCGCTCTCCTCGCGCCACCGGGCGATGCCGACCCCTTCCGGCAGGTGGCCCTCCTCGTAGCCGAGGGCCAGTGAGGCGAGCAGCACGAGGATCAGCTCGCGGTCGGGCGTGGCCGGGTCGGCGGCCAGGCGGGCCAGGAACGGCACGGCGTGCGGGGTGGCCGAGAAGCGGGTGCCCTGGTGGAAAATGTTGCCGTAGAGCGCCGACAAAGCTTTCTGGCGCTCGCCCTCGTCCGCGGACGCGAGCGACCGAATCTGGCCGGGCACGTCCGTGGCCCGGCCGTAGGCGTGCTTCAGCTTCGCCCAGGAAACGCGATCGAGATCGTCCACTCGCGCGAGCGTAGCGGCAAATATGGGATTACGTCCGCCGTTTACCGTTGCCAGGGAATTGCCAGGAAGGGTGGGTAGTCTGCCTCGGCATGAACTGGCAGCGCAATATGAACAAAGCGCTGGTCAGGTTCACCGGATTCCAGATCGAACGTGTAGGAAAAGCGGCTCCTCCCGAGCCCGTTCCCGAGATCAGACCGCCCGCGGATCCGGTGACCGACCGGCTGCTCGAAGCCCCCGTGTTCCTCCTGTCCCCCGTGCGGTCCGGCTCGACGCTCCTGCGCGCGATTCTGAACGCCCACTCCGCCCTCCACGCCCCCCATGAGCTGCACGTACGCCGCCTCCGGGTGCAGTTCGACACGAACCTGGCGGCCAAGGCGATGTCGGCGCTCGGCCACAACCAGGCCGACCTGGAGCATCTGCTGTGGGACCGCGTCCTGCACCGTGAGCTGGTCCGCAGCGGCAAACGGTTCATCGTGGACAAGACACCCGCGAACGCCTTCGCCTACCAGCGCATCGCGGCCTGCTGGCCCGACGCGCGCTTCGTCTTCCTGCTCCGCCACCCCGCCTCGATCGCCGCGTCCTGGCACGAGGCCAGCCCCGACAGACGCACCCCAGAGGAGGCCGCGCTGGACGCGCTGCGGTACATGAAGGCCGTGCAGCGGGCCAGGTCCGCCCTGCCCGGCCTGACCGTCAAGTACGAGGAGCTGAGCGCCGACCCGGAGAAGGCGACCCGCGCGATCTGCGAGTTCCTGGGCCTGGAGTGGGAGCCGCGGATGCTCGCGTACGGCGAGCAGTCCGTCCTGGAGAAGGGCCTCGGGGACTGGCGCGACAAGATCCGGACCGGCAGCGTGCAACCCGCGCGCGAGCTGCCCACCGAGGACCAGGTCCCGGACGTGCTGAAACCCATGTGCCGGACCTGGGGGTACCTGACGTGAAGATCCGCTACCTCATGCTGCACGCGTACGGCATGGGCGGGACCATCCGCACCGTCGTCAACCAGGCCAACGCGATGGCCGCCGCGGGCCACGACGTCGGGCTGGTCAGCCTGGTGCGGCGGCGCGACACCCCGCAGTTCGCGCTCGACCCGCGGGTCGGGATCACCACGCTGGTGGACCAGCGCGACGGCAGGCAGCCGGACACGATCGGGCGCAGGGCCTGGCGCAAGGTACGCGGCAAGCTCGTGCCGCGGGGCGAGTTCGCGGCCGACTACTTCACCGAGCGGGTGGAGTGGGCGGCGATGGAGTACGTCTCCGGCCTGCGCGACGGCATCCTCGTGACCACCAGGCCCGCGCTGAACCTGATCGCCGCCCGCCGCGCCGCCAAGGGCGTCGTCAAGGTCGCCCAGGAGCACATGAACCTGTCGGCGTACCCCGACACCATCCGCAAGGAGATCGCCCGCTACTACGACCGGTTCGACGCGATCACCGTGCTGACGCGGACCAACCGGCTGGAGTACCAGCGCCTGCTGCCCTCGACCCCCATCGTGCAGATCCCCAACGCGGTCCATCAGGCCGACCAGGAACGTTCCCAACAGGCCGATCCCATCGTGGTCGCGGCCGGGCGGCTGGTGCCGCAGAAGGGGTTCGACCTGCTCATTCCGGCCTTCGCGCAGGTGGTGCGGGAGCACCCCGAATGGCGGCTGCGCATCTTCGGCACCGGGCCCCGCAAGGGCCAGTTGGAGGGGCTCATCGAGGAGTTCGGGCTGGGCGAGCACGTGTCGCTGCTCGGGCGTACCGATCGGCTGGACAAGGAGCTGGCGGCCGCGTCCGTGTACGCGCTGAGCTCGCGGTTCGAGGGCCTGCCGATGGTGATGATCGAGGCCATGACGCACGCGCTGCCCGTGGTGGCCTACGACTGCCCGACCGGGCCCCGGGACGTGCTGACTGACGGGGTGGACGGCGTGCTCGTGCCGCCGCGGGACGTGGACGCGCTGGCCGCCGCGCTGATCCAGGTCCTCGGGGACCGGGAGCTGCGGGTGCGGATGGGGAAGGCCGCGCACAAAGCGTCGCGTGCGTACGCGCCGGAATTGGTGATGCCATTGTGGGAGGATTTGTTCTCGGAGTTGCTGGCGGGTGAGCGCGTGGCCGACAACTTCTGGGTATCCGGGAAAAGATTTACCTGACGGATTCCTTCGGCGTAGGCGGGCTTTCCGCGCCCTTTGTCACGAAATGTCGGTCGTTTCGGCAAAAGCAGCCCAAAGGGCGCGGCAATCTGGAGCGATGCGTATCCGGAAAGCTCACCTGACCGCTGCGGCAGGTGCCCTGGCCCTGGTCACGGGGCTCACCGCACCCGCACACGCCACCACTCCCACCGCTGGGCCCGTCCACGCCGTTCAGCAGGACACCCCCGCGGTGTACGGCAGCGCCGCCTACCTGATGGACGCCTCGTCCGGCAGGACGCTGTTCAGCAAGAACGCCGACGACCGGCTCCCGATCGCCAGCGTCACCAAGATGATGACCGCGTACGTCGTACTGAAGACCGCCAAGCCCACGGACGTGGTGCAGGTCCAGCGGGCGGACGTCCGCTACGCCGAGGACGGCGGCGGCACCACCGCCGACCTGCAGCCCGGCGACCGCCTCACCGTCGGCGAGCTCCTGTACGGCCTGATGCTCCCCTCCGGCGCGGACGCCGCCCACGCGCTCGCCCGCACCTACGGGCCCGGCGTCGGCGGCTTCGTCGGCAAGATGAACGCGACGGCGCGCGAGCTGGGCATGAAGGACACCCAGTACGTCAACGCCGACGGCCTGCCCACGCCGCGCGGGGACGGCTACTCCACCGCCCGCGACCAGAGCGTGCTGGCGGCCAAGGCGGTGCAGGTTCCGCTGATCAAGGAAGTGGCCGGGACCCGCTACCACACGCTGGACGCCACCTCCGAGCACGGCTCGTACAGCTGGCGCAACACCAACAAGCTGCTCGGGACGCCCGGCGCGATCGGGCTGAAGACCGGGTTCACGCGGGCGGCCGGGTTCACGCTGGCCTTCGCGGGCGAGAAGCGCGGCCACACGCTGGTGGGCGTGCTGCTCGGCGAGTCGGTCTCCAGCCGCCGTTTCGACACGGCCGAGGCCCTGCTGTCGTGGGGCGCGGCCCGCGAGTCGGCCTGACCCGGCCCGTTCCCACCGGCGGCCCTGTCGCCGCCGGTGCCGGCACACCGGCCTGACCCGGCCCATTCCCACCCGCGGCCGGTGTCGGGACGCCGGCCTGATCCGGAGCCCGGGCGAACACCATGGACGGTGTTGATCCTTTGGACTAGTTTGCCCGACATGAAGCTTCGAATCGCGTTGAGTGCGCTGTCAGCGGCCGCCGCCGTACTCGCCGCCCCGGCCCCCGCCCACGCCGGGACCCCCAAGCTCGGCTGGGAGCTCAAGGAGACCGGGGTGACCGCGCGCCTGCGCGGCCTGTCACCCGTCAGCCGGGACGTGGTGTGGGCCTCCGGCTCGGGCGGCACCGTGCTGAGAACCGTGGACGGCGGGCGGAGCTGGCAGAACGTCTCCCCGCCCGACACCGCCGCGCTCCAGTTCCGCGACATCGAGGCGTTCGACGAGCGCGGGGCCGTGGCGCTGTCGATCGGCGAGGGCACGGACTCGCGCGTCTACCGGACGGAGGACGGCGGGCGTACGTGGACGGAGACGTTCAGGAACGACGAGCCCCGGGCGTTCTACGACTGCCTGGCCTTCTTCGACCGGCGGCACGGGCTGGCCATGAGCGACCCGGTGGACGGTAGGTTCCGAATCCTGGCCACGGACGACGGCGGGCGGAGCTGGCGGGTCCTGCCGTCCGACGGGATGCCGGAGGCGCTGCCGGGCGAGGCCGGGTTCGCGGCGAGCGGGCAGTGCCTGGTCACCGCGGGCGGCCGGGACGCCTGGCTGGCCAGTGGCGGGGCGGAGCGGTCACGGGTGTTCCACTCGCGCGACCGCGGGCGCACCTGGACGGTTTCCGACACCCCGATCCCCGCGGGCGACCCGGCGCGCGGCGTCTTCGGCCTGGCCTTCCGCGACCGCCACCACGGCCTCGCGGTCGGCGGCGACTACCGCCCCGACCAGCCCTCCCCCAGCGCGGGCGCCCTCACCCGGGACGGGGCCACCACCTGGCAACCCGCCACCACCCCGCCGCCCGCCTACCGCTCCGGGGTGACCTGGCTCCCCCACCTGCCGTCCGCGGCCATCGCCGTGGGCCCTTCCGGCAGCGACGTGACGTGGTCTGGCGGGCGCGCCTGGGTGACCTTCGACAACGGCTCGTTCGACACGGTGTCCTGCACCCGCGACCTCACCTGCTGGGCCGCCGGCGAACAGGGCCGCCTCGCCCGCCTCACCCTGCACTGACCCACCCACCCCGCACCCTCCGCCCGCGACGTGCACGCCGCAGGAGTGGTTAGCGGACGCGGGCCCGGGTGACGGCCGCCGCCCACAGCGCGGGCAGCGCCGGCGCCGGACGGGTCAGCGGACGCCGTGGGGGCGGAATTGGATGCTGATGCGGGGCCCCGTGGGGCGGGATGTCTTCGGGATCGCGTGCTCCCACGTACGCTGGCAGCTCCCGCCCATCACGATCAGATCCCCATGCCCCAGGTCCCGCCGGATGGACGCCCCGCCCCCGCGCGGCCGGAGCAGGAGCGGGCGGGGCGTGCCGACCGAGACGATCGCCACCATGGTGTCCTCGGTGCTCCCGCGCCCGATCGTGTCGCCGTGCCAGGCCACGCTGTCGCGGCCGTCGCGGTAGAAGCAGAGCCCGGCCGTGCGGAACGGCTCCCCCAACTCCTCCCCGTAATGATCGTCGAGGGCCCGCCGGCAGTCCTCCAGCACCGGGTCAGGCAGGGTCTCACCCTCGTCGTAGAACTTCAGCAGCCGCGGCACGTCCACCACCCGGTCGTACATGCGCCGCCGCTCCGCCCGCCAAGGCACCGTCTCCGCCAGCCGCTCGAACAGGGTGTCGGCGCCCGCGAGCCAGCCCGGCCGCAGGTCGATCCAGGCGCCGTGGTCGAGGCGCGTCCTGCGGACCGTGTCGCCGAGCGGCCCGACCCCGAGCTCCTCGCCGAGCCCGAGCAGAGATGCTTGGAACGAGGCTGTCATACGGTCGAGTGTATGCCTTTGTTCAAACATTCATTCGACTGGGGTGTTGGCTCGCCTTTGCCGGCGGGTCGTGCGAGGCTGGCAAGCGCCGGATACGAGTGGCATCGCCCTCAGCCCGCACCGCGAGGTGAAGAGGCCACCCATCGCTTCGTCACACGAAGGAGCAGGCCATGCTCACCACCGACTACCTACCGGGCGCCCCCTGCTGGATCGAGGTTCACACCCCTGACGCGGAGGCGGCGGACGCCTTCTACACGGGGCTGTTCGGCTGGCAGTCCGGCACGCTGGGCCCCGAGTTCATGGACTACCGGTTCTGCCAGGTCGACGGCAAGACGGTCGCCGGGATCAGCCAGGTGACGGGGGACGAGTGGCGCCCGGCGTGGGTGACGTACTTCCAGGTGCCCGACTGCGACGTGATCGCCAAGACGATCGAGCAGGCGGGCGGCACGGTGCTCTTCCCGCCCAGCGACGTCGAGGGCCAGGGCCGCATGGCGATCTTCGCCGACCCCGCGGGGGCCGTGTTCGCGGCGTGGCAGCCGGGCCGGACCAAGGGCCTCGACCTGGTCACCGAGCCGGGTTCGCTCGGCTGGGTCGAGCTCTACACCCCCGACCCCGCCGCCATCCGGGCCTTCTACCAGGCGGTCTTCGGCTGGCGCATCGAGGACATGCCGATGGGTGACCTGTCCTACCCCGTCATCTCGCCCGCCGAAGGCGGTGAGACGTCGGCTATTGCCGGGATCGTCCAGCTCCAGCCCGGCGACACCCCGCACTGGCTGCCGTACTTCGAGGTGCCCGACTGCGACGCCACGGCGGCCGTGGCGCAGCGGCTCGGCGGCACGCTGGAGGCTCCCGCGACGGACGTGGAGGGGGTCGGCCGCATGGCCTTCCTCATCGACCCGCACGGCGCCCGCTTCGCGGCCATCACCAGCACGGGCTGAACCAGCACGGGCTGAGCCCACCGCAGGCCCGGGCCGCGCGGCCCGGGCCTTCTCGTGCGCGCGGCCACCACCCCCGCACCGTGCTGTAACGTCTTTGTCATGTTAGCCCGTTACATGGCCGGTGCGGTGGCCGCGCGCACCGGAGACGAGATGTCCGGGCCCGCGCTCCTGGTCGCCGGGCTGGCCGTCACCGGATCTCCCCTGACGGCGTCGTGGCTGCTGGCCGGGCTGACCGTCTCGGCCGCGGCCGGAGGGCCGCTGCTCGGGGTGCTCCTCGACCGGGCGCGGCGACCGGGGCGGTTGCTCGCGTGCTGCCTGCTCGGGTACACGGCCGGGCTCCTGGTGGTCCTGTACGGGCTGGGCCGGGTACCGGACGCGGCCCTGATCGGGGTGGCGGTCGTGGCCGGGCTCCTGGGACCCGCGCTCACCGGCGGCTGGACGGCGCAGCTGCCCCGGGTGGCCGGTCCCGAACACCTGAGCAGGGCCAACGCGCTCGACTCCATGAGCTACAACGTGGCCGGGCTGGTCGGCCCAGCCGTGGTGGGCGTGGTGGCGACCGCGAGCGGAGGCACCGCGACGGTGCTGGTGTGCGCCGGACTGCTCGTCGCCGCGCTACCCGCCGCCTGGAGCCTGCCCGACGTACGTGCTCGCCCCGCCGCCGACCCCGATTCACCGACCGCCACACGTGCTCACTCCGCCGACCCCGGCTCACCGACCGCGGAACGTGCTCACCCTGCCGCGCCCGATTCGCCCGCTGGATCTCGGGTGGGCGGGAGCCGTCATGGGGTCTGGGCGGAGTTGGTCGAGGGGTTCGCCGTCATCGGGCGGAACGTGCCGTTGCGGCGGGCGACGGCCGGGTCCGCGATCTCGTGCTCCGGCCTGGCCATGCTGGTCGTGTCCGCGCCCGTCCTCGGCGCCGAGCTCACCGGCGAGAGCGGCCACGGCGCGCTGCTGCTGGCCGTCCTCGCCGCCTCCGGGCTGGTCGCGAACGCGGTGATCGCCGCGTGGGGCCGGGTGCGGCGGTGGGACCGCGTCCTGGTCTGGGGGACGGCGTTGCTCGGCACGGGGATGGCGCTGGCGGCCGGGGCCGGGGCGTTCTGGGCGGCGGCGGTCGCCGCGGTGGTGGCGGGAGCTGGCGTGGGGCCGCAGCTCACCGCGTTGTTCTCGGTACGGCACCGCGAGGCGCCGGCCCGCCTGCGCAGCCAGGTGTTCACCACCGGGGCCAGCCTGAAGATCACCTCGTTCGCGATCGGGTCGGCGCTGGCCGGGCCGCTGGCGGCGTACTCGGCGAGTTCGGCCCTGCTGGCGGGTGCGGCGCTCCAGGCCGCCGCCGTGGCCGTGCTCACAGCCGAGGGCCGCGATACAGCCGAGGGCTCAGCCCGTGGTGGGTGATGAGGTGCGGGAGCGGTGGGCGGCGACGCGTTCGCGGGTGGCGCAGCGCGTGCTGCAGTAGCGCCGCGGGCTGCCGCCCCCGAAGTCCAGGTACGGCCGCCCGCAGCCCCGCGCGGCGCACAGCCCGCCGGGGATCCGCTGGTGGTCGGCGAGCAGCACCGCCAGCGCCATCGCCGACGACGCCAGGAACCACTCCCCCCACGGCGCGTCGTCCCCGCTGTCGACGTGCACGTGCCAGCTCGTCGTGCCCCCGTGGCTGGTGAGTCTGGGCGGCCGGGCCGACCCGGCGAGCACCCTGTTGAGGAGGTCGGCCGCCTCGTCGGCGGTGGCCGCGCCCAGGACCTCGCGGAGCCGCTCCGCCGACGCCCGCATCGCCGTCACATCCGCCTCGCCGAGGTCGAGGTCCCCGGTCTCGCCGTGGTCGCGCAGGACCCGCGACACCGAGTCGACGGACGGCCGTTCGTACAGCAGCGCCACGCACAGGTCGACGGCCCTGGCGGCCATCGCCTTGGTCGAGTGAACCTCCACCTCGAGAAGGTTATGCCAGCGCGCGCCCGGGAAAGCCCTGCGGACCTTCCCGGCCCCGCGTCAGCCGCCGCACGCCGCGAAGACGAACATGTCCTTCAGCATCCGGTACCGGTCCCGGACCTTGACCGCGCCCGTCTCGGTGTCGATCTGGACGATGGTCATCTTGTTGCCGCCGTCCAGGTACTGGACCAGGTGGAGGGTCACCTGGGTGTCCCCCGTCCAGTCGACCATGTCGACGTCGCCGGCCGGCAGCTTGATCTTCTTGCGGTCGACGACCTGGTCGGCCTGCATGTCGTACAGGACGAGCTGCGGCTTCTTCCCTGCCACGACCGCCGCGATCGTGCGGCCGTCGGCGGACAGCGCCTGCGGCGCGTTCGACGACACGACCTGCGGCGGCGTGCCGTGTACGAGCTGCTCGCCCGTGTCGCTGTAGACGGCCAGGTCGGTGACGCCCTCGTCGCCGTCGTCGCTGGTGAGCACCTCGTCCCCGTCGCCGCTGAAGCCCAGCACCGACAGGTTGCCCGGCACGGAGCCGAGCCGGGCACCGCTGGAGGTGTCGAACACGCGCGTGCTCTGGGGCTTCTCGGTGGCGATGACGACGGCCAGCCGGGCGCCGTCGTCGGACAGGAGCAGGGTGAAGGTGTTCTGGTCCACCCGGGGCAGCGCGTCCTTGGCGAACAGCTTGACGCCGCCCCCGATCGTGCGCACGGCCAGTCTGCCGGACTTGGTGAGGTACGCGACCCGCTGCCCGTTGCCGCTGACCGCGATGGGCGCCGCCGCGTACTCGAGCTTCCTGCCCTTCGCGTCGAGCGCGACCGTCTGGGCGTCACGCAGGGCGCTCTGCCCGCCGTCGTGCATGACGAGCCGCCAGTCGCCGCACGGCTTGGCCTCCTCCGACTTCCCGCAGCTCTTGAGGGAGGCGTAGCGGATGCTGTCGTGCCCCTGATGCGCGTGCGGCTCCGCGTAAGCGACGCCCCCCGGCACCGCGACCACGGCCGCCGCGAGAACCGCGAAGATCTTGGCCTTCATGTCGTTCACTCCCCCGCCTTCACGTAGGCGTACCTGGTCTTGCTGATCGTGTATCTGCCGGTCTGCCGAACCGCGCCGGACTCGGGATCGACGGTGAGCTCCCGTATCACCGCCGTCTCCCCGACCTCGTCCTTCTCCACCGTGCCGTGGAGCACGCCGTCCGGGCTCCACCACGCGAGGTACGGCGGCACGCCGGGCGCGAGCGGCAGGTCCGCGCCGCCGGACAGCTGCCCGGTCTCCAGGTCGTAGGTCCGCACCGTGGGCCGCTTCTTCTTGTCGGCGTTGCCCGCGGTGAACACGGCCACCGTCCGGCCGTCGGGGGCCAGGGCGAGGGTGGGGGCGTTCGCGACGAGCTGGGGCGGCGTCTGCTTGATCGAGCCGCCGCCGAGCCGGTGGGCGCTCAGGCGGACGGTGTTGTCGCTCAGGTTGCGCCTGGTCAGCACCTCGTCGCCGTCGCCGCTGAACCCGGCCATCAGCTCCCCGCGGGGCAGCGTCGTGATCTTGCCGGTCGCGACCGTGATCACCTTGACGGGCAGGCGTACGGGCTCGTCGCCGTAGTCGATCACGACGGTGTCGCCCTTGGGAGACAGGTAGACGCCGATGTCGGAGGTGCCGACGCCCTTGGGCACGGCCGCCTTGGGCAGCGTCCTGGCCGGGCCGCCCGCGACCGGCTGGACGACCAGGCGGTGGTCGCGCTTGCGCTCGTAGGCCATCACGCGGCCGTCGGCGCTGATGGCGAACGTGAGGGTGTCCTGGACCTCGTGACCCTTGGCGTCGACCTGCGAGATGGCCGCGCCGGGCACGGCGACCCTCCGGCCGTCGCGCATGATCAGCTGCCAGTGGCCGCAGGGGTGGTCGGTGTCGTCCTTCTTGTCGGTGCAGGCCTTGACCCAGGCGGCCTGGGCCACCGGGGAGTCTGACTGGGCGTGGGCGGCTCCGGGTGTGAGCCCCAGCCCGCCGATGACCGCCGACGCCAGCAGGGCCGCGGTCGCTGAGGGATGCCTCATCGGTGTGATCCTTTCGCTCACCCCGTTTAGACACCCGCTTGCCGGGCGCGGTTGGTCACAGATCGGCCACGACCACGGCTCAGTCCTGCCCGGGGCCCAGGGGGCGGCGGCCCGCGAAGCCCAGCTCCGTCCGGTGGTACCAGGCGAGCTCCCGCTCGCCCTCGATCCAGCACAGCCGCACCGACACTCCGTCGATCACGGCGGGAAAGTCGACCAGCACCGGCGCGATGCCCTTGACCTCGATGCCCCGCTCGCTCCACCCGCTGAGGATCTCCTCGATGCGGGCCTGCAGCCCCTTGATCTCCGGGAGGCCGCCGAGCGGGGATCTCCCCTCGGTCCGCCGGTCGAAGTCGATCTCGGCCAGGTCGGCGCGGGCGGCGATCAGCTCGCGGGCGTCCTCCAGGACGCCGGGAAGCAGCTCGCGGGCCTCGGCAACGGTGAAGATCTGGTCCATACCCCAGACGTTACGGCTCGTACGCCTCGATGAGCAGCCGTTCGGCGTGGTCGAGGTAGTCGTCGAGGTACGCGGCGGCCTTGTCCGGCTTCCCCGACTCCAGCAGCCCGAGCAGGGTGCGGTTGCGGTCGACGAACGGCTCGTGGAAGGCCCGCGGGTTCTCCATCACGTGGAAGACCAGCCGCAGCTCGGCCAGGAGCTGGCGCATGGCCTCGTCGATCCTGGGGCTCTCGTTCAGCGAGACGAGCGCCTGGTGGAAGCGGATGTTGGCGGTGCCGACGCCCTGCCAGTCGTCCTGCTCGGCGGCGCGCTCGGCGTCGAGCACGGCCTCCTTGATCACGGCCAGCGCCTCGGGGGCCGGGCCGCGCCGTACGGCCGCCCCTTCGAGCACGCGGCGCACGCGGTAGAGGTCGGCGACGTCCTCGGCGGACGGGAGGCAGACGAACACGCCCCTGTTGAGCCGATGGTCGAGCAGCCGCTCGTGGCCGAGCAGCCGGAACGCCTCGCGCAGCGTGTTGCGCGAGACCCCGAGCCCCTCGGAGATCGCCTCCTCCGACAGCCGCTGCCCCGGACGGAAGAAGCCCTCGCTGATGCGGTCGCGCAGGATGTCGGCCACCCGCTCCGCGGTGCTGCTGCGGCCCAGCCGGGGACGGTCCTGAGAGAGATCGGCAACCACGTTATCCACATTTGACAGCGAATCATGGAGCAAACCTCTTGTCGAATTGTTCAACGATTCTTATGTTGAAGAGGACCCCCTAGACGAACAAGGAGCGATCGAATGACAGGCTCCGCGCAACAGACCCGGCGGGTGATCCTCGCCAGCCTGATCGGAACGTCGCTGGAGTGGTACGACTTCTTCCTCTACACCACGGCGGCGACCCTGGTCTTCCCCAAGCTGTTCTTCCCCGCCCTCGACCCGTTCAACGCGACACTGGCGTCGCTGACCACCAACGCCGTGGCGTTCGTGGCCCGGCCGCTCGGCGGCATCGTGTTCGGCCACTTCGGCGACCGGGCGGGACGCAAGACCGTGCTGGTGGTGACGCTCCTGGTGATGGGCGTCTCGACGTTCCTCATCGGCGTGCTGCCCGGCTACGCGAGCGTCGGCGTGCTGGCGCCGATCCTGCTGGCGACGCTCCGGTTCGTGCAGGGCCTGGGGCTCGGCGGCGAGTGGGGCGGCGCGGTGATCATGTCCCTGGAGCACGGTGACGGGCGGCGGCGCGGCTTCAACGCGAGCTGGCCGCAGGTCGGCGTGCCCGCCGGGTACGTGCTGGCCACCGGGCTCCTCACGCTCCTGTCGTTCACGCTCTCCGACGCGGCGTTCCTGTCGTGGGGCTGGCGGGTGCCGTTCCTGCTGTCGGGCGTGCTGGTGTTCGTGGGCCTGTGGGTGCGGCTGAGGGTCAGCGAGTCGCCACTGTTCGCCGAGGTCGAGGAGCAGGGCGCCAAGGCGGAGCTGCCGCTGCTCGAAGTGCTGCGCACGCACCCGCGGGCCCTGCTGTCCGCCTTCACCGCGCGGATCGGGGTGGACGTGGCCTTCTACACGTTCACCGCGTTCATCATCGTCTACCTCACCACGGTGCTGAAGCTGCCGCGTTCGTACGCGCTCAACGCGGTGCTGATCGGGTCGGCGCTGCAGCTAGCGCTGATCCCGCTGGCCGGCGCGCTGTCGGACCGGTTCGGGCGGCGGCCGGTCTACTTCGCGGGCGTGGTGGCCGCGGCGGTGTGGGCGTTCGCGTTCTTCCCGCTCCTGGACACCATGTCGTTCCCGCTGATCGCGCTGGCCGCCGTCGTCGCGCTCGTCACCCACGCCGCCATGTACGGGCCGCAGGCGGCCTTCATCGCCGAGCTGTTCAGCACGCGGCTGCGCTACAGCGGCGCCTCGATGGGCTACCAGCTGGCCGGCATCGTCGGCGGCGCCCTGGCCCCGATCATCGCCCTCAGCCTGTTCGACACGTACAAGACCACGGTCGCGGTGTCGATCTACGTGGTGATCTCCCTGGCGGTCACGGCCCTGGGCCTGGCCATCGCCCCGGAGACCCGCGACCTCGACCTGGCCGCCAAGCCGGAGCCCAAGGCCAAGGCCTCCCTCCCGGGCCAGGTGGGACCGTTCGCCTGAGCCGGACGAATGCCGCGAGAAGCCGCGGGCGGCGGCTGCCAACGCCGCCCGCGCGGAAGGGACCGGAGTGAGAATCGCACTGATCGTCGTCGCCGCGCTCATCGCCGTCCCCCTGCTCATCGGGGGCCTGGGGGGCCTGGAGCGCACGGGCGGCGGCGAGGTGGCCGTCATCCGAGACGGCGGCCCCCTCGACGACAACAAGGTGCGCCAGGTGATCGACCCCGGCTCCGGCCTGACCTGGACCGGCATGTGGTCGTCCACGCACCTCTACCCGGCGCAGCAGCGCTTCTACACGATCACCGCCGACCCCAAGCGGGCCACGACGCTCGGCGTGGACGTGGTGACGGTGCCCAGCAGCGACGGCGTGAACCTCGGCATCGAAGGCACCCTCTACTTCACGCTCAACCTGGACCACGGGACGCTGAAGACGTTCGACGACAAGTACGGCACCCGCACCTTCCGCGCCCAGGACGACCGCTCGCTCTACGCGTGGGACGGCGACGACGGCTGGTCCGCGTTCTTCGGCCAGGCCGTCCGGCCCGTGATCGACAACGCGCTGCGCGGCCAGATCGGCGCCATGCGCTGCGCCGAGCTCGTGCCGTCGTGCTCGCTGCTGGAGAGCTCCACGCTCAGGCCGAAGGACAGCAACGCCAACATCATCAAGGTCCAGAACGCGGTCAACGCCTCGCTGGCCCGCGACCTGCCGGCCACGCTCGGCGGCGACTTCCTCACCGGGCTGCGCTTCACGCTGGCCAAGGTGACGCTGCCGGGTGAGGTGCAGCAGGCCGTGGACCGCTCGCTGGCCGCCACGGCGGCCGTCTCCGAGGCCGAGGCGAAGGTCGCCCAGGCCAAGGCGGAGGCGGAGGCGAACGAGGCCAGGCAGGACGGTTACGACAAATGCCCGGCGTGCGCGGAGATCGACAAGCTCAAATCGCTGCCGCAGGGCATCACCGTGTACGCCCCCGGAAATCCACAGTCTGTCGTGGTGCCGTCACGGTAGTCAGGGGGTGGTTGACTCGTTTTGCGCAGAGAGTCTGGGTTGTGACGGAATCGCCACCTATTCACAGAACAACCTCCACCCAAGACGCATAAACTGCGCGGCTGTGAGCCTGCCTGTACGTGAACGTTCCCCCCGGCCGGGCGGCGGTCGCCACCGCCGTCCCGTGCCCACGTCCCTGCCGCCGGACGCCCCCATGCTCGTGCTCGCCACCCCCGGCGCCACGTCCGGCGTGGCCGAGGAGATCGCGGCCGTGGTACGCGTCGACCACCCGCAGATCGAGGTGCGGCTGGCGAGCGTCACCGACCTGGCGGACTCCCTGCCCTCCGGCCGCGAAGCCGTCATCGTGCCCCTGCTCACGTGGGACGACCCGGTCGTCCTGGCGGAGATCGGCAAGGCGGTCGCGGCCAGCGGCAGCGGCGCCGTCGTCACCGAGGCGCTCGGCCCGCACCCGCTGCTGGCCGAGGCCCTGCACATCAGGCTCGCCGAGCGCGGCCTGGCCAGGGCCGACCGCGTGCGCCTGCTGAACGTCTCCAGCCCGGTGGACGCCGTCATCCTCGCCACGGTGGGCGGGGAGCGTGCGGTGCACGCCGCGCAGCCCACGGCGGTGCTCCTGGCCTCCAGGCTCACCATGCCGGTCGTCTCGGCCTCGCTCGACAGCGACCCCAGCATCGCGATGGCCGCCCAGCGGCTGCGCGCGGCGGGCGCCGAGCGCCTGGCCATCGCACCCTGCATGATCGGCCACGAGGCGCCCACGGGCATCGTCGAGCAGGCCGCCGGATCGGTCAACGCCGGGCACGCGGAACCGCTCGGCGCCCACAGCTCCGTGGCCGAACTCGTCGCGCGGGCTTATGGGAGCCAACTGGCCACTTGACAAGGGCTTGTAGAGATCGCGGGGCGGGTGTACATCGGCGAACGGCTCGGCCTTCGTGACGTCACGGAGGCCGACGTGGCCGCGCTGCACGCCATGTACGGCGACGCCGCGGCCACGCAGCATATGCCGTTCGCGCCCCCCGTTCCACAACTCGCGGCGTCTGCGCCGCGGGTTCCCGCCGAAGGCGGGACGGGAGTCCTCGCCGTTCACGGCGGGGTGCAGGTCAACGTCTGCGAATGCGGCGGGTGGTGTACAACGGCGAGCGGCTCGGCCTTCGTGACGTCACGGAGGCCGATGTGGCCGCCCAGCTCGCGATGCTGACCGCCGGGATGGTGGAGGAAGGCCGCATCCGGCACCATGTGCACACGCCCGCCGGATGGCGCGACTCGATCGTGCATTCGGCGCTGCAGGACGAGTGGACCGAACGCTAGACCCGTCCGTGGCGGGCGGGGTGTGGCGCGGACCGGGATTGTCGGTCGCGGGTCCTACGATGAGCCTCCTCACGGAGGGATAGTCCTATGCTCGACGCGCTGATCGTGCCCCTGTTCGTCACCACGGACCTGCCGCCCGAGTCGGAGCTGGCCGAGTTCGGGGAGTTGCTCGCCGAGACGGCGCGCGTGCTCCGCCGCGAGGGCGACGGCTACGAAGGCGACAGCTACGAGGCGTTCCTGGCGGGCAAGGTGTTCTGGCTGGACCGTCCCGTGCTGCCCGAGCAGCGCCCGGCGGGCGAGGCGGAGCTGCGCTTCGCGGGCATGCTGGGCCACCTCGCCGCCTCCGGCCCCGGCCACACCTCGCGTGACGTCGTCGGCGACGTGCGCCGGGCGATCGGCGAGGCCGTCACCGGCCGCTACGGCGACGTGGGGGTCGCCCCGGCCGTGTTCGCGATCCGCGATCACGACGTCCGCGAGCGCACCCCCGAGGCCGCCCTCCACATCGACACCCGCGGCGCCACCCCCGAGCTGGTGACCGCGACCAGGACCTACCTCTAGCCAGGCGGGCGCGCCTCGTGCGATCGTGAACGGCGATCAGACCCACGGGCCGCCCCTCCGCGACGCGGTGGCGGCCGACGACGAGGAGGTCCTCGCATGGCCGTGCTCGGCGCGATCTGCTTCGGGCTGGTGATCGGCTGGATCACGTACGGGACGCTGCGCCGCAGGCAGGGCGCGGTGGGCCTGACGGACCTCGCCGCGGTGCTGGCCGCGGTGGGCGGCGGGGCGGTGTCCGCGCTGGTGGGCACACCCGAGGTGTTCGGAGCGTACGCGGTGGGCCTGGCCGTCGGCTTCTTCGGCTACCTGGTCGCGGCCACGCTCATGCCGGACTCCAAGTGGCTGGGCGACTGAGCGCTCCCGCCGGGCCGGCTCGTCAGGAGGGCAGGCCCACCAGGACGTACGGGGCCCACAGGTCGGGCTCCGCGGAGCCGTAGAGGTCGCGTAGCTCCAGTACGGCCTCCCGCAGCGCCTGGGCCGGGCCCGTGCCGGAGCGCAGCCTGGTGTGGAAGTCGCGCATCAGGGCCCTGGTGACCTCGCCGGAGACCGGCCAGAGCGGGAGGAGCACGGACCGCGCGCCCGCGTGGAGGAACGCGCGGGCCAGGTCGGCCACGTCGTCCCCGCTGCTCGGGGCGGGGCCGCGTTCGTGGGCGCCGAGGACGACGAGCCGGGCGTCCACGGCCATGCTCATGAGCCGCCTGCCGGTCAGGAGGCCGTCGGCGAGCCTGACGCCCGAGCCGAAGGGGTCGCCGGGGTCGAACACGCCGGGGCACGACAGGTGCACCACGTCCCAGGCGCCGAGGAGCCGGGCCGCGGTGGCGGCCGGGCCGGTGTGGGGCGGGGTGCCCAGGATGGCGGCCGCGTCCCGCGCCGCCGCTTCGAGCGGGTCCCGGGCTTCCGGCCCTGCCTCGCCTTCGGCTGCGGCCCCTGAGGGACTCGGACTGTGCCCGAGCACCAGGGACCGGGTGCCGGTCGCGGGGCCCCGCCGGGTGAGGCGGGTCAGGGCGGCGACGGAGGGGGCGTAGGTCACGGGGGCGAGTTCGAGGAGCGGGCGGCCGGCCGGGGCGAGCGCGTGGAGCGGGATGTGGTGGAGCTCGGCGTGCGGGACCAGGTAGAGGTGGTCGAGGTCGTCGCCGAGCGCGTCGAGGGCGTCCGACAGCAGGAGGTCGGCCAGGCTCCGCCAGACGGCGGCGCGGTGGCGGCGCGCCTCGATGTCCAGCAATCCGGGGCGGCGGCCGACGGTGGCGGCGGTGAAGTCGGCCAGCAGGTCGCGGCCGACGGTGGTGGGGAAGGCGCGCGGCCCGGACCAGCCGGTGCGATGGGCGAGCACCGTCACGCTCTCGTCGCCGACGTACAAACCGACCAGCGCGATCCCCCCGCGGACGCCTTCGGGGCGGGCGGAGGTGACGAGGGTGTCGAGTCGGGGCTGGTCGAGCGGGGTGTCCAGGTGCAGGGCGGCGTAGTCGGGGGCGAGGGGTTCCATGCGGCGCCACAGCGCCGCCACCTCGGCCTCGGCGGCGCGGGCGCGCCGGAGCAGCGACGCGGCCTCCGACGGTTCGCGGGTGTTCCCGGCGGCCGACCTGAGCGTCCGCATGGTGTCGAGCCCGCGCCGCTCCGCCTCCACGAGTTCGGCGGGCACGCCCTGCGGCGCCGGCCAGCGCCGATGGCTGAGGTCGGCGGCGGTGGGCCGGTCCTCGGCCGTCCAGGGCCAGGAGTCGTCGCCGTGACGCGCCGGCCCGGACCAGCGGTCATCGGCGCTCACCGCCGATCCCGGCCAGGGACGGTGGCCGAGCCGGCTGGTCAGGGCGCGGGACTTGGCGTGCTCCACGTGGCGCCAGGCCGACAGGCCCCTGCCCAGGCGTACGGCGAGCCGGATCGCGCGGTCGCGGCCGGAGGCGTGGCCGAGGTCGCAGGCCCGTTCGGCGTCGGCGAGCGCGCTCGGGAGGTCGCCCAGTTCCTCGGCGGCGACGGAGCGGTGGTGCAGGGCGAGGTCCAGCTCCAGGTCGTGGCCGAGCTCCTCCAGCAGGCCGATCGCCTCCGACAGGTGCCGGTGGCCGCGGGCGTACGAGGCGGTGGCCACGTCGAGGGCGCCGAGACGGCCGAGGGCGAGCGCCTGGCCGGGCCGGTACCCGATCTCCCGGGCCAGGGCCGCGGCCTCCGCCAGGTCGACCCCGGCGCGGGCGGACTCCTCGACCCGGGCGAGCATGATGAGCGCCAGGACCACGCCGCGCGTCCGGCCGCGGGCGTGCTCGATGTCCAGGGCCCTCTCGGCGAAGGCCCTGGCCTGGTCCGTCGAGTCCCGCAGCGCGCAGACCAGGCTCAGGTCGGCGTAGCTGTCGGCCAGGTCCGCCCGGGAGCCCGTCTCCTCCGCGATCGAGATGGACTGCCGGTAGAGGGCCTCTGACTCCGCCAGCTCGCCCAGCTTGAGGTGGAGCGCGGCCCGCCCGGCCAGCAACGGGGCCCGCAGCGCGCGCCAGACCGGCGAGGACAGCAGTTCGAGCCCCTCGTCGAAGGCATGCGCGGCCTCCGTCCAGCGGGCCTGGTCGGCGCGGACGCGGCCCAGCAGGTCGAGCGCCTGGACGTGGTCGGCGGGGAGCGCGGCGTCCGAGTCGCGGGCCAGGGCGACCGCCTCGGTGAGGTGCCCGGCGGCCTCGTCCAGGCGGCCCAGCTCCCGGGCCGCGGCGCCGAGGTTGCGCAGGTGGTCGATCACGAGGGCGTCGCGCAGCTCGTAGCCGCGGGCGGCGTACGCGTGCGCGGCCTCCAGGTCTCCCAGCGCGCGGCAGAAGGCGGAGAGCCTGGACAGCAGGAACGAGTGGTATTCGGAGGCGAGCGGGCGGCCGTTGACGGGGTTCGCGGCGAGCGTCTGCTCGGCCAGGGCGCGGGCGGTCTCCAGGTCGCCGGCGGCCTCGGCCTCCTCGATGCGGAGCCACGTCTCCAGCCGTTCGGCCCGGTCGCCGTCCGCCGCCCTGACCGCCTGGCCCAGCGTGGCGTGGCCGCGGGTCGCGTCGCCGAGGATGAGCTGGATGCGGGCCAGCCGGGCCAGCAGCTCCGCGTCCAAGCCACCGCCCATGGCGGCGATGAGCTCGAAGTCCCCGCCGGACTCCTCCGCCGGGGCGAGGGACCCTGGTGGCGGGGCGAGGATGGACAGACCGGCTTCGAGGGCGGCCCGGGCGCGGCGGAACTCGCCGCGTTCCTCCAGCGCGAGGCCGAGCTTGATCGAGGCGAGCGCCGCCAGCCGGGGCCGGCCACCCGCGTGGAACCCGGCCGCCGCCAGCTCCAGCTCCTCCACCTGCGCGTCCAGGTCCCCGGTGAGCGCGGCCAGGGCGGCCAGCCGGTCGCGTACGACGGCCTCCTTGAGCGGGGCCCCGGCGGACAGCCCCAGCGCCGAGCCCAGCCGTTCCGCGGCCTCGTCCCACGAGCCGAGCCTCAGGTCCAGCGCGGCCCGCCCCAGCACCGCGACGAGGACGGCCTCCGGGTCGCCCTCGGCGGCGGCCAGCTCCAGCGCGCGCCCCAGGTCGGCCAGCGCCTCGTCGTAGCGGTCGAGGGCGGTCAGGCAGGAGGCGCGCATGCTCAGCGCGGTCGCCTCCTTGAGGGGGGCACGCAGCCGGGCGAACGCCTCCGCCGCCGCCCCGAACTCCGCCAGCGCCCGCTCCTGCTCCCCCTCGGCGTACGAGATCGCCCCCAGGTTGTAGCGCGCGGAGGCGGCCCCGTCGTGGTGGCCGAGCGACTCGTACTCGCGCTCGGCCAGCCCGAAGGCCGTCCTGGCGCCGTCGACGTCGCCACGGCCACGGCGGCGGCCCGCGATGCGGTACCACTCGTCGGCGGGCTCGCGCCGCTGCCCCCTGCGCCGCACGATCTCCACCAGCCGGGCCTCGCAGGCGGCGGCCTGGCCGGGGTGGCCGCGCCCCACCAGCAGGACGGCGTGCGCGTCGAGCGCCCGGCACGCGTCCTCCCAGGCTCCGGCGGCCTCCAGCTCGATGGCGCAGGCGGCCATGCGTTCGGCGGCCGCGGTGAGGTCGTCCTGGTCGACGGCCGCCCGGGCGGCGGGGACGAGCGCCATGGCGGCCGGCACGGTCTCGCCGAGCTCGCGGTAGAGCTCACGGGCCCGGACCGCGCAAGCCACGGCGCCGCCCGGGTCGCCCGCGGCCAGGAACGCCTCGGCCGCGTGCCCCTGCTGGGCGGCCTCCTCCGCCGCCAGCCCGGCGCTCTCGCACAGGGCGATGGCGCGGTGGTGGTGTTCGAGGGCGCGGACGGGGTCACCGGCGCTGAGCAGCACGACGCCCATGCTGCCGAGCTGCAGCGCCTCGGACCGGACCTCGCCCAGCGAGCCGTAGACGGCCGCCGACCGCGCATACGACTCCAGCGCCGAGTCCGGCTCGCCCAGCTCCTGATATGCGCGCCCCTGCTCGGACAGCGCGTACGCCATCCGATCGCCGGCGCGGAACGCCTCCGCCGACCGCCCCAGCACCACGCAGGCCACCCGCCGCCGCCCGAGCGAGGCCAGCCGCAGCCCCCACTCCAGCAGGAACTCGCCGGGCGACTCGGCCTGCCGCTCGGCGTAGCGCAGCAGCTTGACCGTCACCTCGTCGTCCCGCGTGCCCAGCGCCAGCTCGGTGGCGGCCTCAGCGAGCCGCGCGTCCGGCGGCGGCGCCCCGTCGAGTGCCGCGCCGAGCTGCGTCAGCAGGTCCGGGTCCCCTTCCCCGGCGAGGTCGAGCACCTCCCCCAGGTCCCCCGGGTCGCCCTGCGCGGAGAAGCGCGCCAGCAGCGCCCCGCACAGCACCCGCCGCGCGGGCGCCGGGTCCTGGGCGGACTTCACGGCCAGCTCCAGCCCCTGGCGCGCGGCCGCCACCGACTCCCGCAGGTCCTCCGCCCGCCCCGCGTGCGCGGCCCGCCACCGCAGCACCTCCGAGACGAGCCCGTACGCCTCCACCCGCGACGACAGCAGCTCACCGGCCGCCAGGGCCTCGCGCAGCGCGGCGACCGCCTCGTCGGCGTGCCCGGCGTCGAGATCCAGCTTGAGCGCCCGCGCGAGCAGCACCAGGACCTCGGGCCTGGCCGGGTCCCGCTCCCCGTGGGCCGCGAGCGCGGCGCGCGCGGCGGCGATCGGCTCCGCGGGGTCCCCGCCGGTCATGACGGCCCGCTTGAGCAGCGCGTTCGCCAGGCCGGCGAGCAGCCAGGGACGGTCGGGGTGCCCGCGCGGAGCCTGGCCGCCGGCCTCGCGCCTGGCCTCGACGGCGGTCTCCAGGTCGTGCGGGTCGCCGGTGACGCCGTACCGCTTCCAGCGCCGGTCGCCCAGCCGCCCGAGCCGCACGACGGGGTCGGTGCCGAGCCCGCGCGCCGCCTCGCCGGGCCCCAGGTGCAGGGCCTGCAGCATCTCCGTCCCTGCCTCCAGCGAGCGCTCGTCCCCCGTGACGACGAACCACTCGACCAGCCCGGCCGCGTACGGCGCCAGCACGCCGGGATGCGCCCACTTCTCATGCCAGAAGTCGAGCGCGCACTGCCCGACCCTGATGAACGCCAGCAGATCGCGATCGGCGTACGACCCGGTCGAGCGCGCCCAGGTGAGCTCCACCAGCGCCAGCAGCGCCTGCGACCGGCCCTGGCCGGCCGGCGGCGCCTCCGCGGCTCTCACGTACGCCCCGGCCAGCTCCTCGTCGCCGAACGCCGCCAGCCCGAGCGCCGTGCCCAGCAGGTCCACGTGCGCCGGCTCGGCCAGCGCCGCCCTGAACAGCACGTGCACGGCGTCGTCGACGACCTCCAGCTCCCCCGTGGCCCCGAACAGCCGCACCAGCCCGTCGCCCAGCAGCGCCAGCGCGCCCGGCGCCCAGGCGGGCTCAGGAGAGCGCGTCGACTCCTGTAACAGCAGCTCGCCGAGCTGGTCGGCCACCTCCGGCGTGGGCTGCGCCACGGCGCGCCGCACCAGGGCGTGGATCAGCAGCCCCACGTGCGGGTACGCCGCCGGGTCCACGTGGCGGAACACCTCTTCGAGCAGCCCCGCCCACGTGCCCGCCGAGTCGCCGGGGGGCGGGTTCGAGCCGCGCAGCCGCTCCGGGAGCCGCCCGGGATCGACCACCGCCACGGCGGCTAAGAACGCGCCCGCCACCGCAGCGTCCTGGGTGAACCGCTGGTCGAGCCGGTAGCGGGCCAGGTGGAGCATGCCGATCAGGCGCCAGGCGACCGCGTCGGACCGGTCGCCGGCGCAGGCCCGCATCGCCTGCTCGGCCTCGACCAGCGCCGCGGGATCCCAGATCAGGTCGGGGTCCGCGGCCTGCTCGAACCGCTCGATGCGGGCGGCCAGCGCCCGAGCCGGTTCGGTCATGGGCACAGGCTCTCACCGGCGTGCGCGCCCGTACAGGAGCGCGGCTTGGACCTCCACATCGCCCCGTACGGTATCGCCCTTTACGGTGTCAGCTCGACGAAGGACACGCCCGGCATCGGCAGGTCGAACTCAACCGTGACGGTGTTCCCGGCGACCGTGGCCGGAGGGGTCAGCTCGTCCAGCGTGTTGGCGGCGCGGAGCTTGTCCCACTGTTCGTCCGCCGGCCAGTCGCCGCCGCCCATCGCCTGCCAGGCCGCCTGCACGTTGGAGTGGTCGCGGTCCACGCGGTGGTGGGTGAGCGTGTACTCCCCTTCGCCGAGCCCGCCGATGGTCAAGGACACCGTACGGGTGAGCTCGGGGGCGCCGTCGGCCTGGGCGTGGTTGAGGGTGCCGTTCCAGACCAGCACGCCGATCCTGCCGTCGTCGTGCCGGGCCGCCCACGCCTCGACGCCGGCCACGTCGCCGTCGAGCGTGGCGGCCAGCTCCGCGTCGCCCAGCCGCGAGGCCAGAGTCAGCGCGTGGAAGCGGGGCTTGCGCAGGTTGCCGACCGTCAGCAGGCCGAACCCGCCGTGGAACAGCCGCGGTGGCCGGCCCAGCTCCTCGAAGTGGTCGGAGGCCACCCAGTGCGAGAGCGCGGCGATCCTGCCGGCCGCCGACTTCATGCCGTGCAGCAGGAACGCCGCCCCGAACGGCCCGTCGCCGATGCCGTGGAAGTGGGTGGGCGTGGGCCCCCATTCGGTCCACCAGATCGGGACGTCCACGCCGTACCTGGCCAGGACGGGACGCCAGTCGAGCGGCGCGTTGCCGTAGGTGTGGGTGGAGACGAAGTCGAGCTCCGCGCCCGACTCCTCGATGTGGGCCAGCAGCTCCTCCACCCAGGCGTCGGCGGCCGAGGCGGGGCCGCCGACGCGCAGGCCGGGGTGGACGTTCTTCACGGCCGCGGCGGTGACGTCGTAGAGCAGGAAGTACTCCTCGGGCGTGCCGGCCCAGAAGACGGCCAGGTTCGGCTCGTTCCAGACCTCGAAGGCCCAGTGGTCGATCAGCTCGTGGATCCCGTACCGCTCGACCAGGTGCTCGACGAGCGCCCTGACCAGGTCGCTCCACGCCTCGAAGTCCTTCGGCGGCGAGACGATGGCGTCATAGCCGAAGACCGTCTTGGAGGGGTCGGAGGCCAGGTCGCGCGGCATGTAGCCGAGCTCCACGATCGGCCGCAGGCCCAGCGCCGTCACCTTGTCGTAGATCTCGTCCACGCGGCTGAAGTCGTAGACCGCCTGGCCGTCGGCCTCCCGGTAGACGCCCACGTCGTCGCAGAGGATGGCGTGCGCCCTGACCGTCTGGACGCCGAGCTCCTCCCGCATGACGCGCAGCGCCGCGGCCAGCTCCTCGCCGATGGGTCGGCCGCCGGTCTCGTCGGTGCTCAGCAGGTGTGACAGGTGCTCCGACCCCACCATGTACGTCCACGGCCGCGGCAGCTCGCGGGTCACCCGCCCCGCGTCCACCTGGATCGACACCCCGGCCGCCCCTTCGAGCGGGGCGGCCGGCACGGGCTCGGAGAACGGCCCGGCGTGGTCCATGGCGGCGATGGCGGCCACCTGGTACGACGCCGCTCCCTGGCCCGTGTCCACGAACCGGCAGGACGGCACGGCGGGCACGTCCACGTCCGGCGACGTGGCCGGCGCGCCGTCCCTGTGCACGAGGTAGCCGATGGCCCCGGGCACGGCGTCCCAGGTCAGCGTCACCTGGCCGGCCCCCGGGACCGCCGTGAGGCCGGTCGGGGCCGGCAGGTCGGGCCGGGAGGACGGGGTGATCGCGCCGGACGCCTGGCCGATGCGCTCCTGCCAGTCGCGGTGGGCAGCCATGTTCATGAAGAGACGTTCCATTCCTCGATTTCCATCACCGGGCGCAGCTTGGCCTCCACGCCCGAGCCCGCGAAGTAGCGGTGCAGGTTTCCGCCGGTGAGCACGTTGCCCAGGGCAGCCATCGCCATGCCCTGGTCGAGTGCCAGGTACCACTTGGACACGGCCCCAGAGCGGACCGCGACGGCGTCGTAGAAGCCGCCGGGGCCGTAGGAGTCGAAGTTCCTGCGGAGTTTGTCCAGGTTGTCGATGGCCGCGGCCTTCGCGTACGGGAGCGCCAGGAAGCTGGCGTGCGGCGTCACCACGCCGTCGCCGTAGCTCGCGGGCTCCGGCTTGGCCGGGCGGCAGCCCTCGTAGCCGGGGTCGGTGCCGGTGCGCTCGCGATCGGTGGTGTAGCCGGGCTCGTCCATGCCGAGCGGGTCCACGCCGTACTCGCGGTAGCCGCCGTGCGGGTCGTTGGACGGCGAGAAGCCCCAGTAGCCGTACTTGGCCTCGTTCATGCCGTGCTCGATCTGGGCGCGCACGAACACCGGGTGGTTGCGGCCCCAGCTCTTGGGCGCCCACTTCGCCTCGGGGACCACGAGGTCCGGCATGAGGGCCTCGAACATGGAGCCGCCCCAGTTCGGGACGTAGCGCATGCCGCGGTAGGCGTACGTGCCCTCCCAGACGTTCACGCCCAGGTACTTCTTCCACGAGCCGACCGGCTTCTGGTCCTGCCAGCCGAAGTCGCAGCCGTTGTCCGGGAAGGTGCGGTACGGGCCGAAGTAGCTCTCGCGCGGGAGCTGGCCGAGCGCGATGCCCACGTACTGGCCGATGCGGGTCTCGGCGGGGGCGCCGTAGTGGTGGCAGGTGGAGTAGATGGTCGTGCCGGTGCCGGCGTAGTCGCTCTCGACGTAGCAGCCGTCCGGCGGCTCGGGCCAGAACCCGCCGCGGATCAGCCCGGTGCCCGCGTCGGGGCGGGCGGCGGGGTCGTAGTAGGAGGTGAAGTCCATGGAGGTCAGCAAGCGGTTGGCGCGGGCGGCGAACTGGGGGGTGGCGTTGCGGACCATCATGAGGGCCGCGGCCAGCCAGCCGTTGTCCACGCTGGAGGCGAACAGGCGCACCGGGTCGCCGGTCTCCGGCCAGGTGTGGATCAACTGGAGGGTGCCGGGATCGTACCAGTTGTAGAACTGGCCGGTGGGCGTGTTCCGCTCCAGCCGCTCCAGCGCCTTGATCACCCGGCCGACCCTGGCGGTGGCGTCCCCGCCGCTGATCAGGCGCAGGTCGCGGGCGGCCAGGGTGCTCCACAGGTACGTGCCGATGTTGGTGGGCGAGGTGACCTTCGCCCTGGTCGCGAGGTCGCCGGTCACCTTGTCGGCGGGCAGGCCGGTGGCCGGCTCCACCATGGCGGCCATCGACCGCCAGGTGTCCTTGGCGTAACGCAGCAGGGTGTTGTTCTCCGAGGCGTCGGCGGGGGCGGCCGGTACGACCAGGGCCAGCGCTAACACGCCGGACAGGACTGTCTTGCGCATGGGGGGCTCCTCTACTTGATGCCGGTGGTGGCGATGCCCTGGATGAAGAAGCGCTGCAGGAAGACGAACAGGAACAGGATCGGCGCGATCACCACGACCGACCCGGCTACCAGCAGGTTGTAGTGGGTGGCTTCGTGCCCGTTCAGGATGTTGAGCGCGACCGGGAGGGTGTACATGTCCTCGCTCTGCGCGACCACGGCCGGCCACAGGAAGTTGTTCCACGAGTTGAGGAACGTGATCAGCGCCAGCGTGGCCAGCGCCGGCCCGCACAGCGGCAGGATGATCGTGAAGAAGATCCGGAACTCGCCCGCGCCGTCCACCCTGGCCGCGTGGATCAGCTCGTCCGGCAGGTCCGCGATGAACTGCCGCATCATGAACACGCCGAGCGGCGCGACCACGCCCGGCAGGATGATCCCGATGAACGTGTTGACCATGCCGAGCTTCGCGATCAGCACGAACTGCGGCATCATGAGCACGATCGCCGGGATCGCGAGCTGCACCAGCACCAGGCCGAAGGCGAGGTTCCTGCCGCGGAAGGACAGCTTGGCGAAGGCGTACCCGACCATGGAGCAGAACAGCAGGTTCGTGGCGACCAGCACGAGCGCGATGGCCATGCTGTTGGCGAAGGCGTTGCCGATGTTCACCCGCTGGAACAGCTCGACGAAGTTGTCCAGCGTGAACGTCTCCGGCCAGAGCGTCGGCGGGTCGCGCCTGATCTCCCGCTCCGGCTTGACCGAGCTGAGCGCCGTCCACAGGAACGGCCCGGCGACCAGCGCCAGCCCCAGGCTCAGCCCCAGGTAGACGACCGCGCGCTGGCGGCGGGTCCTGCTCACCTTCGCCTCCCCAACCTCAGCTGCAGTACGGCCAGCGCCACGATCACCATGAACAGCACGGACGCGGCGGCTCCCGCGTAGCCGTAGTTGCCGACGCCGAACTGTCCGAAGATGGCCAGCGAGGCCGACAGCGTGGAGTCGAGCGGGCCGCCCCTGGTCATGACCAGCGGCTCCTCCAGGAACTGCATGAAGCCGGTCGAGCTGTAGACGGTGCAGAACAGCAGCACGGGCCGGAGCGAGGGCACGGTGACCGCGCGGAAGCGGGCCCAGCGGCCGGCGCCGTCCACCTCGGCGGCCTCGTACAGCTCCCTCGGGATGCTCTGCAGCGCGGCCAGCAGCACGACCATGTTGAAGCCGAAGCTGCGCCAGGCCGTCATCACGATGATCGACGGCAGCGCCGTGGAGGTGCTCTGCAGCCAGTTCGGGCCCTGGACGCCCACCAGCTCCAGCAGCCGGTTGACCAGCCCGGCCTCCGGCTCCAGCAGGAACTTCCAGGCCACGGCGATGCCGATGATGCTGGTGATGTTGGGCAGGTAGTAGCCGAGCCGGAAGAACGCGGCCGGCAGCCGGGCGATCCCCGAGTTGAGCAGCACGGCCGCGGCCAGCCCGAGCCCGATGGTCAGCGGCAGCGCGGTCACCACGAAGACCACGGTGTTGAGCGCCGCCCTGCGCATGGCGCCGTCGTTCATCAGCCGCAGGTAGTTGTCGACGCCGACCAGGTCGACGGCGAGCGGGTCGGCCACGTCGGTGCTGCGCATGTCGGTGAAGCTCATGCCGATGCCGACGAGCAGCGGGCCCAGGTAGAAGACCACGAACAGGACCACGAACGGCAGGATGAAGATCCAGCCGATGCCGGCCTGGCGCAACGTGCCCCTGAGCCTGATCGGCGCCACCCGGCGGGCGGGAACCGCCACGCTCATGGGCCCTCCCGCGTCGGCGCCGCGCGAGAGCCGCCCCGCCTGCTCACAGGCCGGTGCCGATCGTGTCGGCCTGCGACTGGATCGCCTTGAGCGTCTGCTCGGGCGTCTGCGCGCCCCGGGCCAGCTTCTCCAGCTCGGTCTCCAGCACCCTGGCCACCTGCTCCCACGTCGGGAACGGCGGCGGCGTCTTGGCGTCCTTGAGCTGCTCGCCGAAGACCGCGAGCTGCTTGTCGGCGGTCAGCTCCGGCTCCTGCCAGGCCTTCACGACCGCGGGCAGCGCCTTCACCGTCGTGTACCACTTGGCCTGGACCTTCGGCTCGCTCAGCCACTGGATGAACTTCCAGGCCGCGTCGCGGTTCTTGGCCTTCTTGAACACCACCATGTCGGACCCGCCGAGGAAGCTCGTCGCCGAGACCGGCCCCTTGGGGTAGGGCGCGACGTCGAACTTGTCCTTGAAGTCCGCGCCGCCGTCGTTGTTCAGCACGCCGATCATCCACGGGCCGGAGAAGAAGCCGCCGACCTCGCCCTTGATGAAGCTCTGCGGGAAGGCGCCCTCCGGGGTGTTGTTGGGGGCGAGCTTCTGCGTGAACAGCGACTCGTACTGCTTGAGCCCTGTAAGCGCCTCCGGGGTGTCGAACGTGTACTTGCCGTCCTTGACGATCTCGCCGCCCGCCTGCCAGATGAGCGGCAGCACCTCCTGCCAGGAGGCTCCCTGCGTGTAGCTCTGGTTGAAGCCGTTGCCCGCGCCGCCCTTCTCCTTGAGCGCCTTGGCGAACGCCGAGAACTCCTGCCACGTCCCAGGCGGCTCGACGCCGGCCTTCTTCGCCTGGTCCGTGCGGTAGTAGAGGACGCGGGTCTCGACGTACCACGGCACCCCGTACGCCGTGCCGTTGACGTCGACCGTCTGCCAGGCGCCGGGGAAGAACACGGACTTGTCGACCAGGTTGCCGGGCGTCGGCTCCAGCGCGCCGGTCTTGGCCAGCTCGCCCGACCAGGTGGAGCCGACCATGCTCACGTCGGGCGTGGCGCTGCCCGCGATGGCCGCAGTGATCTTGTCGTGCGCCACGTCCCAGCCGATGGCCGTGACGTTGACCTTCACGCCCGGGTTGGCGCCCTCGAAGTCCTTGACGAACGCGCCCAGCGCCTTGCCCTCCTCACCCATCGCCCAGACCGTGACCTCCCCCGTGATCTTGCCGGTCGTGACGTTCTGTGCCTGCTCAGGAGCTTTGTCTTGGCTGCGGCCGCAGCCGGCGGCCAGGATCGCTAGAGCGAGCACGCCTCCCGTGGCGCGTCGGGTGGTGGTGTTCACGGACTACCTCCTGGGGGTGTGGTCACCGCGGCCGGAACGGATCTCCGGCGCGGCGGTCAGAACTCGGTTTCGTCTCGGGGTGGTGGCCGCAGCTGGAGCGGACCACCAGCTCGGTGGGCAGGCTCTGGTGGCGGGGCAGGTCGCGGGCGCCGGTGATCAGCTCGTCGAGCGCGCGGGCGGCTCGGGCGCCGAGCGCGCGCATCGGCTGGCGTACGGTGGTCAGCGCCGGGCGGGCGTGGCGGGCGGCCATGATGTCGTCCCAGCCGGTCACGGCCAGGTCGTCGGGCACGCTCATGCCGAGCTCCTCGGCGGCCAGCAGCGCGCCCAGCGCGACCTCGTCGTCGGAGCAGATGATCGCCTCGGGCCTGCCGTCGCCCTTGAGCAGGTCCTTCGCGGCCTCGAAGCCGCACTCGACGGTGTAGTGGCGCGTGCCCACGGCCTCGATCGCGCCGCCGAGCACGGCCCGCACGCCCTGCCAGCGCTCGTCCACGTCGTCCTGGCTGGTCATGGGCGCGCCGAGGAAGGCGAAGCGCTCGTAGCCGTGCCCGGCCAGGTGGGCGGCCAGCGCTCCCGCCGAGGCCCGGTTCTCGCTGCGCAGCGTGTCGGCACCGGTCAGCGGGTCGCGCGAGAGGAACACCAGCCGCACGCCGAGCCCCACCAGCTCGGCGACCAGCGACTCGGGGACGGTGTGACCGAAGATCAGCATGCCGTCGACCCGTCCGGCGAGGTCCTTGACCAGGTCGTTGACCCGCGTGCGCCCCTTGGTGGACAGGATGACGACGGAACGCCCCAGCTCGGAGGCGACCTCCTCGTAGCCGAGCAGGACCTCGGTGTAATAGGGGCCGGCGAGGTCGGGGAAGACGATGCCGTTGGCGGCGTGACGGCCCTCGGCCAGGCTCACCCCGAGGCGGCTGGGCGTGAAGTTGAGCTCCTCGACCGCCTTGAGGACCTTCTCGCGCGTCCTGGCCGCGACCGGGCCGGTGCCACGCAGCGCCCTGGACACGGTCGCGATCGACACGCCGGCCCGCTTGGCAACCTCGTAGATGGTCACGTCCATCCAGCTTCTCCCTGTTGTGTAAGCGCTTCCACCTTGGACTGTAAGCGCTTACACAAAGGCAGTGTGCCAGGCTTGTTAACTTCTCGTACAGGCCCCGGTGCGTAACGGTGAGGTCACGCCGTCGGTGGGTAGTCGTGGATCATGCTCTATGGCAAGGAACACGTACAGCGCTATCAGGAGACCGACGGCGCTGAGGGACACGACTGGAACAACACGACAGTCCTTCTTCTCACCACGAAGGGCCGCAAGTCGGGCAAGTCCTATACGACGCCGCTCATCTATCAGAAGCACGGCGACGACCACGTGATCGTCGCGTCCAAGGGCGGGGATCCCGACCACCCGGAGTGGTACAAGAACATCCTGACCGACCCAGAGGTGAAGGTGCAGGTCAAGGGCGACAAGTTCACGGCCCGCGCGCGTACGGCCTCGAAGGAGGAGAAGCCGGAGCTCTGGCGGCTGATGGCCCGCACCTGGCCGGACTACGACGAATACCAGAAGAAGACCGACCGCGACATCCCGGTCGTCGTGCTCGAACGCGCCCGATGACACGAGCCCCGCCGCGCCCGGCCAGGGCGCGACGGGGCTCCCGTCAGGTCACTTGATGCGGTATGCCCTGACGACGGTCTCGGCGAAGCCGTTGCCGCCGGTGTCGACGGCGTTGACCCGCAGCGAGGCGAACCCGCCGCGCGAGCCGGCCGGGTGCCACGTCTGCGCGGCCCACGTGCCCTTGCCGGCCGGGTGGACCAGCGTGGGCAGCCAGGTGCGGCCGTCGTCGTAGGAGATCTCCACCGTGAGCCTGCGCAGCGGCAGGTCGGGCGAGCCGTCCTGACGCTGGACGCGCAGCGGGATGCTCATGTGACCCGTCGCCGCCCGGTTGCGGTCGTCCAGCTCGGGGGCGATCTTGAGGGTCAGCAGCGGCAGCACCTGCCGCTTGCCCGGCTCGGCCGACTTCGACCTGAACCGCCACTCGGCGCTGACCCGCGTGGACACCTCGGTCTGCGCCGCCGCCCGGTCGGCGGTCATGGTCAGCCGGTACTCGCTCGCCTTCGTCTCGGCGGGCACGTCGACCGAGCCCGGCAGGTAGTCGGCGGCGTAGATCTCCTTGCCGTCGCGGTAGAGCCTGGCCTGCGGAGCCGTGTAGTCGCCGAAGGAGACGCGGTCCGGCGTGGTGTCCTCGAACAGCCCGGCCGAGAACTGCATCAGGTTCTCGTCACGCCAGGTGTAGTCGCCGTCGGGGTTGAGCGCGGCCGCGAAGACGCCGGAGTTCCAGCGGTCGGTGGTCTTCGTGCCGGCCCGGTAGAGGATGGTCTCGCCGAAGAAGAACTGGTCGACGTCGTCCCAGCCGTCCGGCGGCGTCTGGTACTGGATGAAGGACGGGTACCAGCCGGTGTCGGCGGGCGTGTAGTACTCGGTCCTGCGGAACGGCAGCGAGAAGCGGGACACCTGGCCGTACGGCATCCACGCCAGCTCCTTGCCGTACAGCACCGGCAGGGCGAAGTGCTCGCCGAACTTGGCGTCGTGCTGCGTGGCGTACGTGGTGGTGACCTCGGCGAGGTCGCGGCGGCGCGGCTGGTAGCCGGGGTCGGCGGGGATGCGCGGCTCGGCCTTCATCAGGTGGTAGAAGTACGGGCTGTCGTCGTAGCTGCCGTCGGCCTTCGGCTTGGCCCACTGCGTCCAGCGGTAGAAGGCGAAGTTCTTGCTCACGGTGCGGGCCGTCGGTATGGCCTTGACGCCCTCGACGCGATCCGCGCCCCACATGCCGGCCAGATCGATATCCACGCCCATGGCCTGCACGCCCTCGGCGAGCTGGAGCATGCCGAGCATACCGACGGCCAGCCGCGCGGTGGGCTCCTCCGTGCGGACGGTCACCGGGCGCGCCTTGCGGGCGTCGGCTGCAACGGTGCGGTCGGCGTCGAGGGTGAACTCCGGATCGGCGGCCATCACGATGGTGCCGTCGCTGTCCAGCGTGAGGGTGACGACGGTGTAGCGGTGGCCCTTCTGCAGCCGCAGGTCCAGCGTGCCGCTCGCGATGTCGTAGTTGCGCTGCTCCTTGGCCTCGAGGTCGATCACGCCGGCGAACGCGGCCTGGGCGGGCTGCCCGTCGCTGCCGGTGAAGGTCAGCTTGAGCCCGCGCTTCTCCGGCTCGACCCGCATGCCGATGCCGGTGCGGACGGTGACGTCGGCGTTCCTGGCGATGACCGTGCCGCTGAACGTGCCGACCGGGCCCGGCTGGGCGGTCACCTTGACCTGGGCGGTGCCGTGCGCGGGGACCTCCACGGCCGTGGCGCCGAGCTTGAACGGCGTCACCGTCGCGCCCTCGCCGTCCTTGGCGATCACGCTGAGGTCCAGCCGGACGGCGCCGTCGCCGTCGTTGCGGTAGGTGAGCGTCTGCTCCCTGGGCGCGGGGCTGGGCAGCTCGATCTCGCCCAGGTTCAGGGTGGCGGGCTCGGCCGTGACCTGCTGGGTGACGGCGCGGGCGACGTCCACGCGGCCGGAGCCCTGGACGTAGGCGCCCAGCTCGTCGCCGGGCGCGGTGGAGGCCATGAGCGCCGCCTTGATCCGCTCGGCCTTCCAGTCGGGGTGCTGCCCCGCGACGATCGCGGCGGCCCCGGCCACGTGCGGGGTGGCCATGGAGGTGCCGCTCAGCTGCGTGTACGAGTCGTCGACCGGGAAGCCGGCGGACGTGCCCGCGGCCCGCGCGGCGACGATGGCGACGCCGGGCGCGATCAGGTCGGGCTTGACCGCGGCGTCGCCCACACGCGGGCCCGTGCTGCTGAACTGGACGACGGTGTCGTCGTCACGGTAGGAGGCGCCGACGGACAGCGCCCGGTCCGCGGTGCTCGGCGAGCCGACCGTCTGGGGGCCGTCGTTGCCCGACGCGATGACGAACAGCGTGCCGTACTTCTCCGACAGGCTGTTGACGGCCTGCTCCACGGGGTCCTCGCCGGGAGAGTCGGGCTCCCCGAGGCTGAGGTTGGCGACGCGGGCGCCGTTCTCGGCGGCCCAGGTCATGGCCTCGATGATGGCCGAGTCGGGGCAGTAGCCGCTCTGCACGCAGACCTTGCCGATCATCAGCTTGGCGCCGGGGGCGACGCCCTTGTACCGGCCGCCCGAGGCGGCGCCGGAGCCGGCGATGGTGGCGGCGACGTGGGTGCCGTGACCGTTGAGGTCGCGGACGTCGGGCTCGTCGGTGAAGTTCTGGGCCTTGGTGACCAGGCCCTGGAGGTCGGGGTGATCGGGGTCGTACCCGCTGTCGAGGACCGCGACGGGCACGTCCTTGCCGGTCTGGCCGGCCGCCCAGGCCTGGGGCGCGCCGATGTGCGGGACGCTGACGTCGAGGGAGAGCTTGGCCTTGCCGTCCAGCCAGATCTTCGCGGGCGCGGGCGCGGCCGTCCTGGCCTGCCCGGTCAGGGCCTTCCACAGCGTGCCCGCGCCGGCGCGGGGCTCGCTCTGGGCGACGCCGTTGATCGCGGGCAGCGGGCGCCCGCCCGCGGCGCGCAGCGTGGCGGCGCCGGTCTGGTCCGGGTACGTCGTGATCAGCGGGAGCGCCGGGCTGGCGGCGTCGTCGTAGCCGAGCGCGGCGAGCCGGGTGACGTTGAACAGCCGGGGGTCGAGCCGGCCCGCGGCCAGGAGGGGCATCGCGTCCGTGGGGACGATGCTGAGCCCGTCCTTGCCCCGGCGGTGCACGAACGTGACCTTCTCCCTGCCGGGGCCGGGCTTGACGTCGAGCTGGGTCTGCTTGTCGGGGAGCTCGCGGAGGGTGACCTTGTCGCCGGTGAGGAGGGTGATCGTCTTGGGCGGGCCGGCCTGCGTGGTGGGCTTTTCCGTCTGGGTCGAGCCCTTGGCGGAGGGGGCTGGGGTGGGGGCCGCCTGGACCGGCGTGGCGGCGGCGATCAGGGCCGTTACCACGACGCCCAGGAGGGCGGATCTATGAAGCACATCCCGATTTCTAATTGTCAGTGAAATTTGGTGACAAGGTGGTTGATGTGGCCTATTGCGGCAACTGCCGGAAGTGGCCAAGATCGTGGGCATGCTTGCGAAGGTCGGGCACGGGAGGTCGTGGGCGTGCTTGAGAGGTCGGGCGCTGGAGGTCGTAGGCATGCTTGAGAGGTCGGGCGCTGGAGGTCGTAGGCATGCTTGAGGACGGCCGGGCGCTGGAGGTCGTGGGCATCAGCGCCTTCGACGAGCGGATCTACCGCGGGGTGCTGGCCAGTCCCGGCATCACCGTGCAGAAGCTCGTCATGCGGAGCGGCGAGAGCGCGGGGCGCATCCAGTCGTCCCTGAGCAGGCTCCGCGCCAAAGGGCTGGTCAGCCGCCTGTGGGGCCGCTCGCCCCGCTGGACCGCGACGAACCCGGGGGCCGCGATCCGCTCGCTGGTGCGCGGCATGCAGGGCGAGCTCGACCGGCTCACCGACACCGCCGACGAACTGGAGGCCGCCTTCCGCACCGTCGGCCGGGGCATGGACGAGGGCGGTCAGCTCGAGGTCCTGGCCGGGCCCGAGGAACAGGCCCGGTGGTACGTCCGGCTGCAGCAGGAGGCCAAGGAGGAGGTGCTGACCTTCGACCGGCCCCCGTACGTGCTGGACTACCACAACCCGCTCCAGACCGGCCTACTCCGCAGCGGCGTCCGCTACCGGACCATCTACGTGCCGGAGGCCTTCGACCACGCGGGGGCGCTCGACGAGGTGGGCAGCCTCATCAAGGCCGGTGAGGAGGCGCGGGTCCTGCCCGAGCTGCCGTTCAAGATGGCGATCGTCGACCGGTGGCGGGCGGTCATGCCCCTGCAGATGGACCCGCCGCTGACGCGGGGCGTGCTGATCACGGGGTCGACCATGGTGATGGCGTTGGTGGAGCTGTTCGAGCGGATGTGGCGCGAGGCGCTGCCGGTGCGCGCGGAGCTGTGGCAGGAGCCCGGCGCGCCGCCTGCCGGGGGTTCGCGGGGGGAGGCGGCGGAGCCCGGGCCCTCGGAGACGTCCCTCGGTACCGAGGCGGGCGCACCCGGCCTGGAGCCGGGAACCCTCGGGGCCGGGACACTCGTGACTGGGACTGGGACTGGGACTGCGGCTGGGACTGGTACTGCGGCCGGGGCCGGGGCTCACGGCCCTGCGGCTGGGGCGCATGGCCCTTCGGCGGGAGCGCGCGGCCCTTCGGTTGGGGCGCATGGCTTCGGGGCTGGGGCGCATGGCCCTTCAGCGGGGGCCCTCGGCCCTTCGGCGGACACGCTCGGGCTGGAGGACCGCAGGCTCTTGGCGCTGCTCGCGGCGGGGCTCAAGGACGACGCCATCGCCCGCCAGCTCGGCACCAGCCCGCGCAGCCTGCGGCGACGGCTGCGTCACCTGCTGGACGAGCTGAACGCCGAGACCCGCTTCCAGGCCGGCGCCCAGGCCAGCCGCCGCGGCCTGGTCTAAGGCCGGAGGGCCGACACTCCCCTCACCCTCGACCGGGGAGCCCGCCCTCAGCCAGGGAGCCCTCACCGCGGCCGGGGAGCCCGCCCCGGCCAAGGAGCCCTCACCTCGCCCAGGGAGCCCGCCCCGGCCAAGGACCCCTCACCTCGGCCACGGAGCCCGCCCCGGCCAGGGACCCCTCCCCTCAGCCAGGGGCCCCTTACCCCAGCCAGGGGTCAGGGGCGCAGGGTCGCGTACAGGTCCATGGTGCGGTGGGCGATGCGTTCCCAGGAGAAGTGCTCGACGGCCCTCGTCCGCCCCGCCACCCCGAGCGCCTTGGCCCGCGCCGGGTCCCGCAGCAGCGCGTTGACGCGCTCGGCCAGGTCGGCGGCGAAGCGGTCGGGGTCGTACGGCGTGCCATCGGGCCCCTGGGAGATCGGGACGAGCAGGCCCGTCTCCCCGTCGGCCACCACCTCGGGGATGCCTCCGGTGGCCGTCGCCACCACGGCCGTCTCGCAGGCCATCGCCTCAAGGTTCACGATGCCCATGGGCTCGTACACCGACGGGCACACGAAAACGGTCGCGTGCGTCAGCAGCTGGATCACCTCGGGCTTGGGCAGCATCTCCTGGATCCAGAACACCCCGTCGCGGTCGAGCCCGCGCACCAGCTCGGTGACCTCCGCCGCGATCTCCGGCGTGTCCGGCGCGCCCGCGCACAGCACGAGCTGGGCGTCCCGGTCGAAGGACCGCGCCGCGCGCAGGAGGTGGACCAGGCCCTTCTGCCGGGTGATGCGGCCCACGAAGACGATGTACGGGCGGCGCGGGTCCACCCCGTGCTTCTCCAGAACGTCGAGGTCGGGGTCGGGGGCGTACTCGGCGGTGTCGATGCCGTTGTGGATGACGCTGACCTTGTCCGGCGGGATCTCGGGGTAGGCGGACAGGACGTCGCGGCGCATCCCCTCCGACACCGCGATGACCGCGTCCGCGCTCGCCAGGGCGGTGCGCTCGGCCCACGACGAGATCGTGTAACCGCCGCCGAGTTGCTCGGCCTTCCACGGCCGCAGCGGCTCAAGGCTGTGCGTGGTGATCACGTGCGGGATGCCGTGCAGCATCTTCGCGACATGCCCGGCGAAGTTCGCGTACCAGGTGTGGGAGTGAACGACGTCCGCGCCCTCGCACGCGGCGGCCATCTCCAGGTCGACGCCGAGCACCTGCAGCGCGGCGTTGGCGGCGGCCAGGCCGTCCGGCACCCGGTAGGCCGAGACGCCGGGCTCGGTGCGTTCGGCCCCGAAGCAGCGCACGCGTACGTCGGCCAGTTTCCGCAACTCCCTGGCCAGGTATTCCATGTGCACCCCGGCCCCGCCGTACACCTCGGGCGGGTACTCCCGGCTGAGCAGATCAACACGCATGACATGACCTTATGGCGGGTCGCGTCCGGCGAGCCACCACCGGCGGCGAGTTTCGCGCTTATGGCGGGCCGTGTCGGGGCGGGCCACCACGGGCGGCGAGTCTCGCGCTTATGGCGGGCCGTGTCCGGGCGGGCCACCACCGGCGGCGAGTCTCGCGCTCAAGGTCGACCCGAGCACGGGGAACACGGAGCTCGGCGACTCCCCCGGGGACCATTGCGCTACAAATCTGGACACGAAGGGAGTTCTCCATGCCGGGTTTCGTCGATAGATCGGCCATTTGAGGGTAGCGTCCTGGGCATGAGGTCCCGGAGGGTGCTTGCGGTTGTGCTGGCAGGTGGAGAGGGCAAGAGGCTCATGCCGCTCACGGCGGATCGGGCGAAACCGGCGGTGCCGTTCGGGGGGATATATAGGCTCATCGATTTCGTTCTGTCCAACCTGGCGAACGGCGGCTTCCTGAAGATCGTCGTACTGACCCAGTACAAGAACCACAGCCTCGACCGGCACGTCTCGCGGACCTGGCGGCTGTCGGCGATGCTCGGCAACTACGTGACGCCCGTGCCCGCGCAGCAGCGGCTCGGCCCGCGGTGGTTCTCGGGGTCCGCGGACGCGCTGTTCCAGAACCTGAACCTGATCTATGACGAGATGCCCGAGCATGTGATCGTGTTCGGGGCCGACCACATCTACCGGATGGATCCGCGGCAGATGGTCGAGCAGCACGAGGACTCGGGCGCCGACGTGACGGTGGCGGCGATCAGGCAGCCGCTGTCGCTCGCCGACCAGTTCGGGGTGATCGAGACCGATCCTCAGGGGCGCAGGATCGTGGCGTTCAGGGAGAAGCCGAAGGACGCGGTGGGGCTGGCGGACTCCCCCGACGAGGTGTACGCGTCGATGGGCAACTACGTGTTCAAGACCCAGTCGATGATCGACGCGCTGCGGGAGGACGCGCTCGACCCGACGAGCAAGCACGACCTGGGCGGCAACATCATCCCGATGCTCGTCAAGTCGGGCGGGGCCGACGTCTACGACTTCAAGAACAACATCGTGCCGGGCTCCAGCGAGCGCGACCGCGGCTACTGGCGCGACGTGGGGACGCTCGACGCCTACTACGAGGCCCACATGGACCTCATCTCGGCGCACCCCGTCTTCAACCTCTACAACGACAAGTGGCCGATCTTCACCGGCCATGATCCGCTGCCCCCGGCCAAGTTCGTGCACAACGACGGCGACCGGGTGGGGCGGGCCATCGACTCGCTGGTGTCGCCCGGCGTGATCGTCTCCGGCGGCACGGCGATCCGGTCGATCCTGTCGCCCAGGGTCGTGCTCCACTCGCACGCGCTGGTGGAGGACTCCGTACTGATGGAGAACGTCAAGGTCGGCCGGGGCGCGGTCATCCGCAAGGCGATCATCGACAAGAACGTCGTGATCCCGGACGGCGCGCGGATCGGCTTCGACCTCGAGTACGACCGCACCCGCTTCGCCCTGACCAGGGGCGGGGTCGTGGTGATCGGCAAGAACGAGATAGTCGACCGCTAGCCCCTCCCCCACCCCCACCGCAGCCGACCCGCAACCCGAACAGGTGGCACCCACACACGCCCAACCGCCCCACAACCCAACAGTCGACCCACGCCCAGCCGGTTCATTCGCAGCGCGAGCGACCGACGGCGCACGTCCGGCCGACCCACACCCCGAACAGCTGACCCACGCACGCCCAGCCAGTTCGTTCGCAGCGTGACCGACCAACCCCGCGCGCCCGGCCGCCCCACGGCCTGAGCAGTCGACCCACGCACATCCAGCCGGCTCGCAACGAGAGCGGCTAACCCCACACGCCCAGCCACCCCGAGACCCCAGCCCCAGCCCCAGCCCCACGAAACCCAAGCCCCGGTCCCTTCGAGACCCCAGTTCGGCCCCACGAGACTTAAGCCCGGCACACGACGCCCAAGCCCGGCCGCACAGACTCCTTCGATCTGGCCACACGGCCCATTACTCGGCCGTACAGGCTCCTCTGGCCTGGGGCCACACGGCCTCACTCCGCCGCACAAGTTCCTTTGATCTGAGGCCACGCGGCCCTTCACTCCGCCGCACAGGCTCCTTTGACCTGAGGCCACACGGCCCTTCACCCGGCCGCACGAGGCCGGGACGACCACCAGCACGAGCACCGGCGCGGAGAGCAGCGCGAGCAACAGCGCGGACAGCGGCCACTCGATCGCGCCAGGGCACGAGGGGCAGCATGGACGGCGGCGCGGAGAGCAGCACGGCCAACAGCACGAGCACCGACGCGGATAACAGCGTGAGGAGCGGCGCGGACCGCGACACGAGCAGCTCGCGGACCGCAGCACGGTCAGCAGCGCGAGGGGCAGCGTGGACGGCGGCGCGAGGGGCGGCGCGAGGGGCGGCGCGAGGGGCGGCGCGAGGGGCGGCGCGAGGGGCGGCGCGAGGGGCGGCGCGAGGGGCGCGGCGCGAACACCGGCTCAAGCAGCAGCAAGGACACCAGAGC